>JAVVFG010000433.1:0-1800 GCA_032260445.1 Anaerolineae bacterium | reverse complement strand
TGGACCGGCCAATGTCACCGCCTTACGTAGCTCATCGCGCGCCCTTCCCTGATGCCGGCCGGTTGAACGACGGCGAGAAATACCTGCTCTACCGCTGGCTGTTGCAGCGGGAAGAGCGGTATCACCTCGTCTTCGCTTACCCGGTCTGGCTGGTGGTCAGGGCGGCCGATGGCGACACAGGGAGTTGGCGCGTGGTGCGCGACAACCTTTGCCCTCGATGCGGTCATGCTGTACCGGATCATCTGGCAGGAGATGGTGACGATCGGTCTCACCGCTGGTGCCGCGAGCTGTGGGAGGAGATGGGCTGGCAGCCGGGTATGCCGGCGTGCCCGCAGGAATGCGGTGGGCTATGATCCGGCGGAAAATGCCAGACGAAATGGGGACGGTATTAGTTCTGAACTGAGGAATGCCTTTGCTGGAGATCCAATTGCCGCCCGGCTTCACAGCCGCAAACGAGCGGCGTGTCGTCGACTATCTGGCCGGCCGCCTGCGCGGGGGCGAGGCCTGGCGCCTGGCGTTCGCCGCCTTTGACCTCCTGGACCAGGCATTGCTCGTTACCGCCGAGGGCCGGCACACCTTCCGGGCCCTCTATCTGGAGGTCGTAGATTCCGCCTTTGCCGACGATTACTTGCGCGAGCTCCTCGCGCTGGATGACGTTGAAGAGGAAAGTCCCACCTTGTGGTCAGGTTATGCGCGGCAGATCGTGGCCGAGTGCCGGCGCCGTGGCTGGCGAGAGGCAGAGCTGCCCGGCGCCCGTCTATTGGTGAGCTATCTGCTGTACTGGTGGGGCGCCTTCGCCCGCGGTTATGCCTTCGAGGTCGAAATCTTTCGGGATTTGCAGCGCAGCGGCGTCCAGTTCCAGGCCCACGATTTGACCGACCGCCAGGCGCGCTACTCCCCCGGCGATTTAATCGTCAGCGGGATGCTGGGCGACATCAAGACGTCGGTCTACTTCGTGCAGGTCGCAGCCCCGCTCTCGCATGATTTCTACATCGTGCGCCTGTTTGTAGAGGGACGGTCCTACACCCTGGCGGTGATGCTGCAGCCGGAGGCGTGGGAGGAAATCAACGGCGACACCGTGGAAGGGACGCTGGGTGCGGTGGTGACACGGTTCCCGGATGCGGTTAGAATAAAGGCAGGTGGCCACGAGCTGGTGGCGCTGGATTATGGTGAGTGGAAAAGGCGCATTCTGCGCTTGCAGAGAGGCACGGGATGACAGAAAAACGATTCGAGGAGATGGGCGAGGCTGAGTTTGATAGCCTCGTTGACGTTTACATTGAACGGACGGCGAGCGGCTACGGCGAGATGCCGGCCGAACATTTCCTGGGCTTACTTACCGAGCGTATTGCGGCGAAGACAGAGGAAACCGTCAACCTGTCGATTGATGTCGTGGGCGACGATGACGACCTGCTGATCACACCGGACCGCGAATTGAGCGACATTGTCATTCGCGGCAACGAAATATGGGTAGGGAACCGAAAGCTCGTGTTGAAGCTGGCCGAGCGAAGTTAGAAACGGCTACAAACTGAGCAGCCTCCTGGTATTTGCCGGGTAGGACAGCCTGCGGCTGTAGGCCAGGCGAGAAAGGGCCGGTTGGACGTTGAGAAGACGTCCGGCCGGCCCTTTTCGTTTACCCATCTTTCAGTCCTGCAGGAGGAAGCTCATGTCCGAGAAGTTGGATCCGAAGAAGGCCGTGTATCTCAAGCCGGGGCAGCGCACACTGCCGGGAAAGAAGCAGCCCAGGGCCAAGAATGGCGCCGGGGAGTGGGTGGAGCATAAGGGTGACTGCGCCCTCGACGA
>JAVVFG010000432.1:0-2170 GCA_032260445.1 Anaerolineae bacterium | reverse complement strand
TTAGCTGGCCGGCGCAAGGGTGTGCGCCAGACGGGATGGGCGAAAGGCGTTCTGGATTGCCAGTGTCGCGGCGCCGATAGCTACAGCGTCACGGCCGAGACGGCTGATGACGATCTCGCTCTCGGCCGACGCTTTCGGCATGGCGCGCTGGCGGACAGCCGCGCAAACGGCATCGAGCAGGAGATCGCCCGCGGCGACGAGGTCTCCGCCGAGGATGATCAGGGCAGGGTTGAGCAGGTTGAGCAGGTTGGCAATGGCTGTGCCGAGGTAAGCGCCGGTGCGCTGGACAACTTCGGAACAGACGGGGTCGCCCTCAAGTGCGGCGGCAGCGATGTCGCCGACGGTTAACACGCGCTCGCCAGCAGCCGGCTGAGCACGCTCCTGGCATAGCTGTTTGACTGCAGTGACCAGCGCGTTGGCGCCGACGTAGCTTTCCATGCAGCCGCGGTTGCCGCAGCGACACGGCGGGCCATCGACGTTGATCGTCGTGTGCCCGATCTCGCCAGCAGTGCCCCCGGAGCCACGGTAGATTTCGCCGTTGAGAATGAGGCCACTGCCAACGCCGACGCCTAACTTGATGTAGGCGAGGTTGTCATAAGCCTGGCCCTGGCCCCACCATTTCTCGGCGACCGCGCCAGCGTTGGCGTCGTTGTCGAGGTAGACGGGCAAGGCGAAGGCGTCTGCAATCTGCGCGAGCAGGTCGACCCCCTCCCAGGCGGGCATGTAGATCGTCGTCAGCGTATCCAGCTTTTCGCCGGCGAGGGGCGTAGGAATGGTGACACCCAATCCGGAAATTTGCTCCAAGGCGAGTGGTGCTTCGTCGAGGACTTCCTGAAGGAGACGGCGGATCGCAGCAATAGTGCCATGCGGGTCGACGATGACGTCGATGCGGCAGAAGCGGCTGGCGACGATGTCGCCCCGGAAATCCATGACGATGACATGGATGTGGGTGGCGCCAATATCGACGCCGAGGACGTGGCGGAACTTGTAGTCGAATTGGAGGAGAATCGGCGGGCGACCGCCACTGGAGACGCCTGTACCAGATTCATGCACAAAACCGCTGGCGAGAAGATCGCCGACGAGCGAGGAGATTGTGGTGGCGCTGAGACCAGACTGGCGCACGAGGTCGGCGCGTGACATGGAGCCGGTGCGATGGATTAGGGTCAGCACGCGGCTGAGATTATGTGCCCGGACCGCCGGTAAGTCGGACAGTAACCGTATCATGATGTACTTGTGGAGAACGAATGGCAGACGACTTTGTACGACTGTAGTAGAAAGTCTAGCGAGATCGGGTAGCTTTGTCAAAGGTCGAGAAAGGACAGTAACGGCTCTTGTTTTGGTCAGGATCAGCAGCCATGCTACAATGCGCGGCAGACCTATTCCGGATACGAAAGCTGCATAGAGGCCCTTGAGAAGGAGAGATAATGGGCGTTCAACCCGACACCTGGATTCGTGAGATGGCGTTGGAACACAAGATGATCGAGCCGTTCGTCGACGGCCAGGTGCGCGAGAATGTGATTAGTTATGGCCTATCGTCATACGGTTACGATATCCGCGTGACTGATGAGTTTAAGATCTTTACCAACGTCCATTCGGCGATTGTCGATCCCAAGCACTTCAAATCTGAGTCATTCATTGATTACAAGGGAGAAGTCTGCATTATCCCGCCGAACAGCTTCGTGCTGGCGCGCACGGTGGAGTACTTTCGCATCCCGCGCGACATCCTGACGATCTGCGTGGGCAAGAGCACCTATGCGCGCTGCGGCCTGATCGTCAACGTGACGCCGTTTGAACCGGAATGGGAGGGCTATGTGACGCTGGAGATTAGCAATACAACGCCATTGCCGGCAAAGGTTTACGCTTTTGAAGGTATCGCTCAGGTCATTTTCCTTGCGGCCGAGGATATCTGTAGGGTGTCGTACGCCGATCGCAACGGCAAGTACCAAAAACAGCAGGGAATTGCGATGCCGCGCATCTAGGCGAGCGTGTGATGGCGTTTTTGCCTTTCCGGACAGGGCCACCAGCGGATCCGTTACGGGAGGCTGCGGCAGCGCTGCAGGGAGAGCTCCGGGGCCTGTTCGAAGTTCACGACGTGCGCCTGCGCGGGCGCGGGCCGGCGGCAATCGTCTTTTCGGGGCGGTACCTTGGCCTTGAGCCGGATGGGAGCTAT
>JAVVFG010000431.1:0-2302 GCA_032260445.1 Anaerolineae bacterium | reverse complement strand
GATGCGCTCGAGCGCCAGCCATAGCGCCACGCCCGGGGAGTAACCCGCACTCTCCGACGCTTCACCCGCGAGCCGCTGTGCCAGCGGCAGCGGCGAGCCAAATGGTAGGAAGGCAAGGAGCACCAGGAGGATGCTGCCAAGCCCTGTGCCCCATAGCAACCGCAGCCGCGCGCCCCGCGCGTACTGCTGTCTCCAGGCGCCAATAAAGAGAAATGGCAGCGGCAGTAACCCAATGATCTTCGTCAGCGGGCCGAGCAGCGCCACGAGCATCCCCGTGACCGGCCGCCGCTTAAACAACGCTGTCCCCAGCAGCAGCCAGAAGAGCAAAAGGCTGTCGTTATGCGCGTCCACGGCAAACATCAGCAGCAGCGCCGGATTCAGCGCCCATAACACGGTCCGTTCCACCTTCAGCGACGCCTCCGGCTGCTGCCACCAGATCAGCGCTGCGCTGCCCAGGTGCGCTGCCAGCGCCAGCACCTTGAACGACAAGAGCGCTGCCAGCAGATTCTCACCGCTTAGCGCCGCGACTGCCCCGGCGACCATCTCCCACACGGGCCCATACGGCGACGTTTCGCCCGCCCACTCGCCCGCCAGCGGTACAAAGGGATCCTCTGGGAACTGGTCCGGCGCGACCACCAGCGGGCTGGCACCGTGTACGGCCGTGATCCGGCCGCGGACGTAGTAGCGGAAGACGTCGTTCGCATTAATCGGGTAGGTAAACAACAGCGGCAGCGCCAGCACGACGGTGATCCCCAGGATCGCGGCGAGATTGAGCGTAACGGAGCGCGATGTCCGGTAGGCAAGCAGATAGAAGAGGTAGAGAGCAGCGACTGCCAGGCCATACGCTAGCCCTTCCAGCAATGAAGGGGCAAAGGTGCGTACGTCGCCGGTCGGCACCATGTCATAATAACTGAGGAGCGGGAAGTAGAACGGGGCAAGGGAATAAAGGACGAGGCTAAGGATGACCCACAACAGGAAAGCCCGGGGCCCGCGCGTGAGAATAGACATGGCTTGGGGGATGGAGCAATTTAGCTGCGCACGCGGCTCAACGGGTGCTGCTGGCGCACGACGTCGGCCGTCAGCGGCAGGACCATCGTCACTGTCGTGCCTGCGCCCGGCTCCGATTCAACCCGCAGCGAGCCGTCCAGCCGTTCTGCGCGCTCCTGCATGTTGACCAACCCCAGGCTGCCGCGCACGCTGTAGCTATCGTTCACGTCTTCCACGTCAAAGCCGACGCCGTCGTCCTGCACCTGGGCGACAAACAGATCTCCTTCTCGCCAGAAGCGCACCTCGACCCGGTTGGCATTGGCATACTTGCGCGCGTTGCCCAGCGCCTCCTCGACGACGGAGAACACGACCCCCTGGGCCCGCTCGTTCAGAATCTCGGTCTGTTCGTCGCCGACCATCCGCACGTGCAGCCCTTCCGCGTCGCGGATGCGGTTGATGACCGTCTCGATCGCCGCCGCCAGCCCTTCCGTTTCCAGAACCAGCGGGCGCAGAGTGAAGAGCATCCCCCGGATTTCCTGTGACGTCTCCCGCGCCAGCCGTTCGACCTTGTCAAGCTCTTCGAGCGCCTGCTCGGGGTCGCGATCGATAAGCGACCGGATAAAATTGATACGCATGGCGATCGCCGCGATGCTCTGCGTCGGCCCGTCGTGCAGATCGCGTGCCAGCTCCTTGCGTGCCTCTTCGTCTGCCTGCACCATGCGCTGCTTCTCAGCGCGCAGGTCCTGGTAGAGCTGCGCATTTTGCAGGGCAATGACGGCCTGGTCGGCAACCGAGTTGAAATACTCCAGCTGGCTTGGGTGGAACTGCAGGCGCCGGTCGCTGCCGATGACCAGCACCCCAAAAATCTGGAAGCCGGTGCGCAGCGGGATACAGACCGCGGTCTGGCACTTCTGGAAGGTGAGCAGCCGGCCGAGCGCCGCATCGTCACCGGGGGTATGCGTCAGCGCTGGCTCCGCTGTCTCCAGCGCCTTGCCAATGATTCCCGCCTCGCGTTCGATGCGAACCTCGAGATCGTTCGGCACGAAGCTGCGCGTGGCCACCGGCACGAGTTGCTGCCGGTCGTAGAGGAAGACGGCGCCAGCCACCGCCCGCGCCGGCACGCCCAGCTCTTGCAAGACTTCGCTGCACACGTCGAGGGCCGCCTCCACTACGCGCTCAAAACTGAGTGTCGCGCGTAAGGTCGAGGCCATCGCCTGCAAGGAGCGCGCGCGGCTGTCGCTTGCCTGCAGGTGGCGGTACTCTTCCTCCATGACTTCGCGCGCCGCCGTACCCACCCGCGCGCTGAGGTTGCCTG
>JAVVFG010000430.1:0-2348 GCA_032260445.1 Anaerolineae bacterium | reverse complement strand
GGCAGCGACGACGAGCCCGCCGTCAGCGTCGCGCAGCGCTGCGTCAAGTTCTTCTTCCTTCGCGGTCGGCGTATACACGGGACGGTAGCCGGCTTCGCGGAGGCCCTCCTGTAGTTCATCGACCGTGTGCGTATCGGTACTGCGGGCTTGTGGATTGTAGATCAGGGTCGCTTTCATCGTTCCTGGGGCACCACGCGGGTGCTGCATCAAAACTCGGCTTGGTGGCGCACCGCCGTCGCCGATGCTACCGGCATGGAGGTCCGCTGGCAAATACCGCCGGCTGGCTACAGGCACAAAGAAAGGCACATTTCCGGAGAGTAAATTCGCCGCCGCGGAGACCCGACAGGTCTTGGACACCTGTCAGGTCTGGCCAGACTTCATTGGGGTTAATCAGCTTGTTGCCAGCCACCTGGGAACTCACTATCATCCGCCTTATGAATCAGGACACCCTACAGAAATCGCTGGACCACGGGGAGATCACGACAGATGCCCCGGAGTTGAGCCGTTTTGCCGACGTGACCGGCAAGATTTTGGCCGTTTCCTATCCTGTACTCGCGCTCTCGACCGGCGCGCGGGGATTATACCAGCTCTTCTTGAAAGAGGGTGTAACCAACTACGTGCCGCCGCTGCTGACGACGATCGCCGCTGCCCTTTATCTGGTGGCGGCGGTAGGCTTTGCGCGCCGCTCGAAACGAGCCTGGACCGTTTCCGTCGTCGCCCTTAGCCTGGAAATGGTGGGCATTGCCGTCGTCGGCACGCTCAGCTACGTGCGACCCGACCTCGTCGGCGAAACAGCGTGGCGCCATTTTGGTGCTGACTATGGCTACTTTCCCTTCATCCAGCCCCTGCTCGGCCTGATCTGGTTGTTGCATCCGCAGACGCTGCGCGCCTACCGTATCCGCCGCAGCCCCACCACGTGACAGGTCCTTATGCGCATAAAGCGCGCCGTCAGCAAGCCATGGAGCGCCAGGTTGCGCGCGTTGAGCGGCGGCACGCTGCCATCGCGCGCCGCGCCGAGCGGGTCAGTTGGGCGCGCCTGCTCACCTTTGTCGCTGGCTTCGCCGCCAGCGGTGCGCTCTTCTTCCTGCGCGGCCCTACCTACTGGATACCGGCTGTCCTTGTCTGGCTGCTGATCTTCGGCGCCGTCGTCGCCTATCACCGGCGGCTGGACGCTGCGCTCCGCCGCCACCGGCGCTGGCGCGACATCAAACGCCAGCATCTGGCACGCATGGCCCTAGACTGGGATGCGCTCGGGCCGCCCCCGGCGGTTCCGGCGCCCAGCACAGACCATCCCTTTGCGCTTGACCTCGACCTGCTTGGCCCGCGCTCTCTGCTCCACCTGCTCGACGTGTCCGTTTCCAGCGGTGGTAGTCAGCGGCTGTCGTCATGGCTGCTCGCTCCGGCCCCGGAGGCCACGGCCAGCCTGCAGCGCCAGAAGGTCGTGCAGGAGCTGGTTCCGCGCAGCAGCTTTCGCGACCGGCTGCAGTTGCACGCCCTCCTCACCCGGCCTGGCGAGGGAGAGCCTGCCGTGCGCCTGCAGCGCTGGCTGGCGCACAAAAGCGCGCCGCACTCGTTGCGCCCGCTGTTGATCGGGCTCAGCCTGCTCGCCGTCGCCAACATGGCGCTGTTTGCCGCTGCCCAATGGGCTGGCCTCGCGCCGTGGTGGCGGCTGACCTTTGCGCTCTACGCTCTCCTCTACCTCACACTTGGCCGCGCTGCCAGCGAGCTGTTTCCCGAAGCCCTGGCGCTGCAGGACGCGCTGCGCCAGACAGGCGCGGTGTTCCGCTTCCTGGAGACGGCCCGGTTGCCACGGGATAGCGCGCTTCTATCGCTATGCGAAGCGTTTCGGCGCGATGAGCGGCCGTCCCTTTACCTCCGCCGCGTTGGCCGCATTGTCAACGCCGCCGGCCTCGCCGCCAATCCCGTGCTCGCCCTCGTGCTCAACGTCGCCGTCCCCTGGAACCTGTTCCTCGCCGACCGCCTCGAGCATTGGCGCGCGGAGCTGGCCCGGCGCCTGCCGAGCTGGCTCGACGTCTGGTATGAGCTGGAAGCCCTGAGTAGCCTGGCGAACCTCGCCTATCTGAATCCGCACTACGCCTTCCCCACGTTCACTGCCGCAGACACGCCCTTTTCCGGCGAACAGCTTGGCCATCCCCTGCTCCCCGACGACGCCAAGGTGCGCAATGATTTTGCGATTCCCACTTTGGGTACCGTGGACATCATCACCGGGTCGAACATGGCTGGCAAGAGCTCGTTCCTGCGTACGCTGGGGGTCAACCTCGTGCTCGCCTATGCCGGCGGCCCCGTGGATGCCGCCGCGCTGCAAACAACCGTCTTCCGTCTCTTCA
>JAVVFG010000429.1:0-2352 GCA_032260445.1 Anaerolineae bacterium | reverse complement strand
CTTATTGGGCAGTCGCCAGCGTCCAACAGCTAGTGGCGGCGTATACGGACGCTACGGAGAGTTACCGGATGGCCATCCAGTATGGTCGCGCAGCGGATAACGCGGTGGCCGAAATGATGGCTGTCTCTGGTCTCGCGCAGATGGCGCTGGAACAGGGCCACTTACAGCGCTCGTTTGAGATTGCCACCGAGGCGGTGCAACGGATTGAGCGCGCTGGGGTGCTGCCGCCGATTAGTGCTCTCGCCTATGGGGTGCTAGCGCAGATTTATTACGAATGGCAGGAGCTCGAACAGGCGCGCCGTTACGGGCGGCGGGCCCTCGAATTGAGCACGCTCGGCGGCTACAACAGCGGCATCGCTGGTTGCCGAGCGTTCTTGGCGCGCCTTTACCAGCTTGAGGCCGATCTCGAGATGGCTACCGGCGAAATCCAGAAAGCAGTCGACCTCGTCCAGGGGGAAGCGCCGGCCTACATCCGACAAGAAGTGGTCGCGCAGCAGGTTCGCGTCTATCTGGCGCAAGGGCGCCTCGCCGCGGCGCAGATCGCCTTGCAGGGAGAGGGATTCTCGTTTCAGGACGCGTTCACCTTTCCTGAGCTGCCAGACGGCGCGCGCATCAGCCATTCGTCGGGATTGTTGTACAACAGCAGCCTGTACCTTCTGCTTGCCGAGGCCAGAGCCGGCGGCGGCGCTGTCAACCTGGCCGTGGGGATGCCACTCGCCGATTGGATCATCGTCGCCGCCCGTGAGGGCCGGTACCGGCTTGTCGAACTGGAAGCGCTCCTGTTGCGGGCGCAGATGCACGCGGAAAGGGGCAGCGCTGCTGCCAGTGCGGCGGACTACACGGCGGCCCTGGCGCTCGCTGCGCCTGAAGGCTTCACTGGCATCTTTCTCGACCAGGGGCCACGGTTAGCCGAGGCTCTGGCTCAATTGCGCAAACAGAACAAGCTGGAGCGTGCACAGGCAGAGCACGCGGATGGTATCCTGGACGCGTTTGCCCGATTGTCACTGTCTGGAAGGCCGCGCGAACCAGAGCCGGCAACGGGCGCACCACCTGCCGCCCTGGTCGAACCCTTGTCGGAGCGAGAGCTGGAAGTGCTCAACCTCATGGCGGTAGGGTTGACGTATCAAGAGATTGCCGCGCGGCTATTCATCTCGCTCAACACCGTGCGGTTCCACGTCAAAGCTATCTACGGTAAGCTCAACGTGCATAAGCGAGGGCAAGCCGTGGAGAGCGCCCGCCAGCTCGGCATCCTCTAAGCACCGGCTCCCAGGAACCCACATCTTTTCCCTGCGCTAACTACATCTTTGTGTGGTTCACTTTGCCGCACCCTGTGGCAGGATCGGGATATCACGCAAGCGTGGCGCCGACTCGTGGAGAGGACCATGGACAATGTCTGTACTTACCAGATTGCGGTGCGGGATGGGCTGGACGAGCGGACCTGCAACCTGACCAGCCCACTCCAGATCACCATCGTGCGCTCAGATCCCGAAGCGACGCTGCTCGCGGTCAACGCCGACCAGTCGGGCCTGATCGGGCTGATCAGGCACTTGCACCAGCAGGGGTACCTGCTCTTGTCTGTCATCCGAGAACCATAAGATGTCGCTTGGGGGAAATATGTCTCAAAATACGATCATGCATCACGCACCCGCTTTCAGCGATCTCAGTGCCGCCAGGACCGTCGCCTCCCTGTTCGGCGTTCTCGCCGGGATAGGCGGAATCACCCACGGCGTTGGCGAAGTCCTGCAGGGCAATGTGGCGCCGGACGGTATCCTCATCGACTCGTGGACGCAGGGCCCGATTGCTACCAACATGGGCGGCGAGCCGGGGATGACGATCATCCCCAACATGCTGGCGACCGGCATCCTCAACATCATCATGTCGGCAGCGGTGATCATTTGGGCAGCCGCGTTCGTCGAGCGCAAACACGGCGGGCGCATCCTGATCCTGCTCTCGTTGGCAATGCTGCTGCTCGGTGGTGGATTTGGCCCGCCGCTCATCGGGATCCTGGCGGGCGTTGCCGGGACACGCCTCGGCGCGCCGCGCAGCGACCGGAGATGGCCACGCATCCTGGCGAAGCTATGGCCGGTGACGTTTATCGTCGCCGCTTCGGCGGGCACCTTTCTCGTCATCGGCTCGCTTATCCTCGTGTTCATCTTCGGCGTGGACAACGACGAGCTGTTCCTGAATAGCTTCTACCTCACTGTGCTGTCGCTGTTGCTGACGGTACTGCTGGCGCCGGCATACGATGCGGCGGATACCGATCGTGTTGCCATCGCCTGACAATTGCTGCCTAGCGACAAAGCGATGCGGTTAGATGTCAAGAGGCAAAAATCGGCAAAACTGAACGAAATG
>JAVVFG010000428.1:0-2358 GCA_032260445.1 Anaerolineae bacterium | reverse complement strand
ATGATGCGGAAACTCCAATAGCTGATCGCCACCGGCGGCACGTAATCGCCCGGACCATACCGCGCTTCGTACACTGCTTGCAGGTCGTTGATACCCTGCACCTCGCCTTCGAGCTGGTTGAACGCAAGCAGGCTTAAGGCCCGCGGCAGCCGGATGGCAAACACGTCGCGTCGTTCGGCTTCGTTCCCCACCGTGAAGAGCGACATCGCCGCCGGATCTTCCGTATCCCACAGCGCTTCTGCCGCCGCCATCTTCATCGGCTGCACTTGAACCATGTGCTGCGCCTGGCTGTGGCCCGACATAATCACCCAGATCGTGCCCACCAGGCCAATAATCGCCGCGATCTGGAAGCTCAGCCGGAAGGCATCCCGATTCCGGCCGCGCCGCAGCAAATGGTAGGCGCTGATCCCCAGGACGAAGAACGAGGCTGTCACCAGCCCGCTCATAATCACGTGCGGCACCTGGACGAAGACGTGTGGGTTAAACAGCAGCGCAAAGAAGTCGTCCATCTCGGCTCGCCCGTTGCGCAGAACATAGCCCACAGGCTCCTGCATAAAACTGTTGGCGATCAGAATCCACAGGGCAGAGATATTGGCCCCAATCGCTACCATCCACATCGTTGCCGCGTGCAACCCTTTGGATAGCTTATCCCAGCCGAACAGCCACAGGCCGAGGAAGGTCGACTCGAGGAAAAAGGCAAGCAACGCCTCGATCGCTAGCGGCGCGCCAAAAATGTCGCCTACGTAGCGCGAATACTCCGACCAGTTCATCCCAAACTGGAACTCCTGGACGATGCCTGTGACGACGCCCATGGCGAAGTTGATCAGGAACAGCTTGCCCCAGAACTTCGTCATCTCCTTGTAAACTGGCTTTCCGGTGCGTACGTAGATCGTCTCCATCAGGGCGACCATGATGGACAGACCCAGGGTGAGCGGCACGAAGAAGAAGTGGTAGATAGTGGTAACGGCAAATTGCAGACGCGCTAATAGGACGGGATCCATGACGGCATCTCCTGGCGTTTCGTAGTGCCGTAACGGGCACTATCGAGACGATCGTAGTTGAGAACTCGTCATTCTCTGTAGTGACGGATGTCATGTTTCCCGAGTGACAGGGTGCACGAGACGCCGTTGTCTGTGGCCCGCTCATTTTCTGGAAGATGTGGTCAAAGCGAGATATACTACGACTATGACGAAATTACGGATCATGCTGGTTGACGATCACGAGGTAGTGCGGCTTGGGATGAAGAGCCTTCTCGAGCGCCACGCCAACTTTGACGTTGTCGCCGAGGCAGCGGCCGCTGACGAAGCGGTTACCAAGGCCCTTGAGGAAGAGCCAGATATTGTGCTCATGGACATCCGGCTCGCCGGAAGCAGCGGGATTGAGGCTTGCCAGGCTATCACAGCAGCGCTGCCGGCTACTAAGGTGGTCATGCTGACCTCTTACGCCGACGACGAGCTGCTATTCTCAGCCATACGCGCCGGCGCCTGTGGCTACGTGCTCAAGCAGATCGGCAGTGGCGAGCTCATTCAGGCAATAGAAGCCTCTGCGCGCGGTGAGGCTACTCTCGACCCGTCGCTCACCCAGCGTGTCTTTAACGAAGTGCGCCGGGCGATCCAGAACGAGGAGAAAGCAGCATTTGGGGACTTGACACCCCAGGAGATGCAGGTACTGGCGTTGATAGCCGAAGGCAACACCAATCGCGAGATTGCCGAAGCCCTTTTCCTGAGTGAAGGCACTGTCCGCAACTATGTCAGCAGCATCCTCTCGAAGCTAAGTGTCTCCAATCGGGCCGAAGCGGCTGCCTACGCGGTGCAACACCACCTGCAAGACTATCTCTGATATGGTAGTTGCTGGACGGGTTTCATCAGACACGTTGGCGGCGCTGAATCGAGCGGCCCTCTCCGTCGCCAGCAACCTCTCGCTCGACAAGACCCTGCACGGTATCGTCGAAGCTGCGCGGCAGCTCGTCGGCGCGCGCTACGCCGCCCTGGGCATCCCGGATGGCGCCGGCCGGCTGGCCCGTTTTATTCACGTCGGCATGGCGCCGGACGTAACCGCAAGCATCGAAAACATGCCACAAGGCCTCGGGCTGCTCGGCGCTATCCTGCGCGAGGGGCGCACGATCCGCATCCCGCGAGTCACTGACGACCCCCGATCCGTAGGTTTTCCTCCCGGGCACCCGCCCATGACCGCCTTCCTCGGCGTGCCAATTAAGGCTGGCAGCGAGATCCTCGGCAACCTCTATCTTGCCGACAAAATGGATGGCACCGAGTTCACCCGCGCCGATGAAGATCTCATCGAGTTGCTGGCTGCTCATGCAGCCATCGCCATCACCAATGCGCGTCTGTACGAGCAGGT
>JAVVFG010000427.1:0-2379 GCA_032260445.1 Anaerolineae bacterium | reverse complement strand
GGAACGCGAGGCGCTCGCCGAAGCCTACCGCGAAGCTGCTCTCGAATTGGCCGAGCTGGATCTCCAGGAGGAGGCGTACACGCGCGTGCTGGCCCTGTGCCGGCGACTGCTCGCCGAAGACCCTTGTCTAGAAGAAGCGCACCGGCTGGCGATGCGCGCCCATGCCGCGCGCGGCAACATGGCCGCCGTCGTGCGCCAATTCAACCGCTGCCAGCAGGCGCTCGAAGAGGAGATCCGCGTCTATCCATCGCAGCGTACCGTCGAGCTCTACCATTCGTTGACCGCTGCTTCCTGAAAACAACCAGCCTGTACAGACGAATATTGGTCCTTCCGTACCCACCCTCGTCCTTACCTTCGTCCTCTCTCACGGTCTATATTCATAACTACTTGTGCCTTGAGGGTAAATTTGAGGAGGACCGTAATGAAAATGAATCTGCAGCGTTGGTTGGGAAGTATGGTTCAGGTCGATCGCCGTTACGTCCAGCTTGTCGTCGTGCTGGTGACCCTGCTTCTCTTCGTTTTGGGTGGCGGCGCCCCCGTCGACAGCTATTTCTGCAGCGGCTGCTAAATTCCCTGTCCTGAATGATTCTTACGCTTGCCGTGATGGCGGGTCTGGTAGCGTCGCTGCTGCGAGCGAGCTATCTCCGCCAACCTTTACAACCCCCTACACTGCGAAGTGTCTGGCTCGTGTTGATGGCATTCCTTCCGCAATGGCTGGCCTTTCACTGGGTAACAACCGCTCGTGTGCTGCCCTTCATGGCAGCAGCGGCGATGTTGGTCTTCTCCCAGGTTCTCTTACTTGGCTTTGCCTGGCGGAACCGCGGCCAGCCGGGCATGGTCCTGCTCGGGCTCGGCGTCGCGCTGAACCTGGCAGTGATCATCGCCAACGGCGGCCTCATGCCCATCTTCCCAGAGGTAGTCACCCGCTTTGCCCCGAACGCCGGCGGGACGTGGACCACCGGCGAACGGCTCTGGTGGAGCAAGGACATCGTCCTGCCCGCTACGGCAACGCACCTACCCTGGCTGGCCGATCGCTTCCTTTTGCCAGACTGGCTGCCGCTGCGAGCAGCGTACAGTTTGGGGGATATTTTCATCGCGCTGGGCGCTTTTCGGCTACTCTGGTCGATAAGCGGCAACCGACAACCTAATCCTGCTGCCGCCGGTAAGCAGGTACGGGCGACATTATTGTAGATACGCTCTCCTTCATTCTGTCTTTTTTGGCTAAACGCCGCCGGATCTTCCCAGCAGGCCGGCAACCGGAGATGCGCCCGTATCATCTGAGTTCCGTTTCACCGGCGGATTGCGTTTAACTGGAGGAAGACAGACACATGAACCGAAAGCTACACTCACAGTTCAGCCCAGGCCTTTCACGTCTCTTTGCCGCGGCCGTCGTCAGCCCCGACTTTTGCCGTCGCCTGTTGGATAATGCTGCTGAGGCATTGGAAACCGGCTATAACGGCACGACGTTCGCGCTGTTACCCGCAGAAAAGGCCCTCGTCCTCTCGGTCAAGGCAGCAACCCTGGCAGATTTCGCTAGCCATGTGGTCAACGGGAACATGGTCCCGGCCGAGCAGCCGAGCAGCCAGCGGCAATACGAGATGGTTGGCGCCTATCGCGGCGGGGGAATGCCCGCCCTTTCCGTTTTGCGCGCTCGTTAACTGACCTTTACCAACAGTGAACGAGGTGCAGGAAAGGCGTCCACCGCTGACGCCTCCCCTGAGCCATCTTCCGGGCATGGTCTTTCGCTGCCGTACAGACCGTGAACGGACAATGGAATTCGTCAGCGATGGTTGCCGCGATATCACCGGCTACGACGCAGCCGATCTCATACAGAACAAGACGCTCTCCTACCGCGACCTGATCTATTCGAAAGATCGCGAGATGGTCTGGGAGGAAATCGAGCGCGCCTTGCGCGAGCGCCGCCATTTCCAGATCAGCTACCGCATCCAGACGCGGGTCGGCGAAGAGAAATGGGTGTGGGAGCAGGGCGACGGTGTGTTCGCGCCTTCGGCCGACGAGCCCATCGCCGTTGAGGGCATTGTCGTCGACATCACCCCGCGGCGCGCCATCACCAGGCAAGCCGAAACCCAGGATCGGCTGGCCACCGTGGGACGTATGGCAACGGGTATCGCCCACGACTTCAACAACATCATGTCGATCATCACGCTGTACAGCGGCCTCCTCGAACGGCAGCCCGATCACCCTCGCCGCCACCAATATCTCTCGCTCATTAGCCAGCAAGCCTACCACGCCTCTCGCCTCATCCGCCAGCTACTCGACTACAGCCGCAACTCGATTGTCGAGCAGCAGGCGATCGACCTCACTGCTTATTTAGAGGAGATGACCGGCCTCCTGCAGCGGACCATGCCGGAAAACGTT
>JAVVFG010000426.1:0-2441 GCA_032260445.1 Anaerolineae bacterium | reverse complement strand
CGGGACTCGTATTCTCCATTTACCTTCTCATCAGCCTGATTCTGCTGCGGTTTACTGGCCATCTATTTTCGTGGCGCAATATCAGCCTGCTGCCACCGGCCGTCCTGCTACATGGCCTGCTTGGCCTGCCGGCTTACTGGCTCGCCAGTTATCTCGACAAGTTGCTCTATCCACGCCAGATTGAGTTCTGATGATTGCCCGCACGGCGATACCAGAAAGGAAATGAGCGTACATGTCATTTAGAGGTTGGGACCTGCACGAACCGGAAGAGGCCATCGAAGATGAGGGGCAGCGCGGGCGCCTGCACTTCTTCCGCATCATCATTGCCGGCGTGCTCCTGTTTTTGCTCGCTCGCGTGTTTCTCCTGCAACAGGGAGAGTCTGAGGAGCTAATCACCCTGGCGAACGATAACCAGTTCGCCGTGCTCTCTATCGATCCTGCCCGCGGCATCATCTTTGACAAGACTGGCGTGCCATTGACGGTGAATGAGCCTAGCTTCGACGTGACGATCACGCCGGCATTTCTGCCGGACGACGAAGCGGAGCGGATGCGTGTCTTCGAGCGCCTCTCGGTGCTCACCGGTGTCCCTGTCACCAACACGCTGCAGCAACAGGCGCTGATCGACGAAGCCGATCCCGAACTCGTCGAAATCTACACGCGGCTCTCCGAGCTCTACGCTGTCTCTGCCGAAGAAACGCTGGACGAAGCCGGGATCATTCCCCAGCTACCCGACAGCATCATAGACATCTACCGCGAGTTTAGCTTCGCGCAGTATTTGCCGGCGGTGATCACCACGAGTGTCCCGGTAACCCTCGCCTACCAGATCACCCAGGAAAGCATCTTTATGCCCGGCGTGCGCGTCATCCCGCAGGCTGTGCGCCGCTACCCTAACGGTGAGTATTCCTCACACATTGTCGGCTTCATGGGTCCGATTCCGAATGAGGATTGGCTGGAACCCGAGCTTGGATACGAGCGCGACGACCGCGTCGGCTGGTCCGGGCTGGAAGTCTCGATGGAGGATGAGCTGCGCGGCGAGAAGGGCCAGCGCACGATCGAAGTAGACTGGACGGGCCGCGAGCTCCGCTCTATTGGCGAAGTGACAGAAGCGCTCCCGGGCCTCAACCTGCACCTGACGTTGGATGCCGAGCTGCAGGCCGAGGTGTACGAGATTCTAGAAAAGGTCATGGACGCGCGCCGCAATACGGCGCGTACCGACTGGTTTACCGGGGTGACGACTTACCCCGAAATCGAACAGGGCGTCATCGTCGCCATCAAAGTAAACACCGGCGAAATTGTGGCGATGGTCAACATTCCCACCTTCGACAACAACCGCTTCTCCACGGAAGTGCCCGTCGACTATTACTTGGGGTTGGCGCGCAACGACTACGAGCCGCTGCTGAACCATGCCATCGCCGGCCAATACCCGCCCGGCTCGATCTGGAAGCTCATTCCGGCGGCAGGCGCGCTCACTGAGGGCGTCATCTCCCCCTACCGCGAGCTCAATGCCCCCGGCACGATCCGTATCCCTAACCGCTTCGCCCCCAACGACCCCGGTCGCAGCCAGGAATTCGTTTGCTGGGTAAGCAAGACGCCGCAAGGTTCGCATGGGCTGGTTAACATGTTTGTCGGCATCGCCCAGTCGTGCGATATCTACTTCTACAAAATCGGCGGCGGCTTCAACCAGGACGGCGAGCTCGTCAACGGGCTCGGCGTCGATGGCCTGCACAAGTACGCCTTGCAGTTTGGCGTCGGCAGGCTCCAGGGAATCGAGCTACCCACCGAAGCGCCGGGCAATGTGCCCACCGCGCAGTGGAAAGCGCTCAACTACGGCGAGCCGTGGTCCACCGGCGACGACTATAACGCGGCCATCGGCCAAGGCTATGTCCTCGCGACGCCGCTACAGATGGCGCAGATGGCGGCCATTGTCGCCAACCGTGGCTATCTCTACCGCCCGCGCCTCGTGCACCACATGACCGACCAGGATGGCAACGTCGTCATTGAGAACGGTGACGGTCGCTACATCGTCGTCCTGCAGGAACCGGACGGAAGCCTGCGCTTCGAAGATCGCCGTGGCAATCCTGTCGATGCCAGTGAAGTGACGGTCAACGTCGAGTTTGATGCCAACGGCGACCCGGTCCTCCAGCCGGAGGTCTTGAACGTCGTCGATGTCCCTATTGAATATTTCGACGTGATCGCTCAAGCGATGCGCATGGTAAACATGGAAGGCGGCACCGGCGTCGGCTACGTCGATTGGTTCGACGATTACGGGCTGACCACTGCGGGCAAGACCGGGACGGCCGAATTCTGCGACAACATCGCCATCAAGCGCGGCTTCTGCCGGTGGGAGGACATCGAAGTGCGGCGCATTCTCCCCACCCACTCCTGGTATGTGGGCTTTGCTCCTTACGAGAATCCGGAAATCGCCGTCGTCGGCTTCATCT
>JAVVFG010000425.1:0-2509 GCA_032260445.1 Anaerolineae bacterium | reverse complement strand
TTCCCCACTCGGTCGCACGCCAGATCTCGCGCGCCCGTGCGCGGTGCTCCGGCGCTACCAATGCCAACCACACCCGCTCAAAATGGGCCTGATCGAGCGTCCAGTAGATGCTGATGACCATCACCAGGACCAGCGCCGCGATGACGGCGCCAGCGGTTTGCCCTACCCGGAAGAGCGCGTTCACCAGAACTCGACCATCGTCGGCAGCCAGGCTTTCGTACAGATCGTTCGGCGGTGGAAGCTGTGCGGCTACCAACTTCTGAAATCCTGTGCCGACCGACCAGCGCGCGTGGCCCGTGTCATATTGGCTTCCAAACGCATCGATGAGCGCCTGCATTTCGACACTCAGCGGGCGGCTCAAGGCAGCGACCAGCAGCACGAAGAACAGGACGATGCCTGCGTAAGTGATGCCCAGCGCCAGAGGTGTGCGCAGCCCGCGCCGCTTTAGCCGGCTGATGATCGGGCGCACCGTAGCTGCGAAGAATAGCGACAGCACGAACACCCCGACGACGGCGCGCAGCAGCCACAACAGATAGAGGGTTGCGAGGGAGGCAATGACGACGAGGGCGTAACCGGCGAACCGTTTCACTTCTGTTCTTCCTCCCCGTTCTCCCCGTTGCGATAGCGGCCTAAGAACGCTTCTAGCTCAGCGACCAGCCGCTCAAGATTGTCGCGCACGGCCGCCCGTTCGTCGTCTAGCTCGCCATCGCCCGGCTCTTCTCGCCCACGCTGGCTGACGTCTGCCAGCAGCTGTTGCGTTTCGTAGCGTAGGACACTCAGCCGGTCGCGTCCCCCGGGCTCGATGGTCACCGCATTTTGCGGCGCCAGCACGAAATAGCTGAAGATGGCTGAAATGGTAGCTGCCAGGGGAATGGCGACGAGGGCGCCGGCGACGCCGAAAAGGACGGTGAAGCCAAAGAAAGCGAGCAGGGTTACCACCGGGTGGACGCCGACCGCGCTCTTCATCACCCGCGGGAACAGGACCGCATTCTCGACTTGCTGGATGACGATGGAGGCGATAATCACCCAAAGCGCATGCACGGGCGAGATTGAAAACGCCACCAGGGTGGCTGGCACGGCGGCAAGCGTCGGCCCAATCGTCGGCACGCCCTCCAACAAGCCGGCCACCAGTGCGAGAAACAGCGCATAGGGTAGGCCGATGAGCAGGTAGGCGATGTAGGACATGACCCCGACGATCGCCATCAGGATCAAGACACCGGCGGTATACGCGCCGAGCCGCGCTTCGAGCTCGTTGATGAGCTCGCGATGTGACTCGCGTTTCTCCGGTGATGACAGCAACAGCACGCTGCGCTTCACCCGCTCGCCATCCAGCGTCCAGTAAAAGGCGATCAGGAAAGTCGCAATGACGCCAAGAACGACACGTGCCGCGAGTGCCAGATTATCCATCGCCCGCGCCAACATCGGGAGTGCTTCCTGCTCTGCCGTCTCCGAGCTGCCAAACAGCGGAAGCTGTTGCGGCAGGCGAAGCACGATGCGGAAGATAGGGCCGACCCCATCCCGGATCAGCGTCTCCCGTAACTGCTCATACATCTCCGGGACCGCGGCGGCGAAGCGGGTCGTCTGCTCGGCGAGCAGGGGCGCTCCCAACAGAGCCATGGCGACGATCAAGAGGAGGAAGGCTGCATAGACGACGATGATGCCCGCCCAGCGCGGCACCCCGCGCCGGAAGAGCCAGGCAACCGCCGGCCGGATCGTTGTGCTTATGAACAGCCCGAAAAAGAAAATCAGAACGACGATGCGGAAGCGAAAGAGCAACCAGAAGGCCGCCGCAATAGCGACAGCAATCAGCGTCGCCATCGCGATCCGGCTCACATTCAGCGGTGGCAATTGGATGGCAGGCTTGGTCATCATTCTGATGCAATCCCATGCTGGCGCCGCAGCAGCGCGGCGACTGTGCTCATAGACAGCTTCCGACCAGTCAGTGCGAGCTTATTGTAGTCGAGGAAGGGCGGGCGCCAAATAGTTCGCCGGTACATTTTTGGCACAGGCCTTACGGCTGGTGTGCGCTCCATAAATCCACCGTTAGCGCACTTGACTATACCCCCGCCGTGTGGCAAAATCAACCGTCGCTCAGCGCCCCGATAGCTCAGAGGATAGAGCGTTGGCCTCCGGAGCCAAAGGCCCAGGTTCGACTCCTGGTCGGGGTACAAAGTCATCTGCCAGTCGGCATGACATTCGATTGTTAAGGTTCGAGAGCGTCCTCTGGTCTTCCCTTAGCAATCGGGACCAGAGGACGTTTTCTGTTACGGCGCCCCTTCCCAGTGTCAGGGCGGGGGAACCGTCCGTAGAACACACGTGCTAATCCTGCCAGACTTCACGGGTTTACACAAGTGAACGACACGTGAAGAAAGTGGCAACGTCGGCACGACCTTGAAAAAGTACCAGGCCGGCACAGCGCCGGCTCCGTACAGGCCTCGACGGCCCCAGCTATGAGCTGCAGCACGTTCGAGGTTTGACAGGGACAGGGCCGAGTCACTGGCAGGTGGGC
>JAVVFG010000424.1:0-2591 GCA_032260445.1 Anaerolineae bacterium | reverse complement strand
GAGAGCGATGTCCAGCGACAGCGCGCCGGTGGGGATTGCCTCCACGTTCAGGTGGCTTGCATCGCCCAGCCGCATGATCGCGCCTTCGCCGAACCGTTTCTGAATGTTTGCTATTGTTGTATCGAGAACGCGGTTACGCTCGCCCATACGCCTCTTCCAGCCACCGTGGCTACACAAAGTGGGATTTCCATAATGATTAGGTAGTGTACAATAGCCATATGCAAATGGCAAGCGAACTTTGGCGCGTGCGCGCGGTGACAAGGGCCGACACTGGCCGGATCACGACCCTCTTGCGCCATGCAGCCTGGACCCATTACCATGCCGATTGGCGCTTGCCTGGCGACTGGATTGGCGAGCCCGGCTTCGTGCTCGCCGAGCCTGCTGGCGGCGGCTCCCTCGCCGGCTGTCTCTGCGTCGCCCCCGATCCGCCTCCCGCAGCCTGGGTACGCCTGGCCGCCATCCGCGATGACGGCGGTTTCGACCTGCTGCGTGAGATGTTGGCTGCCGCCCTCGCCGCCGCGCGCGCGGATGGAGTGCAGGAGGCCGCTCTGCTCGGCCGTGACGAGCGCCTCGACGCATGGCTGCCCGCCCTCGGCTTCTCTGTCGTCAACCAGGTCATCACCTTCGTCAACGACGAGCTAGAGGCGCCGGCCGCCATGCGCGCCCCGGCCGCCGGCGTCCCCGTGCGCGACGTGCGCCTTAACGATCTGCCGCGGCTCGTGGCTATTGAAGAGGCTGCCTTCCACCCGATCTGGCGGCACAGCCGTGAGGGGCTCGCCCTCGGCTGGCAGCACGCGCTGAGCTTCCACGTCGCCGAGCTCGACGGACGGGTCGCCGGCTTTCAATACAGCACACGCAGCGAGCGGCCCGGTGCCGCCCACCTCGTGCGGCTCACCGTCGCCCCCGAGGCGCAACGCCGCGGCGTCGGCAGCGCCCTACTCGCCGCCGCGCTCGAAAGCTACCGCGCGCAACACTACCATACCGTCTCGCTCAATACCCAAGCCGACAACACTGCCTCCCGCCGCCTCTACGAGCGCTTTGGCTTCTACCTCGCCGGCTTTGCCGTCCCCGTCTGGCAGCGCGACATAGCGACATCCGATTTCCCCGCGAAACCGGACGTCTGAGCGACATGCGATTTCTCCGCGAAATCGGATGTCGGATTGGAGAACTCCTATGGCTCGTGACATCCAACCGCTCTCACACGATGCGCTCGACACGGCGCTGGCCGGTCTGCCCGGCTGGTCCCTGGAAAATGGCATGCTCCACAAGACCTTCACCTTCAAGGATTTCGGTGCAGCACTCGCCTGGATAGTGCGCGTCGGCCTCGAAGCCGAGAAGCTCGACCACCATCCCGACTGGTGCAACTCCTGGAACAAAGTGCACGTCCACCTGCTCACCCACAGCGTCGAGGCGTTGACAGAGTTGGACGTGAAGCTGGCGCAGAAAATGGAAGCGCTCGCGGCGTAGCGCACAGCGGCCGGCACGCGAGCCCGGTGGGGGGACAGGAGGGAAACATGAACTGGAGTGTAGCGTGGCGTGCGCCCTACTGGCTCGCCGCAGCCCTTGCGCTACTGCTCTCGCTGGCGCTCGTCAACACCGCACGCGCCGCGGAGACCTACACCGTGCAACCGGGCGACACCCTCGCCCGCATCGCGCGCCAATACGGTGTCGATCTCAACGCCCTGGCCACTGCCAACAATCTGGTCAATCCCAACCTTATCTATCCCGGCCAGACGCTGCTGATTCCCGAGGGTGACGGCACTGCCCCCGACGAAGATCCGCCAGCAGAAACGGCACCGGCCCCGGCTGCCGCTGAGCACGTCGTCCAGCGTGGCGAGACCCTCTACCGCATCGCCCTCCGGTACGGCCTGACCGTTAGCGACTTACAGCAGGCCAACGTGCTTCCCAACAGCAACCTCATCTTTCCCGGGCAGCGCCTCCTCATCCCCGCCAATGGGGCCGCGATAGCCGGTTCCACGCCCGCGACAGAACCGGTGCCTGCGCCGCCGGTGGCTGCCAAGCGCATCGTCGTCCACAAATCAGAACAGCGCGCCTACGTCTACCAGAACGGCGAGCTTCTCTGGACCTTCGTTGTCAGCACGGGCATGCCCGGTAGTGAGACGTGGAGCGGCACCTTCGCCGTCCGCAGCAAGATCCCCGAAGCCTACGCCTACAACTGGGCGCTGCGCATGCCCTACTGGCTCGGCTTCTACCACACCGGCTATCTCGAAAACGGCTTCCACGCGCTGCCGATCCTGAGCAGCGGCGCTATCCTCTGGGACGGCTACCTGGGAACGCCGGTGAGCTACGGTTGCGTCATCCTCAGCTATCCGGATGCCGAAGCGCTCTATAACTGGGCGGACATTGGGACTGAGGTCGTGGTACAGCCGTAGCGACGCAAAAAAAGCCCCGGCCAATTTGGCCGGGGCTTTCCTAGTAGCGGGGGTTGGATTCGAACCAACGACCTCCGGGTTATGAGCCCGACGAGCTGCCTCTGCTCTACCCCGCAACGACAAACGCGATTATACCAGATAGATGCAATGCGTCAAACCGGCTCACAGCAGCCTCATCTTCTCGCTTGACGCCACGAT
>JAVVFG010000423.1:0-2653 GCA_032260445.1 Anaerolineae bacterium | reverse complement strand
GTGTCGATATAGGCAATAGCAAGAGCCATGCCCTCATCGCCGATGAGTCGGGCCGAATCCTCGGCTCTGGGACTGCGGGCGCGGGTAGCTGGGAGGCAATCGGGTGGGAGGGAGCACGGCGCGTCATACACGCTCTGGTCGGGCAAGCCCTGCGACAGGCCGGCATCCGCAGCCAGCAGGTAGCCGCGGCTGGCTTCGGCCTTGCCGGCTACGACTGGCCCGAAGACCGGGAGCCATATGTGCAGATTATTAGCTCACTAAAGCTGGGAGGCCCTTTTGAGCTGTTCAACGACGCGATGATCGGGCTGTTCATCGGCGCGTCTGATGGTTGGGGCGTCTGCGTCTCCGCCGGGACAAGCTGCAACTGCTATGGGCGCGACCAGAACGGCCGGATTGGGCGCGTGACCGGGGATAGCAGCCGCTTTGCCGAGTATGGAGGCGCGCACGAAATTGTCGTCCGTGCCGTCCAGGCCGTCGCGCTGCAATGGACGCAACGCGGTCCCCAGACACGGCTCAGCGACGCCTTCGTCGCTCTCTGTGGCGCTGCCGATGTGGAAGACCTGCTTGCCGGGCTTGTCCGCGATCGTTATGGAATCGGCCCGGCGAATGCGCCGCTCGTTTTTGAGGTCGCGACGCAGGGGGACGAGGTGGCGCAAGAGATTATCGCCTGGGCGGGCCGCGAACTGGGTAGCCTTGCGAACGGGGTCATCCGCCAGCTGGGGTTTGAAGCGCTCAGCTTCGACGTCGTGTTGACTGGAAGCGTCTACGACCACAATGAATCGCTCCTACTGGCAACAGAGCAAAGCATCATCGCCGCAGCGCCCGGCGCGCGCATGGTTTCGCTCCAGGCGCCGCCGGTCCTCGGTGGTCTCATCCTCGCCATGGAACAATTGGGTCTGGACCCACACCCGGCCCGCAAGCGGCTGCTGCTCCACGCGACGAACGATCTGTTCGCAGGGTCGTGACGCCACTAAACCGGAAGGTGATTGTGAGGCTCCCCGCCGCGCCTGCGTGGAGGTGCCTGGCGGCGTTTTTCGTGATCAGGTCGAGCCTGCCCCGTCAGGCCCGTACCGGTCGCCATCCACGGCACCATCCAGACTATTGTGGTCAACAGGAAGCCAACCAACGAGCCGATGGGTACGGCTAGCCGGATGACCGCAGTGAATGCGCGCCTGGCGTGCCCCCTGGTAACGTCCTACGCGCTCGTCACTGCTTGCTTCGAGCGTCTTTTTGAAGACGGGTCAGGCCATATCCTCCAATACGTCGAGAAGGGGAAGGGCTTAGTGCCGCTGTGAGAGACGAGGGACCTACCAGAACGGGAGTACCGGTGTTCCTGCCAGGCGCCCTTTACTTCACCTATTTCATGGCCCTCGGTTCCTTTATGCCGTTCATCAACCTCTATTATGAACGAATGGGTCTCTCAGGGATTCAGATTGGAATTCTGGCCGCCACACCCCTTCTGATCTCCTCCGCGACAGTCTTGCTATGGGGTAGTCTCGCCGACGTGTTACACCTGCACAGCCGGATGTTACAGATGAATTTACTCTTGGGGGCAGGCGCCGTTTTCTTACTCGCGACGGGGCGGAGCTTCCAGGCTCTGCTTGCTTTGGTGGCTGTCTATGCCTTTTTCACAGCCCCGATTGTTCCCCTGCTTGACAGTTCGGCTCTGGAGGCGTCCCGGGACAGCGGTCGCTCCTACGGTCAGCTCAGAGCGTGGGGCGCGGTCGGGTGGTCGATTTCCACAATCGTCATCGGGCTGATCATCGAGCGGTTCGCCATCCGTTATCTGTTCTATGGCTACGTCGCCCTCATCATGGTCACTTTTGCCTTCGCGCTCTTCCAGCCACGGAGAGCCGAGGTTCTCACTTCCTCCCTGCGCCAGGGGTTGGCGAAGCTTCTGGCGGATCAGGCCTTGCTGCTATTCCTCCTGAGCGTCCTCTTGATTTCGTTAACGCTAAGCGCCGTCAACGCTTTCTTCAGTATCTATCTGGATGGTATTGGCGCCGGCGAAGCGAATATCGGACTGGCCTGGGCCGTCGCGTCGCTGAGTGAGATCCCCGTCATGCTCTATTCTGGCAGGCTCGTGCGCCGCATCGGTTCAACCGGGTTAATCAAGATTTCGTTTGTGACCTTCGCCATACGCTGGCTGTTGTACTCCGTTATTCATACACCGGCCCTGGCTATCGCGGTCCAGGCGCTCCACGGGCTCTCCTTTGCCACATTTCTGGTTGGTGCCGTCACGTTCGTCAACGAGCGGGCGCCTTCAGGGCTGAGTACGACAGCCCAGTCGCTCTTCAACCTGGTCGCCTTTGGAATCGGCTCCATCATCGGATCCGTGCTTGGCGGTTATCTCTATCAATCGGCGGGGATGTTCTTCTTGTTTCGTGTGCTCAGTGCCATCGCGATGGCCGGCTTTTTGCTGTTTGTCGGGGGCCAGCGACGCAGCCGGGCACAGCCGGTTCCTCCTTCGTCGGCTCCCTAAAGCAGCGGTGCTTGACGTCATGCGATCAAATCGTGGTAACGTTCTCTGAGGCCAGTTGGGTGTGATCGTCGGCGTAGGAGATGGTAGTGGTCGTTGTCGGTGGCGTAGACGGGCGGGCCCGAACGCGCCACTGTAAGCTCGGCCGAGAGCATTATAGACCGTGTAGTGCCT
>JAVVFG010000422.1:0-2750 GCA_032260445.1 Anaerolineae bacterium | reverse complement strand
TGATGAGTAACAGGTAGGCGTAGATAAAGATGAGCAGAATGGAGCGGGCCCGGGGTGAAATGAGCCTGTAGCTGAGCGCGCCAAAGCTCTGACCATCCTCCCGTACGCCGAGCACGATGCTGGCATAGTCCTGCACCCAGCCGATAAAGAAAGTGCCGAAAATGATCCAGAGCAGAGCCGGGAGCCAGCCCCAGCGCACTGCCACGATGGGGCCTACAATGGGACCGAGTGCAGCCACCGATTTGAACTGGTAGCCAAAGAGGACGTTTCTGTTAGCCGGGGTAAAGTCCACGCCGTCCATGTACATCGTGGCAGGTGTCGCCTTGCTGTCGTCGGGCTGGATTACCTTCCGGTCGATGCTCTTGGCATAGATGCCGTATCCCACGGCTATACCCAGGAATGCTAGAATCAAGACAAATACGGCGTTCATTTTTCAGCCTCCTATCCAGGAAAAGTAAGAACGCACAAGCCATAACCGGAGCAAAAAGGATCGGTTCAACGAGGTATTAAGCAGCTCGGCAACACCTCCTTTCACATCCTGAGCTTTCTCGGAAAGTCCCAGAGCCCCTTTTCGCTAGGGAAAATGGCCTGAAACCTCCGACTCCTTAACAATTTACCCCCAATCTGACTGTGTGGCATCATGGGCGCATTGGCCACAAACCAGTAGCGCCTGGTGCACCCCAGGCAGAAAGGGGGTACCCCATGATACCATCACTGTTTTCGCACAAGCAATACGTCCGCTTTGTGCGTCAGCGAGCCGGCCGCTACGGCGGTCTGCCGACGGCCCATCGCCATTACCAGGTTTGGCGCAAGCTGCGCGCGACCAATCTGGATGCCGCCTATCCCATCTTGGCAGATTTGTACTGCGTCGACTGGGGGCGCATGGCTCGTGATCCGCTATGTATGCTGCGTTCCTGTCTGGCGATGATGTTGTGCGGCATCACCAACTTCGATGATTGGGTCGCCTTGATGCACGATGACCCGTTCCACGCCCTCATCAGCGGTTTTGACCCACCAGACGTGCCGGGCGTGGGCACCTTCTACGATTTCCAGGACCGTCTGTTGCAGCGCTTGCGCCAATCACGCACCATTCAGCGCCGACCGTATCGACGCCGTGATCAGCGGGACAAGTCCGACCAGCATAAGGACAAAAACGAGCTGCGTCCCCACAAGGACATCGTCAACCGTTTGGCAGATCGCGTTCTGGCACGCCCCTGTCGCGCTTCTTGTCTGACCGCAGTTCTGGCAGGTAAGGGCGACTTGTCTGCCCTCCCCCGCTGGGAGCGGACATTGCAGTCCCTGTTTTTCACCTGCTTCGTCGCCCGCTCGGTGGCGTTAGAGCTGATCGACCTGCAAAACCTCCACGTCGCGGGTGATGGCAGCAAGCTGCCCACTTGGGCCAATCCTCACGGTCAAAAGCTCTGCCACTGCGACAACCGCGGTAAAGGGCCCGATCGCTGCCGCTGCCACCGTGCCTACCGTGACCCCGGCGCGCTTTGGGGCTGGGACAGCTATCGTGAATGCTGGGTCTACGGTCACAGTATCCACGAGTTGACTGCCTACAGCCTCCAGCACTGCTGTCAATTGCCCTTGCTCCTTTCTATGGCCGACTCTAACCGCCACGACAGTGTCCACGGATTAGTGGCGCTCTATCGCGGCCGCGAGACCTTCGGTCTGCCCATCCAGACCGCTTCCCTGGATAAGGCCTACGATGCTATCGGTCTCTTCCGCGTCGCTACTCAGCGTTGGTCGATGGCCCTCGTGATCCCACTTAACGAACGCAACAAGGACCATCTATCCTACGCCGCTCCCTTGCGCCTGGAGCAGGGCGTTCCCATTTGCCCGGCCCAGTATCCGATGAAGCGCTGGGGTTTCTGCCCCGATCGCCTGCGCATCAAGTGGCGTTGCCCTTTGGCTGCCGCCAAGAAGACACCACCTGTTACTTCTTGTCCGCACTTTGGCTACGATTGTTCCGCTTCACCTTATGGTCGGGTCATATATACCTATCCTGTGCGGAACTTTCGCTTGCACACCCTTATCCCCAGGGATAGCGACCTCTGGCGCTGCCACGCCAAGCGCCGCTCTTGTGCCGAGCGTTCCGTCAAGCGCAAGAAGTACGACTTCTGCCTGCGTCTCATTCGCACTGCTGGTCGTGACCGCTGGTTCTTCCGTGTGATGCTCGCCGCAATGTGTCAGCACATCGATGCTTGGCTGATTCACGCCGCCTAACGTCTCAACTGAGCTCCCGGCGGCGCTTGTACATCCTGTCACGCCCATCTCAACCGAGCGAACCCTCGCTGCGGCCATGGCCCCCTGTCTTGTTAACGTGCCTTCTACTCCATCCTATCTCGCATTAGCCCTCTTTCTTTCTCTCCCCTCACTCCAGCTCTGACTACCTCTCATTTCGTCCCGTCTTTCGCATGTAGCTCACCCACTTTCCGAGATGTCTCTAAACATTAATGTCGGTTTTGGATTAGGGCATAACGTATACCTCCGGTGGAAAATTCTTCGCAGTGAGAGAGGTGTTCTCCAATAATGTCTCTTTATCGTATTTAGATATCCAGACCTATTGTTTCGAGTCTAGTATAGCATCCGGTATAGACCTCGTCTATGACCCGTTCGTGGTGTTTGTAGAGTTGTGAAATCCAGTACAATTAGTTCTTATTAACTAGTCTTATACCTTGAGATAATTAATGATTATACGTCGGCGGGGTTCGATAACCAGCTCGGTACCCAGCAGGAAGACGTGG
>JAVVFG010000421.1:0-2767 GCA_032260445.1 Anaerolineae bacterium | reverse complement strand
GTCTGTTGGTCAGTGAAACCGCCGGGGCCGACACCGTGATGGACGACGCGCCAGCGTACCGGGATGGGGCCGAACCACATCGTCAGGTCAGCCCGGCTGCCCTCGCCGAGCGGCTCCGCCTGCCGCACCTGGACAAACAGCGGCGGTGGGGAGAGCTTGCGCAAGACGGACGGGTCATGGTGAAAAGCACGAACAGCGGCGACCGGCGCCGGTAGGGTGAAGCGATAGGTGAAGCGAGCCATATTCCTTCTCAGATGTCGGGCGAATGATCACAACAAGGGGCATTGTACCATCTTGCACAGTATTTGTCTAGATTTACGTCATATGAAATGGATAAGCGCACGAGGCGCCTCGCTTTCCGCACGGCGGCGCTCAGGCTACAATCGTCGCGGTTGTTGCCAGTGGCTAGGAGAGATGCTGCATGGACGAAATCCAAACTGTCTCGGGAGCCCTAGAGGAGATTGCCAGCCGGTTCTTGCTCTTCTTACCGGATCTGGTGGCGGCGCTTGTCATTTTCGTGGTGGGCATCTACGTGGCGAACCTAATCGCGCGCCTGGTGCGGCGGGCCCTGCTCGGGCGCGGCGTGAACGTGGAAGCGGCACAAGTCATCACCCAGATCACGCGCTGGTCGCTCGTCGTGCTCGTGAGCATCACGGCGCTGGAGCAGGTGCGCTTCGACCTGCGCGCGTTTATCGCCGGTCTGGGCATCGTGGGCTTTACCATCGGCTTTGCCTTGAAGGACATCAGCGAGAATTTCGTCGCCGGCCTGATGCTCCTGCTACAGCGGCCATTTGAGCTCGGCGACATCATCGAGATCGACGATTTTCGCGGGCGGGTAACTTCGGTCAGCCTGCGCGCGACGGAGATGGAAACGCTCGACGGGCAGAACATCATCCTGCCCAACGGCTTGGTCTATACCAGCCCGCTGATCAACTACACCCGCGCCCCGCTGAGCCGCATCGACCTAGACGTCGGCGTGGCTTACGGTAGCGACCTCGACCAGGTGCGCCGGGTCGCGATCGAAGCGGCCCAATCTGTACCGGTGGTCCTTTCCGACCCCCCTCCGTACGTCGTCTTCCACACCTTTGCCGACTCGTCGATCGAGCTCACGGTCTTCTATTGGATTGACGGCCGGGAGACGCCGCAGTTCCGCGCCAAGGATCTCGTCCTGCCGGTATTGAAGCGCGCCTTCGAGAACGAAGGTATCGAGATACCCTTTCCCATCCGTACGTTGCACATGGAGCAGACGACCGGCGCGGTTTAGCTCGCTTTTAGGGCAGCCAGGCGGGCAGGAAGGCGGGAGCGGCGATGAGCGTCTTGTCGCCAGTGGCCGGCTCCACGAGCCAGACTTCCGGGCCCACACCACTGCCCTCGAGCGCGAAGCGTTGTGCGAGCAAGTATTGGCCGTCAGGCGACCAGCTCAGGTTGCTGAAGTTGCTGTCCGGATCGCTGGTCAGCGGCTGCGCTTCGCTGCCATCGGGCCGCATCAGCCAGATCTGTTTGCCCACCGGTGCGCGCGCTACCTTGCGTGCAAAGGCGATCCAGTCACCGGCTGGCGACCAGGCCGCGCCGCTGTCGTCGGTGGAGAGGTCCCCGCTGATATCCTGGATACTACCCGTCTCGGCGCCAACCGTATAAAGATGGGTGCTGATGCGCTCGCCCTCGTAGACGATGACGCTGCTGAGAAAGCGGTTCTCGCGCGGATGCCAGCCAACGGCTGCGGTGGTTTCGCCGGGCAGAAGTTGCGGCGCGCCCCCGTCGAGCGGATAGGCAAGCACAGACGGTGGCGCCCCCGGCTCGACGAAGGCCAGCCACTCGCCGTTCGGAGAGAAGCGGGGAAACCAGCCTGCCTGCTCGGGGTTGGCGAAAACCGGTTCCGTCGCGCCACTGACCGCATCGAGCCAGTAGAGCCGGGGCACCCCTGGCCCGCTTTCTGTCAGCGGACGGCGCACGTAGACGAGCCGCTGCGCGCCAGGGTCCCAGACGGCGCCATCGCAGAGCGCGTCGGGGCAGGGTAGCAGCGCGCGTGTCCCCTGCCCATCCCGGCCGGTGCGCCACAGATCGGCGCCGCCACCGGCGCGGCGCGCGCTGTACACGATGGTGTCGCCATGCGGCGAGACGGCGTAATCGCCGATGCCGTCGCCGGCTGCGGTCAACATCTCCGCCTGCGAGCCATCCTCCGTGCGCCATAGCTGGGGATTGCCGTCCTCGTCCCAGGCGACATAGAGAATGGCAAGCGATGCCGTCTGGAAAGACCAGCGCAGGAGCCGGCAGCGCAAGCAAGGACCGGCCGTGCCCGCGGCGTTACCTGCCAGGGTTACCGTATAGGTCGTTGCCGGGGCCAGTGGCTCCGCGGGGCTGAAGACAAGCGTGTTGTCCTCAAAGCGCTGCGTCCCGCTTACCAGCGGCGCGAGCTGTAGCTGTGGATAAGGGGGCCGCAAGGGCGAGGAGAAGCGCAGCCGGAGCTCGGCAGCGGTCGAGGCGTCGCGGGAAGAGGGCGCCGGGGTCAGGGCGACGATACGCGGCGTGCGCCAGTAGGCAATCGCCAGGAGAACGGTGACAGCAGCGAGGAGCGCCAGAGTCAGGCGCAGGCGGCGGCCGGCGGTCACGTCCCCTGGTTCTGTTCCTGGCAGCTAGGGCACAGGCCGACGATCTCCAGCACGTGACCGTGGACCAGGAAGTCGTGGCGCTGCCCCAGCCGTTGCTCGAGCTCCTTCATCAGGCAGTCGTCGAATTCGACGACGGTAGCACAGCGCGAGCAGACGAG
>JAVVFG010000420.1:0-2841 GCA_032260445.1 Anaerolineae bacterium | reverse complement strand
TGGTCGGCCTCTATGACCTGACCGACCCGGCTAGACGCCTGCCGCTCCCGTCCGGGGAAGATGCATTTCTCCTGGCCACGATCACGGTCCGTTAGGCGGGCCGATTAAAAAAGCTTATCGGTGAAGGCGGGCAGTGCCGCCGTTCCCCCAGTATGCCAGAAGAGCACTTTCTGCCCGCGCGTAAAGGCCCCCCAGCGAATGAGATCGATAAGGCCGGCCATGGCCCGACCGGTATAGACCGGATCAAGCAGGATACCCTCTAGCTGGGCCACGAGCTGGATCGCCTCGCGTTCGGGCTCGCCGACCTTTGCGTACCCCTCGCCTAAGTAGTCGTCGTTGACCTGGACGCGGCCGGCAACGGAGCACGGACCGAGGCCGAGATGGGTGGCGGTCGCCGTCGCCAATGCCGACGCGATGGTCTTCAGTGAATCCGCATCGTGGTCAACGCTGATGCCTAGGATCTGCCCGCGAAAATCGTAGACGATGGCGCCAAGCACAATGCCTGCCTGGGTGCCGCCGCTGCTGCTGGCGAAGACGATAAAGTCGATATTTAGGCGTTGGGCTTCGAGCTGTTCTGTCAGTTCTTTCATCGCCATTACGTAGCCCGTGGCGCCCATCACATTCGAGCCGCCCAGGGGAATAACGTAGGGGTTGCGCCCCAGACTGCGCTGCTCGGCCGCGACCCGGGCGATCACCTCACTCCCCGGCTGATCTTCTGTCCAATAGAGATGTGCGCCAAGAAGGCGATCGAGGAGCAGGTTGCCCGTCATCCGGGCGCCGGCGGACTGGCCGCGCAAGACCAGGCCGCAGCCGAGGCCAAACTGCGCCGCCGCCGCGGCCGTCTGCCGGCAATGGTTGCTCTGCGGGGCGCCGGTCGTGATCAGGTAATCGCAATTGTGGGCCAGGGCATCGGCGACGAGGAACTCGAGTTTACGCGTCTTGTTGCCGCCGGTAGCGAGGCCCGTCTGGTCGTCTCGCTTGATATAGATCTCGGGCCCGCCCAGATGCTTGCCGAGACGGTCCAGCTTCTCCAGCGGTGTCGGAAGGTGTGCGATGCGCACCCTATCGGGATAAGTTGGGTTCAACATAAGCTCCTACCGGCTGGCGGTTACGCTTCGCCCGGTTTGTACCACAAGGCGGCCGATGGGGAAAGGGTGCGGCGGCTTTAGGGTCCGTATTTGCGACTGATCTCGTCCGTCACCTCGCCCACATCTTCGCCGACGGCAAAGAGGAAGTTACGCGCCGAGGCCTCACTGACGTAGCGGAAGGAGCGCGCCAGCTCACTGGCGGTCTGCGCCCACCCATCCTGCTCGACAGCAGCGCGCAGCCACTCGCCGAAGCTGCCATGCTGTGTGGCGATTTCCGTCATGAGATTGGCGTTGTCGACGACGGCGCGGATCTTGGCACCGTAACGGATGATGCTCTCATCGTCCGCCAACCGCTCCACATCTTCCTCGCTGAAACTCGCCACGCGTGCCGGATCAAATTCGGCAAAGGCATCGAGGAACCCGGGCCATTTGTTCTCGACCACGGTGCGGTTGAGACCGGCCATAAAGATGATCTTAGTCATCATCTCGAGATAGCCGGCATCTGTCTCGGGGCGCTCTCTAGGGGTTGCATAGCGGGTAACAGCCATCTTACTTTCTCCTTTGATCGTTACTGTAAGAATCTGTTAGCAAACGCTGGCTAAAACGGCCAGCTTATCAGAATCAGAATGGCCACTGCCGTGATCGTCAGGTTGTCCAGACCACGGATCGAGACGGCCTCCACGAGGGTGGTGCCAGCCATGATTGCAGCGGCCGGGCCCAGCGCCGCCAACGCGCTGATTACCGGTTGGCCTGGAATGAGCCATAGCGCGAGCCATGTAAAAAGCAATCCGGCTACAAAGAAGCCTGCCGAACCTTGCAGGGTGCGGGTGTGGCCAAAGACAGTGTAAGCATTCCGGCCAAACGCGCCGCCGATGACCGGGGCGATGCCGTCGCCCCAGGTCAACGGCATCAGGGCGGCGACAAGCAACGGCGGGTTATCCCAGAAGAGGAGGCTGACGGTGGCCGCCGCCAGTGGAAAATAAACGGTGCCCAGGTTGTTGCTGTCACTGCTCGCCATAGCCGAAAAGAAGCCGTAGCGCCAATCCAGAAAATTCAAGACAGCGAAACCAAGGGCGGCAACAACGAAGGGCCAGGGACTGTCGAAGAGAAAAGGGAGTCCCCAGCTCATCATCCCTACGCCGATATGGATGACTTTGCGTGTGAATCCGGTCCCGTAGCCGCGGCGCCGCCGCAGTAACTCGGCAACGCCGATGATACTGAATACGTAGAGGACGCAGATGACGAAGCCGAGGAGATCGTTCATAGCGTAGCGCTTCTGTCCGTTCGTCGTCAGACAACCAGGTGATCGTACAACATGTCCAGGCTGAGGTCGGGGACGACGGAATGATGTGTCTGCAGGGTCAGGCCGGCGGCGGCGGCGCCAAGGCGCATACACTCGGTCACCGCCAGCTCGTTTAGCAGGCCGAAGATAATCGCCGCCGTGATCGCGTCGCCCGTTCCGGTACTGTCGACGGCTTCGGAATAGAGGGCCGGGATGTAGCCGTTTTCATCCGACGTAGCGTAGACGAGGCCGAAGTTCGCGAGGGTGACCACGCCGGTATTCACGCCCAGGCGCACCAATTGGCGGGCAGCGTCAAGGCTGGCGTCGGCGTCATGGCCAAAGAAATCGAGGCCGCAGAGGGTTGCGGCTTCTACTTCGTTGGGGACGACGAGGTGCAGCGCCGGTAGGTGGGGGACCAGCTTGTGTGCCAACCGCGCCGAGGAAGGGTCGGCGGCGATTGGGACATCATAC
>JAVVFG010000419.1:0-2850 GCA_032260445.1 Anaerolineae bacterium | reverse complement strand
TTGCGTTCAACCAGCTCGAAGGCGAGGTGCAGGGTATCAACGACCTGCAAGCAGCGTACGAAGCGCAGTACGGTCCCGGCGATTACGTGCCGCCGGTGGCGATCAGCTATTGGAGTTTCCGCATCATGGTTGGCCTCGGCTTTCTCATGCTCCTGTTGGTGGGCTATGCGCTCTTCCTCCTCATGGGCGAACAGCTCGACGGGCCACCGCGGCTGCTGATGTTCTTCCCCTGGCTGATCGTGCTCCCTTACCTGGCGAATACGGCGGGCTGGATCCTGACCGAAGTGGGCAGGATGCCGTGGGTCGTGTTTGGCCTAATCCGTGTCGAGGAGGCCGTTTCGCCCATCGTGACGACGGGCATGTTGTGGACGACGCTGGTCGGGTTCACCCTGTTATACGGCGCGCTGATGGTGGCAGACGTCTACTTGCTGCGCAAGTTTGCCCGCGCGGGCGCCGGAGATCTCTCGCTCGCCGGCGCGGACAGCGGCGAGCCTGAGCCGATTCCGTCCATCGTTGGCGATTGACATCGTCAGGCAGTACCGAGGAAGATCATGGACCTGAACGTACTCTGGTTTATTCTGATCGCCGTGCTGTACACGGGCTTTTTCGTCCTGGAAGGCTTTGACTTCGGGGTCGGCATCCTGCTGCCCATCCTGGGTAAGACCGACCATGAGCGGCGCTTGCTAATCAACACGATCGGCCCGCATTGGGATGGAAACGAGGTCTGGCTGCTGACGGCGGGCGGCGCCACGTTTGCCGCGTTCCCGCACTGGTACGCGACGATGTTCAGCGGCTTCTACCTGGCATTCTTCCTTCTGCTCGTCGCGCTGATCGTGCGCGGCGTCGCTTTTGAGTTCCGCAGCAAGGACCGCCGCCCGGCATGGCGGCGCGTGTGGGATATCGCGATCGTCGCCGGCAGCATCGTGCCCGCACTTCTCTTCGGCGTGGCCTTCGCCAACCTAGTGCGCGGCGTGCCGATCGACGCGGAGATGAACTACGCCGGCGGTTTCTGGAACCTGCTCAACCCGTACGCGCTCCTTGTTGGTCTCCTCACGCTGACGGGCTTCACGCTGCATGGCGCCAACTTCCTCACGCTCAAGCTGGACGGCGAGCTGCGCGACCGCGCGGCCGGTCTGGCGTGGCGACTGTGGCCCGTCGTCGTCGTCATCCTGATCGCCACCTTCATCGCTACCTACCTCACAACGGACATCAGCGTGCAGCTCGGCATCAACCCCGGTATGGTCCCCGTGTTCGCCGCGCTGGCCATCCTGGCGGAGGGCTATCTGATCCGCAAACGGCATGAAGGCTGGGCCTTTACCCTGTCCACGCTGACGATCATCCTGACGACGGCGACCTTTTTCCTCATCCTCTTTCCGCGCGTGATGGTCTCGAGCATCGATCCGGCGAACAGCCTGACCGTTTATACAGCCGCTTCTTCCCCATATACGCTGCGCGTGATGTCGATTGTCGCCGCTCTGTTCGTGCCTATCGTGCTCATCTATCAGGGTTGGAGCTACTGGGTCTTCCGCGAGCGGCTAACTGCCGAATCTGAGCTGGAGTATTGAGCGGGCCGCTCTGTTGCCGTGGCAGGGGTAGAGAGGGAGCGGCTGGCGGCTACGGAAACCCGTTGTGGCGGCCTGGCTTGAGTAGAGGCCGGGCTTCGGGACAATAGGGAGCCAGATGTTCGACCGCCGCCTGTGGGGCGAAGCGAGGTCCAGGCTTGGCGCGGCCATCGCAACCGTCCTGCTCCACGCCGCGCTAGGCATTGTCACCGTCGTCCAAGCTTACCTACTCAGCCGCATTGTCGCCGCGGTTTTCCTGGACGGGCTGCCGCGCGAGCAGGTGTCGTTCTCCCTACGGCTATTGCTCGCGCTGGCAGTATTGCGGGCATTGGTCACCACAGGCGCGGAGCTGGCAGCAGGCCGGATTGCCCTCGACATCAAGACAAGCCTGCGCCGCCGCCTGTTTGGCCACTTGCTGCAGCTTGGGCCGGTGCGCTGTAGCGGCGAGCGCAGTGGGGAGCTCAGCGCTACGCTGACAAGCGGCGTGGAAGCGCTGGAGAGCTACTTCAGTCACTATCTGCCCCAGCTTGCCATTGCCGTAATTGTCCCGTTCACGATTTTGCTGACGGTGTTCCCGGTGGATCCGTTGACAGGAATTGTGATGCTGTTGACTGCGCCACTTATCCCCGTCTTTATGATCCTCATCGGGCGCTTCGGCGCGGAGCTGACCGGCCGGCAGTGGCGGGCGTTGGGGCAGATGAGTGCGCACTTTCTCGACGTGTTGCAGGGGCTGACGACGCTCAAGCAGCTCGGACGCAGCCAGGCGCAGGTAGAGAACGTTGCCCGGATCAGCGACCGCTACCGGCGGACGACGCTAGCGGTCCTGCGGGTCACCTTTCTATCGGCCCTCGCACTGGAGCTTGTCGCGACGCTGAGTGTGGCAGTCGTCGCCGTCGAAATCGCCTTGCGGTTGCTGCGCGGTGGGCTGACGTTTGCCGACGCGCTATTCATTCTCGTGCTCGCGCCGGAGTTCTACCAGCCGCTGCGCCAGCTTGGCCTGCGCTTTCACGCGGGCATGGAAGGGGTGACCGCCGCCGCACGTATCTTCGCCTTGCTCGACGAAGAAGTGCCAGTCGCGAGCACGACGACCCAGGTCCCAGTACCACCGGTTACGTTGGCGTTCAACAGTGTGCATGCCAGCTACGATGAGACGCGCCAGCCGGCGCTGCGCGGCGTCTCGTTCAGGCTTGACCCCGGCGACCACGTTGCTCTCACCGGGCCAAGTGGCGCCGGCAAGAGCACGGTGCTGCAGCTGCTTCTCGGCTTCCTCACCGCGAGCAGTGGGGAG
>JAVVFG010000418.1:0-2852 GCA_032260445.1 Anaerolineae bacterium | reverse complement strand
GTTCCTGCGTACGCTGGGTGTCAACCTCGTGCTTGCCTATGCCGGCGGGCCCGTGGATGCCGCCGCGCTGCAGACAACCGTCTTCCGTCTCTTCAGCTCGATCCGCCTCACAGACAGCGTGACCGACGGCATCTCTTATTTCTATGCGGAGGTGCGCCGGCTGAAGGCCCTGCTCGCCGCCCTGCACGCTCCTGATCCCCGCCCCCTCTTCTTCCTCATCGACGAGATCTTCCGCGGCACCAACAACCGCGAGCGGCTCATCGGCAGCCGCGCCTATGTCGAGGCGCTCAGCGGTAGCCACGGCGTCGGCGTCGTCGCGACCCACGACCTGGAGCTGGTCCATCTGGCGCAGACGCTGCCGCAGGTACGCAATTTCCACTTCCGCGACGAAATTGCCGGTGGCCGCATGGTCTTCGACTACAAGCTGCGCCCCGGCCCCAGCCCCACAACCAACGCCCTGAAGATCATGGAACAGGCAGGACTGCCGCTGCCGCCTTTGTCTGAACGGTGATTAAGGAGATTCTATCGGTGGCGATGATAGCTGTGCTCTTCTACCAAGCCAATCGCTAGATCGGGCGTCTCATCGGACGAAATGGTGGTTGCCGCCTGCACGCGTAGTTTCCAGATGAATAACACGATAGCGAGCCCTGGCAGCAGAAAATAGATAAGGGGGCTTTCTGCATCCCCATCGATTGTCCGGATAAAGGCAAACCAGATGCCGGAAAGGGTGACTGCGTAGAATGCGACGATGAAGACGATGCCGAAGCGCAACCGTTGCCCAATCTGTCGTAGGGACGCCAGAATTGGCAGAAGCAGCACAATCTGATTCGTCGTTGCTGTTCGCAGGGCGACGAGAGCCGTGATAATGAGGGTGAGTATCACCACGTCGAAGAACTTGCCACTCTCCGCATCAGCTCTCGGAAGCAGGCGCCATTGGGTGAAGAGGTATGCCAATAACGCTATGCTAAGCCCAATTTCGACCGGTCGCCCCAGTTGGGGTAGGTAATATCCGGTCACTATCCAGATGGGCGACCCAGTTTCCGTGTAATCCGTGTAATGAACTACCTGTCCGATAAACTCCTCAAACCAGCTTGGGAGGAGAATGAATGAAGTACCAAATAGCAAGGCCATCGTACCGAAGAACGCAGTGAGAAATCGCCAACGCCTCTGTCCTGTAGCCCAAATCATTAGCGCAGGGATCAGGAGGAATATCATCTGTGGTTTAATCGTGGTTAGGGCCAGACAGATGCCCGCCATTCCCTCGCGCCGCCGCTGCAGTCCAAATACGGTTGCGACGATCCCCAGAAAGACAATTGCCGCGAACTGGCCAAGAATCACGGTGCGTATGCTGTTATACAGTAGGATCGCCCACAGTGTGGTAAGGGCTAACAGCCAGACCGGCATTTCCCACCGCAGTAGACGCAAGATAAGGAAGACAGCACCAATTAGCGAGCCGAAGAGAAGCGTGAGCCAAATCGCCTGAATCCACGAGTAAGGAAGCTGGATGACGGCCAGCGGCCACAGCAGTATAGCTGTGTAAAATGGATAGGCGAACGCCACCTGATCCTCATCCGGCCGCGCGAGCCGCCCGTACATTCCCCGCTGGATCTCTGCTGTTGCCTCCCCCGAATAAGGATCCACGCCTTCCTGCCAGAAGAGCTGGGCGCCTTTCCAGCGAGAGTAGAAATCGTTGGCTCCGGGGACGCGAGAAGTGAAAGCTTCATGGAGGAAGACGACGCCGGCCACGAACAAGATGAGAGCAAGTGAAACCAACAGCAGCCGTCGTAGCACCGGATTGGAAGTGGTCATGGCCCCTTACGTCCTCTCACTTTGCACACGAACAAAAATGGTTCTCACCGGGTGTGGGGAGCTTTTCAAGCACCTGGCCGGTGCCGGGCCACGGGCCAGAACTGGCCAACCGGCGCCAGCCCGGCGACGAAAGCCCTCAAAATCATGGAACAGGCAGGGCTGCCGCTGCCGCCTTTGTCTGAACCATGATTAAATTGATTCTACGGATGGCGATGATGCCCGCCGTCCCCTCCAAACCAATCATCACCATCACCTAAATCACACAAATCACAGTTCAAGACAACTCTAGATCAGCAACGACAAAAGCAGCCGCCGCACCAGCTCCAGCAGCAGCAAGGCAATAAGCGGGCTAAAGTCGAGCCCCGCCGTCGCTGGCAGGATATTGCGAATGGGCGCCAGAATCGGCTCTGTTACCCTCTCGGCAAAAGTGTAAAGGGGCATCAGCGCGTCGACGATCCGGCGCGCCGAGGAGTGGTAGGGGATCAGAAACGCGAACGAAAAGAGCACGCGGATCAGGACCAGCAGCCAGAGAAGCCAGAAGACAAAGTCGATAATCGTGATTACGAATCCCATGACACTCCTGTTGATGTAGTCACACGGGCTGTCCCTGCACGCAGGATGCAGCAAGATTGCCAGCTAGACACGCCGCTCTCCAAATATCGCGCGGCCGATGCGCACGTGCGTGGCGCCCTCGGCGATCGCCAGCTCGAAGTCGTCAGTCATCCCCATCGACAGCCACTGCCACGATGCCTCCGGCACCTCTCCCGCCAGCCAGGTCGCCAGGGCGTGGGCGCGCGCGAAGACCGCGCGGATCTCCTCGGCTGGCGCCTCCCATGGCGCCATCGTCATCAGGCCCTGCACCTTCAGCCCCGGCAGCGCCGCCACCGCGCGCGCCGTATCCCGCAGCGTCGCCTGTTGCGCCGCGTTCTCCTCCCAGCGGGTGGCGTTGAAGCCGTGTTTGCTCTCCTCGCCGCTCACGTTCACTTCCAGGAAGAGCGGCAGTTCTTTACCAAGCTCGCCCAGATCGCGCGCCAGGCGCCGCG
>JAVVFG010000417.1:0-2921 GCA_032260445.1 Anaerolineae bacterium | reverse complement strand
CGTAGCGGCGGTAGAGCGCGTCGAAAGCAGCGGCATCTTCCTTGGCCGCGGCCGCCAGGGCTGCGTCGTCGGTCATGATAGTGGTCCCTCTGGCGATGGTCGTCAACCCCTGCTCCTTTGGCTTCTGCCCATGTCTACTCTATCTATCGCCGGGGCCAGCGATTGGTCACACCCCGATTCAGAAGTGGTTACTGCAAGAGAGGCATCACTCCCTGTCCGCCGTGCCTGTGATCACCTGATCCAGATGCACCGTTACGGTCGCCTCCCCGACCGTGAGCGCATACTGGTCGAGGTCGCGGTTGCTCCAGCGTTCGGTGGAATGCGCCAGATTGAGCGTGCCGTCGAGCGCCCACTCATCGCCGGAGCAGGGATCGACAAAGCGCCCAAGCGCCTCAACCCAATCGAACCGGCACGCCGCGACCGCCACATCGTCCCGATACGCCGGCGAGACGGGGACGAAGGCCAGCAGGTTCCCTTCGGGATGGTGTGCCAGCCAGAAATCGCCGCTTTCCACGTAAGAGGGCGTGTCGCCGGGAGGGTAGTCCTTCAGGGGTAGCGCCGGCGGATGGACGAGCGGGTATTCGATGGTGCCGAGGTCGAGATGCGCTTCCTCGCCGGCGGGAATGACGAAGTGAAGGTGTCCGGCGTAGACCGTGGTCTCTGCAAAGGGGACGTTGTTCAGGGTAAACGCGCCGTCCGTATCCGTTTCGGCAACAAACTCGCCACCGGGTTCGAGCTGCAGCAGGGCGCGGGCCACCGGCGAATGGTCGCCATAGCCCTGAACGATCTGGCCGGTTACCGTCCTCCCGCTGCCATGGCTGGTGTCCGCCGGCGCACCCTCGTGTATGGCGTAGCGCCACACTGTCGCGGGAATGTCCGTTTCCATCTCTACCTTGAAGGCGTGGATGGTTTCCATCGCCTCGCAGTCATCCCAGATGGCGCTGTTTTCCCACAGCTCAATCGTCCCGTCCCCAATGGTCAGGATCGGCTGGATCGAACAGAAGTAGCCGCCCCAAACCAGATCAAAGCCGCCCTCGCGCCAGATGATGGTTGCCTGCCGGTTGCCGGGCGCAAACTCGATTGCATCCGGATCGTGGGCCGGGAAAGACGCAAGCGCCTCTTCGGACTGCGGGCTGAGATATTCCCACGCGCTGATGATGACATCCGGGCTCGTGCTGATCACCTGCGGCTTTTCGACAATTCGCGTGGGCGTTGGCGTTGGCGCCATGGGGCCGAGGTCATTGCTGCAGCGGGCGAGCAACAGCCAGATGAAGGGGAAAACGATCAGTCCTATCCAGCGCATGCGCTCCTCCGTGTGTCTCTGCGTGGTACGATCAGGATCGTGCCGCCTGCGCTTAGCTTACCACTGGCCGCAGAGGCGCCGGCGGCCCACCGGCAACGGTAAGGCAACGATCCGGCTACGCCTGAATCTCTTGGGTAGAGCACGCCAACCATCCTTTAGCCGATACCCCTCTCTCAATCGCCAACTGGTTTGGCTGAAGCGCTTGTCTGCTGGCGCGAGACAGGTCTCTTCGAGATACGCCTGTACAGATACGCGCTGAATGCCCCCACAACTGCCCCACCGATCAGCGCAATCCCAATCCACTCGATGAATTGACTCAAGACTGCGCGCTGGAATGGGGGCCACCAGTCAGTCCAATAGGTCGGGGATTGCCGGTTTGAAAACAGCATGAAATCTAAGTTGGGCAACCCCACAAACATGAGCAGGAACGTGTAGTAAGCATAGTAGCTAAGAATGGCTGCGGCCCAGACGACCACTGCGGCTAGCGCAGCCTTACGCATAGATTGTGATCGCTTTACCTCGTAGATCGCCGTTGGCACAACCGGTACAAGCCAGATACCGTAATTCAAGCTCATGAACACGGCGATAATCAGGAGGCGGGCATAAACCGCTTCAAACAGGCTCTCGTCCTGTCCCAGTTGGTCAAGTAAGGAGGCTAATAGGTCGAGGAAATACCAATCCACGATGCCGAAAAGCAGGCCAATTGCGATGTAAATCACCCAGCGTTTACGCATGATGTTGCTCCTTCCTTCAACTGATCCACTGCACTCCCGTATTCCCTGTCACCGTCCACACGCCATCGACCTTCTCCAGAACGTACGTCTGCCCGCCTGCCGCCAGGTTGGCGACGTAGATGCTGGCAGGCACGTGCACCGAGCCGCCGCGCTGCGGCGTGACGTTGCCCAGAGTTATGATTGCGCCGCCATCGACCACTGCGCCCGTATGGCGCTCAAGCGGCACGTCTTCTTGTGTCTCCACCCACACGAGGTCGGCCGGAAGGTTGGTGAGCGCCGTCGTCACGCCATCACGTACGGCTTCGGATAGGGACTCAGCATTGGCCTCCCCCTCGCCCGGCTCGCCGGCGCGGTCATCGGTTGTGCCCAGGATGTAGAGGGTGGGCGGCTGTAAGGTGCCGCCGAAAGTGTCGTCCTCGGTGTAGATCTGCCGGATGACCGCCGCGTAGATGGCGGCGGTGTCGTCCTCCGTTGGCTCGACTGCCGTGCCTGCGCAGCCAGAGGCGATGAGCGCTATGAGGACGATTGCCCAGAGCGCGCCAGTCGTCTCCGGCCGGCCAAGCCGTTGCCGAAGCTGAAGAAGTGCCAGAAACGCTAACATATCATCAAGTCCGGAGCTGCTATTTTCTTAACTGGGGTGAAAGATAGAGAGCAAGGGCCAGAGATACGCCGGCGGTAATAAAAAATACTAACGCAAGCTGTTTGGATGCCAATGGTGAAAGCAGCAATGAAGCTGCAGCTAATAGACACAAGAATATGACTGTTGCTCGTTCTTTCATAGTAACCTCTCTAACGTTAGCTTCGAACTTATGCACTACCTTTGCCGATCCTTACATTGTACCAGACAAAATGCACCTACATGCCCCCATGCATCACGGCAATCG
>JAVVFG010000416.1:0-2947 GCA_032260445.1 Anaerolineae bacterium | reverse complement strand
CCAGGTCGGTCGGCGCGACGAACCATTGGAAACATTCAATATAGGTTGCCGGAGTACCCGCGCCCTGTTCCATGTTGCGGCAGCCGATCCAGCGCGCGCCGGGCGCGACGCCGATCTGGTTGGCGGCGCCGTCGTCGCCGACCATCGTGCCCACGGTGTGTGTGCCGTGGCCGATGTCATCGCACGGGGCCGCCGCGTCGAAGCCGCACGGGTTGCCCGGCGTGGGGTTAATGTTGGCGTGGATGGCGTCGTGCCAGTTGTAGTTGTGGTCCGCGCTGCTGCCGTCCCAGCCGCGGTATTGCGTGACCAGCGCGGGATGGTCCCACTGGTAGCCTGTGTCCTGCCCGGCCACGACGACGCCGGCGCCGGTGATACCCATGGCCCAGACGGCGGGCGCCTCGATGTGGCTCAGGCTTGGCTCGACGACTTGCGGGCTCAGGGCCGAGCGCTCGGGCGCGGGAAGGTCGATTTGCAGGCGTGGATTGGCGTAGAGGCGGGCGACGTCACCCCGCTGCGCGAGCTGCTCGACGGCACTGGCCGGGCCGCGCACCCAAATGACATTGGCGATCCAGTAGGGCCGGTAGGCGACGCCAAGCCGGTCGAGGGCGGCACTCACCGCGGGCTGCGTGCGTCCTGCGGTCGTTTTGAGCTGCTCGACGACGTAAGCGCCACGCGCGCGCTTGTCCCGGATGGCTGCCGCTCCGGACAAATCGGCCTGGGACGTGAGAAAGACGAGGAACTCCGCCTCCCCCTCGTCCGCCAGGGTGTCGAGGATCCAGCGGTCAACCTGAGCGTGCCACGCCGGCGACGAGCGTGCCGGCAGCGCGGACGCTCCGAGGAGCGTCACCAGGAGGGCGAAGGCCAGCAGGGCGGGGATAAAGTTACGGTGACGCATTCAGACTCGGGCGACTAAACGCCCCAATCACGCAGGTAACGAAAATCGTGGCCGATGCTGCGCGCCGTCAGCTTGGGGATGAGGGGCATCGTGCGCTTGAACTGCGAGCGCTGGACCATGCGCAGCACCGTGTCGACAAATGACTCGGCAAAGCCGGCGGCGACGACTTCGGCGCGCGAATAGCGCTCGTCGACCATCAGATAAAGCAACTGGTCAACGCGCTCATAGGTAAAGCCGAAATCACCTTCGTCCGTCTGCCCAGGGATGAGATCGGCCGATGGCGGTTTTTCGATGATTGCCTGTGGCACGCCCAGCGTCTCCGCGAGCTGCCTTAGCTGCGTCTTGTAAAGGTCGCCGAGAGGGTTCACCGCCGAGGCGAGATCGCCATAGATCGTCCCGTAACCCAACAGCAGCTCAGTCTTATTGCTCGTTCCCACCGCCAGCCCGTTCCAGGCAGCGGTACGGTCGTAGAGGATCAGCATACGCGTGCGGGCCATAACGTTGCCTTTGCGCGTGGGGCTAATCTCCGGCGAGACGGCGAAAAACGGCTCGACCATCGGCGTAATGTCGATCGTTTCGCTGTGGATGCCCAGCGCTTCGATCACGAGTTCGGCATGCTCAAGGCTATCGGGTGACGAGGTCTTGTACGGTAGTCGCAGCGCCAGCACGTTCTCCGCGCCCATCGCGTGTGCCGCCAGATAGCAGGAGACGGTGGAGTCGATACCGCCGGAGAGGTTGATCACCGCGCGTTGGAAGCCAACCTTGGTCAGCTCGTCGTGGATGAAGCGTATCAGAAGGCGGCAGACAAGTTCGCCGTCAACCTGTAGATTCTCGGCCGCCCGCTGCTTTCCTTCGGCCTGGGCCATGGTTCTCATCTCCCTGTTCCGGCGTAGGCGGCACGATGACGCCGCGCGAGCGGATTGTAGCGGGCAGAGACGCGGGCGGCAATTGAACTGTCCGCCGGCGGGCCCGGCCTAGCGCTGCACTTCGACGACCACGCCCGCGTCGGCCCAGTCATACAAGAGGGCAATGTTCTCGTCGCTGACCAGAATGCAGCCGTAGGTCACCGGTCGGCCGATGCTGCTGGTCCACAACAGCGTGTAGCCGTTGCGCGTTGGGAAGCCGTGGAAGCCATTCATGAAGTCGCTGGTCGGGACCGGGCGGTAGATGCCCATAAACTTCGGCATCCACAGATCCCAGTTGCCGGCGTAGGCGTTCTCTTCGTGACTCTGCAGCTGGAAGACCCCTGGGGCGGTGGGGCTGGAGGCGATGCCCGTGCTGACCCCCCAATCCCATTTGACGGCCCCGTTCTCGTAAGCCCACATCCGCTGTTGGCTGAGGCTGATGATCACCCGCTTGTTTTCGACAATGGGCAGCGGCAGCAGCACGTCAGGCGAGGGTATGGTAATCGTCTGCCCCACGCGCAGCGCGTCGCCGGCATCCGGATTTGCCTGCTGGATCCACGGGTAGGGGATGCCGTAATCGTAGCCGATACTCGAGAAAGTCTCGCCCGGGCCAACGGTGTGCACACGCTCGTGATGGAAAAGGCGCAAGCGCAGCGAGAGTGTCTCGCCGAAGATCGCCTCTTCGACGGCTGCCGCGGCCGCTTCCTTGTCTACGTAGCGGTCGCCGCCCATGGCCTCTACTTGGCTGTTCAGGTAGGCGACGGCGGCGCCGCCGTCCACGTCCAGACGATAGCCTCTGGCGCTGGCAGGATCGACTTCAAGTGCCAGCCAGCGTGCCCAGGTCTCCGCCGGAATGGCCGCCTCGTGCTCCTCATTGCGCACCGGATCGAAGGTGCTGGCGACGAGCGGCCGAGTGAGCAGCGTATTGGCTTCGGCGACGAGCGCGCTGCTGTCGGCAACTGCCGGCGCAACCGGCGCTACTACCAGCGGCAGCCGCCCCTGACGGACGACGGCGACGGCGTTCTCCTGCAGCCAGGCGACCGTCGCCGCGACATCCAGCGCACGACCAGGCACGGCCGGCGTGGCGACTACCTGTCCGTTCTCGAGTGCGATGCCGGCGTCAACGGGTTGGACGGCGAGTTGCGGC
>JAVVFG010000415.1:0-2967 GCA_032260445.1 Anaerolineae bacterium | reverse complement strand
GGCAACGATCCGGTACGCGAGGCGATGCACAGCGCGTTCCTCTACCACGCCATCCAGGCCGGCATGGATATGGGTATTGTCAACGCCGGGCAGCTAGAGGTCTATGAGGAAATTGATCCCGAGCTGCGCGAGCGGGTGGAGGATGTGCTGCTGAACCGCCGGCCCGACGCTACCGAGCGGCTGCTGGAAATCGCCGACCAGGTGCGGGGCAGGCCCAAAGAGGACCGGCACGACCTGGCCTGGCGGCAGAGGCCCGTCGGCGAGCGGCTGGCTCATGCCTTGGTTAAGGGCATCACCGACTACATCGTCGAGGACACGGAGGAAGCGCGGCAGCAGGCAGAGCATCCCATCGAGGTCATCGAAGGGCCGCTGATGGACGGCATGAACGTCGTCGGCGACCTCTTCGGCAGCGGCAAGATGTTTCTGCCGCAGGTGGTGAAAAGCGCCCGCGTCATGAAGCAGGCGGTGGCCCACCTCATTCCCTTCATCGAGGCCGAATCAGAGGGCGTTTCCTCAAGCGGCAAGGTGTTGCTGGCGACGGTGAAGGGCGACGTGCACGACATCGGCAAGAATATCGTCGGCGTCGTCCTCGGCTGCAACGGCTACGAGGTCGTCGACCTCGGTGTCATGGTGCCTGCCGCCGTTATCCTGGAGACGGCGCGCCGGGAGAACGTAGACATCGTCGGGCTCAGTGGCCTGATCACGCCCTCGCTGGAAGAGATGCGTCATGTCGCGCGCGAGATGCAGCGCCAGGGCTTTGCGGTGCCGCTGCTCATCGGCGGCGCTACGACCTCCAAAGTGCACACTGCAGTGAAAATCGCACCCGAGTACAGTAACGGCCCGGTAGTACACGTGGTCGATGCCTCACGGGCTGTCGGGGTTGCCGGGAGCGTGCTGCACGAGCGGGATGGCGCGCCCTTTGCCGCCTCCGTGGCGGCAGAGTACGAGCGGCTGCGCAGTGCCCACGCCAGCCGCAACCAGCGGCGCAATCTCCAGCCACTCGCTGCCGCGCGCGCCAACCGCTTTGCTGTCGAATGGCACAGCTACACGCCGCCGGCCCCTGCCTGCCAGGGTCTCTGCACGTTCGATAACTACGACCTCACCGAGCTGCGCGCGTACATCGACTGGAGCCCCTTCTTTCATGCCTGGGAGATGGCGGGCAAATTCCCGGCCATCCTCGACGATCCCACTGTCGGCGAAGCGGCACGCAATCTCTACCGGGACGCGCAGCGGCTGCTCGACTGCATCGTCGAAGAGCGGTGGCTCACAGCATCAGCCGTCGCCGGCTTCTTCCCGGCGGCGAGCGCCGGCGATGATGTTCTCGTCTTTCCTGCCGGAAGCGGGCCTGACGCAGCGCCAAGCGCCGTCGTCCATTTCCTGCGCCAGCAGATGGCGCGCCAACCCGGCCGGCCCAATCTCTGCCTCGCCGATTACGTGGCGCCGCGCGACAGCGGTGTGCCTGACTATCTGGGGTTCTTCGCCGTCACCGCCGGGCTTGGGCTGCCAGAGCTCGTGCGCCGCTTCGAGGACGCACACGACGACTACAACGCGATCCTTGCAAAAGCGCTCGCCGACCGGCTCGCCGAAGCGTTTGCCGAGCGCCTGCACCAGCGCGTCCGGCGCGAGTTCTGGGGCTATGCGCCGGACGAGGAGTTGGACAAAGAGGCCCTGATCGGCGAGGCGTATCGCGGCATCCGCCCGGCGCCCGGCTATCCGGCCTGTCCCGACCACACCGAGAAAGGGCTCCTGTTCCAGCTCTTGCAGGCGCCGCAGAAGGCGGGCATCACGCTGACCAGCAGCTACGCCATGCAGCCGGCCGCGGCAGTCAGTGGCTATTACTTCTCCCACCCCGAAGCGCGCTACTTTGGCGTGGGCCGCATCGACCGCGACCAAGTACAGGACTACGCCCGGCGCAAGGGCATGGACGTGGCGGCGGTGGAACGCTGGTTGGCTCCTCTACTGGCCTACGACGCCTGAGCCGACGGCGCAGGCCCTGGACGGGCTTGCGCCGATGCGACCACCATGGCAAACGTCACGCCCAAAAATGGAATGATTGTCACTTCCCAACGGGAAGCATGGGCGGTTATGGTGTGTCTGGAGCTTGATATTCTGTGTGGTGAGCCAGCGACGGATCCGGGGACAACCCATGAAACGGGCATAAGAGTGAGCCGAGGCTTTGGCGGTTAATCTAAGGGGCATAGTAGTCTCTCTGCTTAAGTTGAAGGGATTGGCATAAAATGATCACCATTAGTCGTGCACTGGACAGTCGCAGAGCAACTTTAGTGATCACGATTATACTGGGAGGAGTACTCATTCTCCTTCACTGGCTAAGGGGCGGACCACAAACCGCCAGTGCAAATCCATTTCTCCAAGTTGTCTATTTAGTGCCCGATGACCTGTCTGAGCTCGAAAGTCAAGTTCGGCCTAAAGAGATGGAAGCCGCAGGAAACGTGGTAGTGCAACTTGCCTCCGATTGGCCATCGGCCCGAAAGCAGATCGAGGAAACAAACGCAGACGCGCTGATTATTCACTATACGGCAATGCCTCTTGTTGACACTGCCGAGTTATCGGAACGCTTTTTACAAGGGGAACTAACGGTAACGGGCATTGGGATACCAGGGCTAGACTTAGCCCTAGCTATCGGTGCACCGAGCTTATTTACGAGTACTTGGTCCTCCGACCAGGGTTACACAACCCCACTCTATTTCTATACCTATTCGCTTTCTATCGTGGGAACAGCGGATGATGTGATGCGTTGGCAGAACCGAGATGCCCTTAGCGGGGAAGCTGTGGAAAACATCGAAAAGCCTATGTCCATAAGTGGACGGGCGACTACAGAGTCCCTTCTTTATAACGATTCAGAGCTACTAATACATGTAATTGAGAGCCATGTTAGAGGGATGAAAGATGAACTACCGCCGGTTCGTTAATATTTGCCTTGTACCGCTTGTCGTTGTTGCGGGTGCC
>JAVVFG010000414.1:0-3045 GCA_032260445.1 Anaerolineae bacterium | reverse complement strand
ATACGTGCGCTACCGGCTGGCGGACCCGGCGGTGGCCCGCCTCTGGCTGGAGCTGCGAGCGGTGGCGGCGCAACAGAACGCCGGAGTGGAGCAGGCGCTGGATGCTTACCGGGAGCGGCGCCATGAGTTTGAGCCGATTGGGGCGGCCGAGCTGCAGGAGCGGCTGGCGCGGGACGAAGTGGTGCTGCTGGACGTGCGCCCACGGGTGGAGTACGAGGCAGGCCACGTGCCAGAGGCGATTTCCATACCCGCCGCGGAGCTTGAGAAGCAGTTGGCCGCGCTGCCCGCAGACAAGACGATAGTCGCTTACTGCCGCGGCCCCTACTGCGTCATTGCCGACGATGCCCTGGCCCTGCTGGCCGGACAGGGGCTGGACGTGCGCCGCCTGGAAGCGGGGGTGGCCGAGTGGGAGCAGGCCGGTTATTCGGTGGAATCTGAAAATCAAGGAGAATTATGCTGAAATCGCTGGCCCGCCGGGGCGAAGTCGCCACCTGAGGCACTTGCTGCGAGGCTCGCGGGCTCGAGCCTGAGGATCTGATCGAAGGCGTGATCAGCGGCAATATGGACCTGGAAGGGGAATGGACGGTGGCGGCCGACCAGGTACCGGTCTTTTGAAACCGGCTTCTTATGGAGCAGGTGTTTAGATCTGGCATATAGGACATACAAGCGCCTGAAGAGGAACACAGAGATCCACTGAGATAGCACGGAGATCCACAGAAATAGCACGGAGATCCACTGAGATAGCACGGAGATCCACTGAGAGGCGCGTCCCCGGTGGATCTCTGTGAAAAACTCTGTGCTACAATTTGTGCCATGTCCAAAATGTTTTCCTATTAGCGGTAGCTTCTAATGCACGACGGCACAAGGCAGGAACCGCTTTTTGATGCCCTGGCCGCCGGCTATGACGGCTGGTTTGCCACGCCGCTCGGCGCGCACGCGTTTGCGGTCGAGCGGGAAGCATTGCTGGCCCTGACCCCTGAAGTAGCAGGGGAAAAGGCGCTGGATGCCGGCTGCGGGACCGGCGTTTTTACGCACGTGCTCGCAGAGGCCGGCGCCGACGTTACCGGTATCGATATTTCCCCGGCGATGCTAAGGCGGGCCCAGGCGCGCGGGCTCCCGGTTGCGCAAGCGGGCGCGCACGCCCTGCCTTTCGCCGCCGGCAGCCTGGACCTGATCTGGTCGGTGACGATGCTGGAGTTCGTGGCCGACCCGGCCGGGGCGGTGGCCGAGATGGCCCGCGTGCTCCGTCCCGGCGGACGGCTTGTCGCCGGCACCATCAACGGCAGCAGCCGGTGGGCAGAGTACTACCGGCGCCAGCAAGGAACTGTCTTCCAACAGGCGCACTTTCTGACACCGGCCGAGCTGGTTGGCCTGCTTAAACGCTACGGCCGGGTCACCTGGCATACGGTGCTTTTCGTGCCGCCGTCATACGGTGGGCGCCGGCCGGGAATGGCCTGGCTGCTGGAGTGGCTCGGCCGCCGCCTGCTACCCGGACGCGGCGGCTTTCTGGCCACCGCCGTCCAACTGAATGAGACTTCAATCTTGTGAAAGGAGACAGGTAACGATGGCAATAACGGAACCTTCGGATACCGTCAGCGTGAGCGCGCTGCGCGACATGCTGGAACAGGGTCAGCCGGTAACCATCCTGGACGTGCGACCGGAAGAGGAGTGGGCCGAGTGGCGCATTCCCGGGAGCGTGCACGTCGACGTCTACGCCGCGCTCAAAGCCGGCGACTCTGACGCGTTGTCCGGGGTTGAGCTGCCGGCGGATAGCCCGGTCGTCACCCTCTGTGGCGTGGGCGTCACCAGCCTCACGGCTGCCAGGCAACTGCGGGAGCAGGGCTACCAGGCGCAATCGCTGGCAGGCGGCATGAAAGCGTGGAGCCTCGCCTGGAACAGCGCCGAGGTGCCCTTGCCCGAGAGCAAGCCCCAGGTGCTGCAGTTGCGACGGACGGGGAAAGGGTGCCTCTCTTACCTCATTGGCGCCGGCGAGGAAGCCCTGGTCGTGGATGCCTCGCTGCCGCCGGAGGTCTATCTGGCCCTGGCGCAGCAACGCGGCTGGCACATTACCACGGTCATCGACACGCACATTCACGCCGACCATCTCTCGCGCAGCCGGCCGCTGGCCGGGTTGACGGGCGCCACCCTTTACCTGCCGGACAACCGGCGGGCTACTGATTTCACGCCCGCAGGCGATGGTGATGTGCTGGCCGTTGGCGAGGCTCGGCTGGAGGTGCTGGCGACGCCGGGCCATACGGCGGAAAGCGCCTCCTACCTCCTGGACGAGCAGGCGCTCTTCACCGGAGACACCCTTTTCCTGGACGGCGTCGGGAGGCCCGACCTGGAGGCTAACCCTGAAGAGGCCGAGCGGCGGGCGCGGATGCTGTACCGCTCGCTGCAACGACTCCAGGCCCTGCCGGACGACGTGCTGGTTCTGCCCGGCCATGCCGCCGAACCTATCCCTTTCGACGGCATTCCTCTCGTGGCCACGCTGGAGGAGGTGCAGGAACGGGTCGCGCGTTTACGACAGACGGAAAGCGAGTTCGTTGACTCCCTTCTGGCCCACCTGCCGCCGGCACCGCCCAACCACAGCCGCATCGTCGCGCTCAATGAAGCAGCCGGCTGGCCCGAGGGTGACGTGACCGATCTGGAAGCCGGCGCCAACCGCTGCGCGGTGAGTTGAGTGGGAGGAATAAACAACATGAGTGAACGGATCCGTCTGGGCCTCCGCGCCAACTGGCAACAATTTACCCTGCTGATCGTGGTCAACGCCTTCGTCGGCGCCATGGTCGGGCTGGAGCGCACCGTGGTGCCCCTCATCGCCGAGGAAGAATTCGGCCTTGTTTCGCGCGCGGCGGTCCTCTCCTTTATCGTCACTTTTGGCCTGGTCAAAGCGGTGGCCAATCTCTTCGCCGGGCGGTAGGGCGACCGCTGGGGACGCAAGCGGATTCTGATTGCGGGCTGGCTGGTGGGAATCCCGGTACCGCTCTTGATTATCTTCGCCCCCAGTTGGGGCTGGATTGTCTTTGCCAACGTGCTGCTGGG
>JAVVFG010000413.1:0-3059 GCA_032260445.1 Anaerolineae bacterium | reverse complement strand
CTCACTTCCCGCCGCCCAGCCGTGCCCGGGCTGCCGGAGCCGCTTTGCCAGCGCTGCGGGCCAACCTAGGCCTCGTCCTGCGCGACCGGCTCATGTGGCGTTGGCTGTTCTTCTTGCTGGCTTTTGACCTCCTCGAAGCGCCGTTCGTTTTGAAGGCCGTCTGGCTGCACGAGGAGGTTGGACTGAGCCAGGAACTGGTCGGCGTCTACGTGGCACTGGAAATGGGTGTCGCCCTCGCCAGCCTGCTCGTCCTCGATCACTGGCTGGCCCGCTGGTCGCCGCCTGCTATCTTGCGGCTGGCCATTGCTGGGCTGGCCGTCCTCATCCCGCTTTGGCTCCTCCTACCACGTGTGGCCCCCCGTTTCTTGCTGGCGGTACCCCTCAACTTTCTGTTCGCCGTTTTCTGGCCGATCGGCCGGGCACAATCACTGGCCTCGGTTCCTGGGCGGGCGGGAACGGTGGTCGCGCTCAACGCAACCTTTGCCGTCTTGCCGCTGCCGCTGCTCTTCGGCCTGCTGGCGCAAGCGATGACCCTGACAACGGCTACGCTCGTAGTGCAGCTGAGCGCGCTGACGCTGCTGGCGCTGCTGGTCCAGCGGATGCCTGTCGCTCCTACCGGCGGCGTGCCGCCACCAGCAAGCCGGCCACAAAGCTAGCGGCGACCGCGACTGCCCACTGGTAGGCCCGCCCTGGTCCCGCGCCGGCTGCTCGTGGCGGCGGGGCCGGAGCGGGCTCCCCCTGCGTTACGGCGTGCGGGATCAGCTGCACCTCTTCCGCGGGCAACGTGCGGGCCACCGCTGCCAGGCGCGCCTCGTCTTCAGTAACGATGGCAAAGCGAATGGCATCTTCTTCGGGGACGAGGTGCGAGCCGTACCGGGTGGCATAGACCTTCGTGAACTCGGCGCCGAGTAGAAAGATCTGCGCAGAATAGTAGACCCACAGCAAGAGCACGATCAGCGAGCCGGCGGCGCCAAAGGCAGAACCGGCACCCGTTGTGCCCAGGTACCAGCCGATGAGCAGCTTGCCGATGTTGAACAGAAACGAGGTAACGGCGGCGCCGAGCCAGACGTCGCGCCAGGCGAGCTGCACGCGGGGCAGCACCTTAAAGATGATCGCAAAGAGAACGGTGATCAGCGCAAAGGAAAGGACGAAGTCGAGGACAGAGAGCCATCCAGGAGGCAACGGAAGGCGGTCAGCAAGAAAGCTGCTGGCAACGCTGATCGCCGTACTCGCGACGAGAGCGACCATCAGAAGAAAGCCAATGGCCAGCACCATGGCGAAGCCGAGAAAACGATCCTCAATCGTGCCGCGGATGCCGCGACCCGGCGCCGGCTCGACGCGCCAGATCGTATCTAGCGCGCCCTGCAATTGGCCGAACACACCGGAGGCGCCCAGGAAGAGGGTGATCACGCCGATAATCGCGGCAATCGTGCCGCTGGCCGGTTCACGCGCGTTGGCGACCAACGACTGGATGAACTCCGCCGTCTCCGGCCCAACCGTGCTGCCGATCTGGGCGGCGATCTCGCCACGCACGGCCTCCTCCCCCAGCACGCGCCCGGCCACGGCAATAACGATGACAAGTAGCGGCGCGATAGAGAAGACGGTGTAATAGGACAGCGCCGCCGCCAGCCGCGAAGCGTTATCGTCACGCCAGGCCGCGAAGCTGTCCCTGAGTAGCTGGAAGATCCCTTTAATCGGCATCGGTTTTCACTCCCTGAGCATCGGGCTGAGCAGTTGCCCTCAAAGATTAGTCTTACGTGCTCGTTCGTGCCAGAGCCTGCTGCAGGTCGGCGATGAGGTCGTCCACGTGTTCAATGCCGATCGAGAGACGAACTAATCCCGGATCTACCGCCAGCGGCGAATCGCTGACGGAAGCGTGGGTCATCGGCGCCGGCAGCTCGACGAGCGATTCGACGCCGCCCAGCGATTCGGCGAGCGTGAAGAGGCGAGTCCGCCGCGCCAGGGCGCGCGCTGCGGCCTCGCCGCCGTGCAGCAGAAACGAAACCATGCCGCCCGGCGCCGCCATCTGCCGCCGGGCGAGTTCGTGCTGCGGGTGGCTCTCCAGGCCCGGATAGATCACCTGCGCCACGGCCGGATGATCCTCGAGAAAGCGGGCTACCTGTGTCGTGTTGGCACTATGGCGCTCCATACGCAGCGCGAGCGTCTTAATCCCGCGCAGGGTGAGAAAGGCATCAAAGGGGCCGGGGACGGCGCCGGCTGCATTCTGCAGGAACTTGAGCCGCTCGTAGCTCTCCTCGTCGTCGAGCACGATCGCCCCGCCGACCACGTCCGAGTGGCCGCCGATGTATTTGGTGGTGCTGTGTACGACGAAGGTCGCGCCCAATTCTAAAGGTCGCTGTAGTGCCGGGGAAGCAAAGGTATTGTCTACTGCCAGCCAGGCACCGGCGTCGCGGGCCAATCTGGCGACGGCGGCAATGTCGGAAAGGCGCAGCATGGGATTGGTCGGCGTCTCCAGCCAGATCAGCCGCGTCTCCGGGCGCAAGCCGGCGGCGACAGCATCGAGGTCGCCAGTGTCGACGTAGGAGAACTGCAGCCCAAACGGCGCCAGTACCTTATCGAAAAGACGGTAGGTGCCGCCGTAGACGTCATCACCGCAGAGTACGTGATCGCCCGGCCGCAGGAGACGGAGGAGCGTGTCGATGGCGGCCATCCCCGAGGCAAAGGCGAGCGCGTGCCGCCCACCCTCCAGCGTCGCCAGCGCTTCTTGCAGCGCCGTGCGTGTTGGGTTATCTGTGCGCGAGTATTCGTACCCCTTATGCACGCCGGCGTCAGCCTGGGCATAGGTCGATGTCTGGTAGATAGGCGTCATCACCGCGCCGGTGGCTGGGTCGGGCTGAACCCCAGCATGAACCGCCAGCGTCTCGAATTGATCGGCCATAGACGTTCTCCCTGGTAAAATAATGATGAGAGTCGCGTTGATTGTAAGCCGCCGCGCCAGTTTCGGCTATCATCGTGGCGGTCGCAAACTGTCGCTTAACCCTGGAGAGTCAGTGTCAGTCCGGCCCAAGGGCCGGCCGCAGAGACAGACAAAGGAATGA
>JAVVFG010000412.1:0-3061 GCA_032260445.1 Anaerolineae bacterium | reverse complement strand
TTTCAGCGGCGTCGCCAGCTCTGGGAGCGCTACCTGGCCGAAGCAGGTGCGCCCGACCTCAACGTGACGCCGCTGGCCAACCAGTTCCGCTTTAGCGCGGGGCAGATCCGCGACGCCGTGGCGACAGCTGCCGACCTTGCCCGCTGGCAGCAGACGCCGTTGCGTGCGGAACAGCTATTTGCCGCCAGCCGTGCTCACTCGAACCAGAAGCTGGGCGCATTGGCGACGAAAATCGAGCCGCACTTTGGCTGGGATGACATAGTGCTGCCGGCGGACACGCTGGCCCAGTTGCGCGAGATGGTTAACACCGTGCGGCAGCGCCCGCGCGTCTATCACGATTGGGGCTTCGCGCGCCGGCTCTCGCTGGGGCGCGGGCTGAATGCGTTGTTTGCCGGCGAATCGGGCACAGGCAAGACGATGGCTGCGGACGTCATGGCCGGCGAGCTGGGCCTGGAACTGTACAAAATCGATCTGTCCGCCGTGGTCAGTAAGTACATCGGCGAGACGGAAAAGAACCTCAACCAGATCTTCCACGAGGCCGAGACGAGCAACGCGATCCTTTTCTTCGACGAGGCCGATGCGCTCTTTGGTAAGCGCTCTGAAGTCCGCGATAGCCACGATCGCTATGCCAACGTGGAGATCAGCTACCTGCTGCAGCGCATGGAAGCGTTTGACGGCGCGGTCATACTGGCGACCAATCTGCGCGCCAATCTTGACGAGGCATTTACGCGCCGGCTGCACTACGTCGTCGAGTTTCCCTTCCCGGAGGCCGACGACCGGGAACGCATCTGGCAGGTCAACGTGCCACCCGACGTGCCGCTGGCAGACGACGTCGAATGGGCCGAGCTGGCACAGCGTTTTCGCATCGCCGGTGGCAATATCCGCAACATTATCCTGGCGGCTGCGTTTCTCGCCGCCGAGGAAGAATCACCGCTGGCGCTGCGCCACCTGCTCCATGCAGCGCGGCGCGAGTATCAGAAGTTAGGCCGCCTGATCAACGAGACACTCTTCGTACCCTGACACGGTCCTTCCCGGCATAGGGTTACCTACTTTACACCGGGCAACAGAAGAATCATTTACAATCGACGACGGAGATGGGGCCGCCAAAGCGGACGGTGCCAGACCGGACGAGCCCGATTTCCCGTCCAGTGGTGTGAATGGAGGATTGCCATGGCGACTGATCGCCTTCATGAAGAGCAGGCTAAGCCGGCGCGCCAGCCGGCCCAGGCAAGCCGCTCCCCGCAGCACGCCCTTTTTCCCAAGCTAGACGAGGCGCAGGCGCCGGGCACGCTGCCGGCGCCGCTCGTCCGTGGCCTGCAGCGGGTGGCCGGCAACCAGACTGTGCAGCGCATGCTGGCGCAGCGCAGCAGCGAAGGCGCGACCACGCTCGACGACGAGACCGCTGCGGCGATCGAGCGCGAGCGCGGCAGCGGCGCGAGCCTCGAGGCGTCAATCGCCAGCCGGGCCGGCGCGGTGATGGGCGCGCAGTTCGACGATGTGGCGATCCACGCCAATGCCAGCGCAGACACACTCAGCCGCCAGTTGGGTGCTACCGCGTTTACCACCGGCAAGGATATCTTCTTCCGCCAAGGCACTTACGATCCGGGCAGCAGTGACGGGCAGCACCTCATTGCGCACGAGCTGACACACGTGGTGCAGCAGGGCAGTGCCCCGGCGCCGGTGCAGGGCCAGATGGCGGTGAACGATCCTGAGGACGCGTTTGAGGCCGAGGCGGACGAGGTTGCCGACCAGGTGTTGGCTGTGCAGCGGCAAGAGGTGGAAGAAGAGGAAGAACTTCTGCAAATGCAGGAAGAACAGGAAGAGGAAGAACTGCTGCAGGCATAACGCCGCAACAGTCGTTGTTTGATGATTGCCGATCTGGACGAAAGCTTACGACAACTCCTGATAGCCGAGCTGCCCGTACGCAACGGGGAGATCGACATCAAGTTCGACCAGCCCGCGCGCGAATGGAGCGCGCGGCTGACGCGACCGACCCTCAATCTGTTTCTCTATGACGTGCGCGAGAATGCCACCCTACGCCAGCACCAGTGGCAGCAGATGGGCAACGGCGGGCCACGCGAAGCAGCGCGCAAGCGCAGCCCTTTCCGTGTGGACTGCACCTACCTCCTGACGGCATGGGCGGCGGAGGCCGAGGACGAGCACCGGCTGCTGAGCCGCGCGCTCATGGCCCTTTTCCGTTTCCCCGTCCTGCCGGAGGGGCAGATGGTTGGCCTGATGCAGGGCCAGCCGTTTGAGGTGCAGACGAAGCTGGCAAGCCCCGAGCGGCTGACCAATCCCGCCGAGATCTGGAGCGCGCTGGACAACGAGACGCGCCCGACAGTGCCTTATACCGTGACGCTGGCGCTCGACCCGTGGGCCGAGGTCACCGATCCGCTGGTGCGCACCCTCACGCTGCGTATGCAGCAGTCGCTGCCGCCCTTTGCCCCGGCGGCGACGAGTGTCTTCATCGGCGGCACGGTGCGCGATCAGGAAGGGCAGCCGCGCGCCGGTATCACCGTGGCGCTGAAGGATAGCGGTTATGTGACCACGACCGGGGATGACGGACGTTATGTGCTCGGCGCGCTGCCGCCGGGCGACTATGAGCTGGTCTGCTGGGCCGAAACGGGGAAACCGCGCCAGCAGCCCATACGCGTCGCCGATGGCGATGGTAATTATGACGTTGAATGGTGAGTAGTTCAGTCAGTTGTGTCTGAAAGGAGATAGGAAATGGCCGTATCATATGCATCGCCTGGCGTGTATGTCGAGGAGGTCGAGAAGGGAACCAAGCCCATTGGGGCGGTCGGAACCTCAATCGCCGCCTTCGTGGGCATCACTGCCGAGGCCAGCCGCAAGGCAATCGATCCGGAGACGGGGGCGCGCGTGCCGGTCGAATCTTTACTCAACCGCGCCACGCTGACCACCAACTGGACCCAGTTCACCGACGTCTTCGGCGGCTTCGTCGACGGCGCTTACCTGCCGGAAGCCGTCTACGGCTACTTCGCCAATGGTGGCGGTCCCTGCTATGTCACCAGCCTACGCGCCCTGAACGAGGCCGAAGGCG
>JAVVFG010000411.1:0-3066 GCA_032260445.1 Anaerolineae bacterium | reverse complement strand
GTCGGCGGTCGCCGAGAACTGCCCTTTGGTCAAGCCGTAGACGCCGTTGTTCTCGACAATGTAAACCATACGCACATTGCGGCGGCAGGCATGCTTGAACTGGCCCATGCCGATGCTGCCCGTGTCGCCGTCGCCGCTGACGCCAATGGCCTTGAGGTGGTGGTTCGCCGTCAGGGCGCCGGTGCCCACCGCGGGCATCCGGCCGTGTAGGGCGTTAAAGCCATGCGACATACCCAGGAAGTAAGCAGGCGACTTGCTGGAGCAGCCGATACCGCTCAGCTTAATCACCTCTTCCGGGCGCAGATTCATCTCATAGGCAACCTGGATAATCTGGCTGGCGATCGAGTTATGGCCGCAGCCCTGGCAGAGCGTCGTCGGCGACCCCTTATAAGCGGTGAATTCCAGGCCGATCTCGTTAATCTTCTGGCGGCCTCTACTCTGTGTACTCATGCTCCATTCTCCTGTTCCTTAGCCAGCAGGCTCTCGACCACCCAGCGGGCAGTGAGCGGCATGCCGTCAAGAAATGCGAAGGAAGTCAGTTTGGTGGCGATATCGGGCATTTCGAGTTGTAAGATCTGGTGCATTTGCCCATCGCGGTTGAGCTCGACGACGTAGACACGATCGTGCTGCTCAACAAAGTCGCGCACGGATGGGCTGACAGGTAAAGCGCGGACGCGCAGGAAGCTGGTGTCAATGCCCTCGGCGGCGAGGCGATCGCGCGCCTCGGCGATGGCCGGCGCGGTAGTACCGTAGGCGATAATGCCGATGCGCGCACCTTCGACGCGGTCGACCACCGGCTGCGGCACCAGACCCCGGGCCGTCTCAAACTTACGCTTGATGCGCTCCATGTTGGCGACCCAGTCGTCAGCCCGCTCGCTGTAGACAGCACGCTCGTTGTGACCAGTGCCGCGCGCGAAATACGCAGATAGCGGGTTCTTGTTGCCAGGGAGGGTGCGGTAGGCGACGCCGTCGCCATCAATGTCCTTGTAGCGGGCAAAACCCTTTTCCTCGACCTCCTCCGCCGTCAAGACCTTGCCCCGCTTGAGCGGCTCAGCCGGATATTGGAACGGCTCGCTCATCCAGTTGTTCATCCCCAGGTCTAGGTCGCTGAGGACGAGGACGAGCGTCTGCAGTTGTTCGGCGAGATCAAAGGCCGTGCCGCCGAACTCGAAGCACTCCGCAGGGTTGGCCGGAAAGAGCAGCACATTGCGTGTGTCGCCGTGGCCCAGGTTGTAGGCGAAGGTGACGTCTCCCTGCGAGGTGCGCGTGGGCAAACCGGTGCTCGGCCCGACGCGCTGGATGTCCCAGATGACGCCGGGAATCTCGGCAAAGTAAGCCAGCCCGGCGAACTCGGCCATCAGGGAGATGCCCGGGCCGGAGGTGGCGGTCATCGCCCGCGCGCCGGCCCAGCCAGCGCCGACCACCATACCGATCGCCGACAGCTCATCCTCCGACTGGATGACGGCATAGGTCGGTCGGCCATTCTCATCCATGCGCAGCGCCGGCAGATGCTCGTTGAGCGCATCGACGAGGCTGGTCGACGGCGTAATTGGGTACCAGGCCGTCACCGTCATCCCGCCGAAGATCGCGCCCAGAGCCGCCGCTTCGTTCCCCGTAATCAGGAACTTATCGCTGGTCAGGTCCATCGGCTCGACACGGAAAGGATCGCGCTTCTCGACGTTCTCTGCGGTCCAGTCGTAGGCAAGCTGGATCACTTCCATGTTGGACTCAACCAGCGCTTCGCGGCGGCCAAAATGGTAGCTAAGCGCCTCGCGAATCGCTTCTAGGTCGATATTCAGCAACTGCGAGAGCGCGCCCACGTAAATCATGTTGGTAAAGCGATCGCGAAACTTACCCCGGGCGCCGAGCTCGCGCAGGAACTGGTTGACAGGAATGCCATACATGGTGATGTCATCCCGCACCGGCATATTGCGCCAGTCATCATTGTAGACACAGACACTACCAGCGGGCAGCTCACGGATATCTTCGTGTACCGTCACCTCATTGAAGGCGACGAGCACCTCCGACGTCTCGCGCCGGGCGGCATAGCCGTCCTTACTAACGCGAATGTGATACCAGGTTGGCAGGCCTTGAATATTGGATGGGAAGATATTCTTGCCGTTGACCGGAATCCCCATTTTGAACAGGGCGCGCAGCAGCGTCAGGTTCGACGTCTGGCTCCCGGTACCGTTTGCCGTGGCGACCACGATCGAAAAATCGTTCACCCGGTCGGCCGGCTCCGCGGTAGGGCTCTCGGCTTCAGCGACGACGGGTTCTACTACACCCATAACAAACTCTCCTACTCTCTTTCTCTTATCGCCGGGTTCGCGAGCCGCATGGGCTTGCGGCGCGGGAACAGGGCTGTGCTAAACGTTGCCATCCCCATTGATGGAAACGGACGAAATAGTGGGTAAAAGCTGAAAGTGCTCAATCAGCAGACGAAGGCCCTCGTCCATCTCGCCGGCACAGATGGCATTGACAATCTCGCGATGGTAGCGCCATACTTCCAGCCAGTAGGCGTACGAGGCCAGCCGCGTGAGTTGATGGCTCTCATAGATATCCCAATAGGCCTGGAGCAGCCCGCGCACAAAGGGGTTGTCCAGGCGCTTGAAAATGGTCAGGTGGAGGGCACGGTGTTCGCCGCTGGGGATATGGGCGGGGTCTCCTTCAAGCTTCGCGAAGGCACGGTCGACGATTCCCTGCAGCGCCACTTTGTCTTCGGCCGTCAGGCGGGTTACCGCGTCAGGCCAGAGCGCGGTCTCCAAGGCACGCCGCACCTCGCTAAACTGGCGAAAGGTGGCCTCGCCAGAGGCCAGGGCAAACAGAGCACTCTCGCGCACGGCCGGTAAAAAGTCAAACGCTTCACGCCGCGTTCCCAGGCGCGGCTGCACCGACACCAGCCCGAGGCTGCGCGCGACTCCGAGCTGCTCGCGCAGCTTGCCCACGCTGATGCCGATTTCCTCGCTCATCGCCGAAAGGGTCGGCAGTCGCTCGCCGGGAGCTACTTCCTGGGCCAGGATGTAATTCAAGAACGCTGAGTCGAGCCTACTCATCATTGATCCAATC
>JAVVFG010000410.1:0-3071 GCA_032260445.1 Anaerolineae bacterium | reverse complement strand
CTTTCGGGACTCCCCTCTTGCCATACTGTCCTACAGGATTCGGGGTATTCGTGTCCGTTATAAGGCCAGTACGTCGCGAAGCGGGCGCGGTAATCATCCGGCTGGTTAAGCATATCGATGAAATGGTTTTACGAGATCCTCTATCGCCACTTCCACGCGCCCTATGACGTCGGTCCTCGGCAAGAGCTGGTGGAGCTCGTCGAGAGCGGTTGTCTCCAGCCGTGCAAGGCGATCGACCTTGGCAGTGGGACCGCCAGCAACTGCGTCTTCCTCGCTCAGCACGGCTTCGAGGTGACCGGCGTTGATTTCGCTGCGGCGGCGATCGAGCTGGGACGGAGGCGGGCTGCGGAGGCCGACGTTACCGTCAACTTAGTCGAAGACAACCTCACGGACCTGCGCCACGTTACGGGCACCTTCGACCTGCTCGTGGACTACGGCACGCTCGACGATCTGCGGCCCAAACATCGTGACCTGTACATGCAAAACGTGCTGCCGCTGACCCATCCGGGCAGCCGTTTCCTGCTGTACTGCTTTGAGTGGCAACCGCGCTGGTGGGAGCGAACCTTATCTATCGCGATGGCCTGCCAGCCCGGCGAGATCCCACACCGCTTCGGGCCCCATTTTGAAATCGAACGCTATGCCGCAGGAATCACCGATTCGTGGTTGATGCCCGGCTGGGCTGTTTATCTCATGACGCGAAAAGAAGGTGTAGCTAGATAGCCATCCTTGTATGGCAAAGGAGACGATGATGAACTGGATTCGATCCTCAAGAGGCGCGCTTGCTCTCTCGTTCGCCGCATTGCTCAGTTTGCTGGCCCGCTCCTACTACGACATACGCTATATCCTGACGGAGGAATACAGCCAGCTCTCGCCGCAGATGGACGTGCTGTGGTTCCTCGGCTTCACGGCGATTGTGGGCGCCAACGTAGCGGCGTTACTGGCCGCCGGCGACGACCGTCGCGGCGGTTGGATTGCCTTGCTCGCCTTTAACCTGGCTATCGGTCTCGGTTGTGGCATCGGCTCACTGCTGGCTTTTACGAGCAGCGTTCTCGAGCTGCTCATCTTCACCGCTAGCCTGATCACCGGCATCCTAGCCGCTGTCGCCGTTGGACTGCAGCTCCGAAAGCCCAGGGATGTGGGAAAAGCAGTCGCGATAGGCAGAGGGTAACACGCGAACTGCCGGCTGCGGTGCATTATTTATCGGGCAAGGAGAAAGTAACAATGATTCCCGTCAAGAATGCTCAGGTCTGGCAGGAGATCAGGGTTCTGTTCCTGGCGGCGGCCCTCCTCTACCTCGCGACCATCGCCTTCGGCTTCGACAACGCGCTGACCGCGGACACGATTGCGCGGTGGCAGATACTGGTTCACGCCCATACCGGTACCCTCGGTTGGGTCACGCTCTCCGCGATGGGCTTCATGTTCTGGCTCCTCACAAGCAAGCGGGAGGTGACGGCCCCATTTGTACGCCGAGTCAGGCTGATCTCCTGGTCGGCGATCGTTCTCTTTGCCGGCTTCGTCGTCAGTCTAGGATTGGCTTTTAGCCGGGGCCAACCCTTCTTCATGCTGTTGCCCATCTTCGGTCTTGCCGCCGCGCTCCTCATCTGGACCGCCGCTCTCTTCTGCCTCACCCAGCTCCGGCGCCAGCCTGTCGTCACCACCAGCCAGATCCTGCTCACGGCCGGATTCGCCGTCGCCGCTGCCGGATCAACCATGGGCGTGCTTCTCGGGTCGGAATACGTGGTTGGCTTCTTCATCCCTGGGACCGACCGCATCGGCAGCCATGCGGCCGTCATGGACGCCTACGTCCTGCTCTTCGCCGCCGCCATCGTCGAGGAATTCCTCGGAAGGGAGCAGCGCTGGACGTGGGCAGGGCTGGCTCTGGCCCTGGCCTGGACGGTGTCAGGTCTCCTGGTGATCCCGGGTCTCCTCTTCATGCCCTCTTTGGCCACGATTTTCGGGCCGCTTCTCCTGATCGGCCTGGTCCTTTTTGTAGCGCGCAGTGGGTGGCGGGCGCTGCGCAGCAATCCGTTGGGCGAAGGGCCGGAACGGTGGCTGTTTTTTGGTACGCTTTGGGCCATCCTGTGGGCAATTCTTTTCATGTACCTCGGTGTCGCCTACGCCGGCAACACCTTGGCCATTCCGCACTGGGTTGGCGTCATTTTCCAGCACGCCTCGTTCGTGGGCGTGATGACCAATTTGCTCCTTGGCGTCTACTCTGTCCACACACGAGATAGCGCCCACTTATTCCCGCGGGCAGAGACCGCGGCCATGTGGCTGATTAATCTCGGCTTGGTCGCCTTTTTCGCGCTCGAGCTTGCCGCAGACAGTCGCTTGGGTGCGCTCGTGATGGGCGCCGGCGTCCTGCTAGGTGTCGTCACGATGATCGCCCGGCTCGTGCTGGCTGACCCCAGTTGGGCGTACGATCTGCTCTACAGCGGGCGCGCCCCCTGGGAAATGGACAAGCCGCGCGAGGAGCTCGTAGCGATGGTCGAGAGTGGCGAGATCCAGCCCTGCCGCGCCATTGATCTCGGTTGCGGTACCGGAGACAACGTCATTTTTCTTGCCCAACACGGCTTTGATGCCGTTGGGGTGGACCTTTCGGCGCGGGCTATTGCTCAGGCACAAGAGAGAGCAGCCGCAGCCGGCGTCTCGCCTTCCTTCGTAACCGGAGATGTCACCGACTTGAACGGGGTCGCTGGTTCATTTGATCTGGTCATCGATTACGGCTGTCTCGGCTGCGTGCTCAGCGCCCCGGCCCGCGAGCAGTACGTGGAGACGTTGCTGCGATTGGCCCGGCCCGGCAGCGATTACCTGCTCCTGAACTTCGCCCACAAAGCAGACAACCGCTTCAATCTGATCCCCGTCGCCCTCCGTCCGGGCGAAGTCGACCGCCTTCTCGGCGACGCTTTCGCAGTAGAAGCGTACGAAAGCGCAGCAGACTCGGGGCCATTCGGCTTATCGGTCGAGTTTCGCCATATGCGCCGGCGCCTGCCAGGAAAGTAGATATGGTATGATAGCAGTAGTGTGAAGTTATTCTAAAGCTAAAGCATGCAAAGTACCGTCCGCCTCAG
>JAVVFG010000409.1:0-3073 GCA_032260445.1 Anaerolineae bacterium | reverse complement strand
GTCAGCGCCTTCTGGTACCCGCAGCAGGCGATGGAAACGGCTCTTTTCTTCGAGAAATCGATGAATCTGGCCTACGCCGACGTCGAGCCGCGCATGGCCGTCGGCCGCGAGGTCTTTTCCAGTGCTGGCTTCCAGCAGGTCCAGCAGTGGCTGGCGAGCAACAACGCCCTGCCTCAGCAAGGTGGCGGTGGAAACAGCTGCGGCGTGTAGGCGCAATCCACGATCGGGGAAGAGTATAGACCAGGTGCCTTGCTCTGACCTATACTGTAGGGGTCGATTGCGGTCAGCTCTCGCCGCCTGCACGGCACACTTCTCGGGCGACAGTCGAGGCAACCATCCACGTTAGCGCCCGAAGGCCGCGTCCCGGCCCATCATTGTTTTGACTGCGGGCTTGACCCGTCATCGCCTGGCCCTGACGTCCTGGTGTGAAACAGCCAACACGTTCTTACTCAACAGGTTTTACATCGCGGGAGATTCGCCGCGACAACCCGCACCCTATTCGTGTTGTCAACGTGCTCGTTAACTTTAGGACACTTGTTCGGGAGTGCAAGCGCAGGAGAACCGGGCTATCGCCCGGCCCGCATTCCCCTCCCCGATGAACCGGGGAGTCCCCTGCGGGAGATACTATGGACGAGGCCTCCGCGAAACTCAGGAATCGCCTGAATTGGTTACGCTGGTTGTTGCCGCTGGTTTTCATCCTGCTCGTCTTCCTCTACCAGTTAGGGCCAGCGCGCTGGGTTCATGATGCTTATAGCGATCCGGCGCACTACGGTGCAGAGATCCTCTTTTACGCCACGGCCGGGCCCCTGCTCGCGTTTTGGGCGCTCGGGCTCGTTGGACGCTGGCTAGACGAGAAGGAGCACGCCGAACGGTTGGCGCGCGTCAGCGAACGGCGGCTGGCGTCTATCACCAACGCCTCTGCCGACGCCATTCTCGGCGTGGATGAGGATGGCCATATTGCGTACTGGAATCGGGGCGCCGAACTGCTCTTTGGCTATCCGGCCGGCGACATACACCACAAACCCCTGAGCGATCTCTTCGCCGGGGAACAAGCGACGAAGATAGAGCTGCAATGGCTACAGGATGCGGTGCGGCAACAGGGCTTTGTTCGCGGGTACGAGACCACATGTATCGACGTAGACGGCCAGCTTCGCGATGTGGAGCTCACCGCCACCAGTCTGGAAGAGGACATTGAGCCACCCGGCATGTCGGTCATCATGCGCGATATTACGCTGCGTAAGCAACGCGAAGCAGAGATCCACCGGCTCAATGCCAGCCTTAACGAGCAGGTTGCTGCGCGCACACGTGAGCTGGCGGCAAAGGTCAAAGACCTGGGGCGCGCCAACAGCGAACTCCAGAAACTGGATCAAACGCGTTCTGAGTTCGTCTCTCTCGTCTCACACCAGATCCGGGCGCCGCTGACCAACATGCGTGGCGCCGTGGATCGCATGCAAGCTGACTGCCGCCGCGCCAATCCTACCTGCGCACGCATGTTTTCCATTCTGGATGACCAGATCTTCCGCCTGGATAGCCTCGTGCAGAACGTTCTCGCCAGCAACCGCATTGAGGCCGGAGACCTGGGAATACACAGCGAGCCCGTCTCCATTTTTCCGTTGCTGCGCCAGGTAGTCGACCAGAACCGGGCGCGCAGCTTTGACCGGCCCATCAGCCTGCCCGAAAAACCGGGGCTACCGCTCGTTCTGGCCGATCGCGAGCGCACGGCCGACGTCCTGACGAACCTGCTCGACAACGCGGATAAGTATTCACCTCCCGGACAAACCATAGAGGTTGACGTGCACGCCGACGACACGGCCGTTACGATCTCTGTGCGCGATCACGGCCCAGGAGTGCCGCCGGACGATCTGGAACGCATCTTCGACAAATTCTACCGCACCGACGGTAGCGACTCGCAGTCGGCTTACGGCTACGGCCTCGGTCTTTATGTTTGCCGCCGCCTGGTGGAGGCCCAGCAGGGCGAGATCTGGGCCGGGAACCAAGACGGTGGCGGCGCCGTCTTTTCCTTTACGCTTCCAGCCTGGGACGGCAGCGATGAGCCGTGAGCAGATCCTCATCGTCGACGATGATCCGACGCTGCTTGACCTGCTCGGCGAACATCTAGAGGCATCCGGCTATGGAACATTACGCGCCGAGAGCGGGGAGCAGGGGCTGGCCCTGGCCAGGACGGCGGCGCCGGATCTGGTCGTCCTCGACGTCATGATGCCCGGCATGGATGGCTGGGAGGTGTGCCGGCGCTTGCGCCGCGATTCTGACGTGCCCGTTGTCTTTCTCACGGCCAAGGACGAAGAGCTGGACAAACTACGGGGCTTCCGCCTTGGTGTGGACGATTACGTCACCAAGCCCTTTTCCTTCGCCGAGCTCACGGCACGCATTGGCGCTATTCTGGCGCGCGCCCAACGCACAACCGCACGGCAAAGCTTCGTCAGCGGCGATCTGCACATCGACTTCGGCCAGCGCCGGGTCACAGCAGGCGGGGACGCGGTCGAACTCACCCCCACGGAGTATCGTCTGCTGGAGGTGTTGGCACAGGATCCCCACCGCCCTGTATCGACAGACCGCCTGCTCCAGCAAGTATGGGGGCCGGCCTATGCGGGCGAAAGCGAGCATGTCAAACATTACATCTGGTCATTGCGAAAGAAGCTCGAGGTAGACCCGGGCGATCCGCAGCATATTCTGACCGAGCGCGGCTACGGTTACCGCCTCGAGTAAGCAAGACTGGCATCACAGACATTTCTCACACCTGATCTAGACCGAATCTAGACCTTTTCCCCTTACACTGACGGTAGAGGAGACTGCCTTCTATGGCCCGCTACCGTGTTTTTCTGCCCGACCTTGACTTCTACCAGCAGACCGTCGCCTGCCAGTCCGCCTGCCCGGTGCGCACCGACGCGCGCGGCTACGTCACTGCCATCGCCCGCGGCGAGGACGAGTTAGCCTATCTCATCGCCCGGGCCAGCAATCCTTTTGCCTCGACCTGCGGTTGGGTCTGCGGCGCCCCGTGCGAGGCCGCCTGCCGGCGGGGCAAGATCGACGCGCCCATCGCCATACGCGCCCT
>JAVVFG010000408.1:0-3159 GCA_032260445.1 Anaerolineae bacterium | reverse complement strand
CTTTCTCGTCATGGCCCACAGCAATCCGGACGTGGCGCCGCGCGACGGAACGACCATTTTCCTGGTGGATTCTGATAACGTGGGCGTTGAAGTGCGGCGGCGCATTGGCGGTCTCAACCACGCGCGCGGCGGTCATTGTGAGGTCTTGTTTCGCGACTGTGTCGTCTCCCACAGGGCTATTCTAGGTAAAGAGGGGCGCGGCTACGCCCACGCACAGGAGCGCCTGGGGCCGGCACGGCTGACCCACTGTATGCGCTGGTTGGGGGTCGCGCAGCGCGCGCTGGAAACGGGGATGGCGTACATCCTCCAGCGCGAAGCGTTTGGCGATAAGCTGGCGGCGCACCAGGCCATGCAATGGATGGTCGCCGATTCAGAGATTGAGCTGTATGCCAGCCGACTCATGGTGCGCCACGCCGCCGCGCTCATCGAGGAAGGGCACAAGGCCAAACAAGAGAGCTCGATGGCTAAGGTGTTCGTCGCCGAGACGGTCAACCGGGTGATTGACCGCGCTATCCAGATGTGCGGCGGGACAGGCGTTTCCGACCTGACGCCTCTTGCTTCCTTTTACCGTGAGGCGCGGGCATTCCGGATCTATGACGGGGCCTCTGAAGTGCATCGTTGGGTTATCGCGCGCCGGCTGCTCAAAGCCATGGCGCGCCGCCTGGTGCAAGAACAAGAGGCTGTGTAGGGGCTCCTCTCCCACGCTCCGCCACGCGCCGAGTCGTGCATGAAAGGGGGCGTCCTTGCAGGGCGCCCCCTTTGTCCTCTCTGTTACCCTTCAGAATTGCTGTTTCGCGTCACGCGACGGACAACTGTCTCCCGTTCACCCGGCTCTTCGACAACCACATGTTCCTCGACGACGGGCTGCTCGCGCACCACGCGTGTCTCACGGACCACCGGCTGTTCGTAGACGATGCGGCGCTCGACGGCCGGTTCTTGGCGCACAATTTGCTTCTCGACTACCGGTGCCTGCTCCTGAATGGCGACCTGCTCCCTTGGCTCGCCATCGTGTGCTTCGTAGGTGACGACACTTCTGGCCCGGGGCCGTTCGAAGACAAGCCAGACGAGACGCGCCAACACCCAGAATGCAAAGAAGTAAACGAGCATCGCGATGAGTGAGGGGATCTCGAACACGGAACCCTCGATTGCCGGCGTCGCTGTTAACCCGGAGAAGGGAAACAGGAAGAGATCGGTGATGCCGTAGACCATAAGGGCGAAGGGGCTGTTGGGGTTTGCCGCCAATAGCTTGAGAAAGACGCGCATCAGGATCATTAGCTCGAGGATCGCGGCGACCAGCCAGATAAACTGCGTGACGCGCTCGAGGATGAGGCGCTCTTCGACGGCCTCATCGTGGACAAAACGCTGTTCCTGCACGCCGGTAGGCGTGGTATCAACCCGCACGTGCTCGTGCCGGTCCATCGGCTCTTGTGTCATTTTCTACCTCCGGTGCTATCGCGCAGGGAACTATGCACAAGGTAACGTCCTGCGCCAGCATGCCATAATTGTGTACGCCGGGTCAGGCAACCTCAAGATGCCACGGATACAACCAGCGGATACAAGAGAGGTACAAGCGCGAAAGGGGGACGTCCTTCCAACGCGGTTCTTATAGTCGGCACCCTCGTCGTGCCTGCAGCGCTATGTTACAATCCTGCGGGCAGGTAGTGGTGGAAAGAAGACCAGATGTTACTGGATTATCGCGTACTGGAACGAGAATACTTACTGGCGATTAGCCGTGCGCTCACCGCCGAATTGGACCTGGCAGACGTGCTGCGGATTATCGTGCGCGCGGCGGTCGAGCTGGTATCCGGGCAGGCGGGGATCATCGCCCTGGCGAACCCGGTGGATGAGACCTTCCGGGTGGCCGCGGTCTATGGCATCTCACCTGAGCATATCCGCCATTTTGAACCGTTGCTACGCGGTTTGCCGTACCGGGAGGGCGCCGAGCACGAGGCGGTGCCAGAGCTGACGCGGCAGATGACAGAGCTTGCGCTGGAAGCGGATCTGGGGCTAACTCAGGCGATCCGGCTGCCGATGCTTAGTGGTGACTCTGTTGTCGGCATGATTTACGTTTTCCAGTCGGGTAGCTATCGTTTCCGTAGCGATGCGGCGAACCTGCTGCGTAATTTCGCCGATCAGGCAGCCATCGCCGTCAAGAACGCCCGCCTGTACGAAGAAGTCATTGCCGAGAAGCAGCGTCTCAACGCGATACTCGAACAGAGTGCTGACGGGGTCATGATCCTCAACCCTCAACTGGAGATCACGGTCTTCAACAAAGCGTTGAGCCGGATGACCCGCTGGCCGGCGCAGGAGGCAATCGGCAAGCCCCATGACGAAGTCATCCTGTGGCAAGCGCTCGAGACTGAAATGGATCTGAAGACGGCGCTGGATGAGGGCTGGGCGTTGCCACTTGCAGCGCCACTCTATGTCGAGGGCACGATGCGCCGCCCTGATGCCACCATGGTCAGTCTGGGGATCACCTATTCCCCGCTTGTCGACCACCAGAACCGCATGACAGATATCATTGCCAACGTGCGCGACCTTAGCCGCTACCGCGAGGAACAGGAGCTACAGAAGACGTTCATTTCCGTCGTTAGCCACGAGCTGAAGACGCCGGTTTCGATCATCAAGGGGTATGCCGGTACGTTGCGCCGTGATGAGGCCGAATGGCCGCCAGAAGTGCTGGACGAGTATCTATCGGTTATCGAGGAAGAAGCGGACCAATTGACCGAGCTCATCGACCAATTGCTGGAGGCATCGCGGCTGCAGGCCGGTACGTTCCAACTGGAAGTGGGCGATGTCTGGCTTCCAGAAATTGCCAGCTCCGTCGTGCGCAAGTTCAGCAGCCAGACCGACGCGCATCATCTTGAGCTGGACGTTCCCGACTCGTTGCCAGTCATTCCGGGTGACGAGCGCCGGCTCACACAGGTCCTCAATAACCTGGTAAGCAATGCGATTAAGTACTCGCCCGATGGCGGCCGGATCCGGGTGTCTGGCGAAGTGCAGCGCGACTATGTGCTCATTTCGGTCAGTGATGAAGGGATCGGGATTCCTGAACACCAGAAGGATCGAATCTTCGAGAAATTTTCCCGTCTCGACAATGCCCTCAGCCGGCGCACCGAAGGAACCGGGCTGGGCCTTTTCCTGACCCGCGCAATCGAG
>JAVVFG010000407.1:2119-3182 GCA_032260445.1 Anaerolineae bacterium | reverse complement strand
CTAACGAATACGAGCGGCATCCATGCGCCGAATATTGGCCAGTATGTGATGGCGCAGATTCTGGCGTGGTCGCACCGCACCCCGCGCTGGTTCCACTACCAGCAGCGTGGTGAGTGGCCGAAAGGCCGCTGGGAGAAGTTCGTTCCCGACGAGCTACGCGGGAAGACGCTGGGCATCGCCGGCTATGGTAGTATCGGGCGCGAGGTGGCGCGCCTGGCGCGCTGCTTTGGAATGCGTGTCCTGGCCACGAAGCGAGACGCCAAACGCATCGAGGATGATGCGTATAGTGTACCCGGCGCGGGCGATATGGCCGGCACGCTCGCCGCACGCATCTACCCCGGGGAGGCGACGCGCTCGATGGTGGTAGAGTGCGACTACGTCGTCATTGCCCTGCCACTGACCGACAAGACGCATCACCTGTTTGACGAGCAGATGTTTCGGGCCATGAAACCGACAGCCTTTCTCGTCAACGTTGGACGCGGCGAGCTGGTAACCGAGAGCGATCTGGTCCGCGCCTTAAAAAAAGGATGGATTGCCGGAGCCGGCCTCGACGTCTTTGAAAACGAGCCATTGCCCGAAGATAGTCCGTTATGGGCCCTCGACAATGTGATCATCAGCCCGCATGTCAGCGGCTTTACGGAAGCGTATGACGAACGGGCAACGGAGCTGTTCGTCGAGAATTTACGTCGTTATCTGCGAGGAGAGCCCCTCTTGAACGTCGTCGATCGGGAGCACGGCTACTGATGAAAGTTGCGGTACTTTCTGACATTCACGGAAATCTACCCGCATTGGAGGCCGTCGCCGCGGATATCGTCGCCTGGGCGCCGGATGTGACCATCGTCAACGGTGATGTCGTCAATCGCGGCCCGTCGTCGTTAGCCTGCTGGCGATTTGTGCAGGCACAGCCCGACTGGCACGTCGTTAGCGGTAATCATGAGATGTACGTGTTGCTCTGGGCCGATCCCGACTGGGCGCAGGCAGCAGATGGGCCAGATGCACTCTATTCCCCGTCAAGCTGGACCTATGCCCAGTTAGGGAGCGCAGTAGACGAGCTGGCAGCGTT
>JAVVFG010000407.1:0-2109 GCA_032260445.1 Anaerolineae bacterium | reverse complement strand
CAGCGTTACCCGAGGTCGTTTCAGTCCGGGATCCGGATGGGAACGAGTTACGTGCTATTCACGCTTCAATGCGCGGAAACCGGGACGGCATCTACCCCGACACGGAGGCGACGGAGCTGGCGGCTCAGATCTGGCCAGCGCCGCGCCTCTTCTGTACCGCGCATACGCATCGCCCCTTTGTCCGTTCGCTGAACGGCACCCTGGTCGTCAATTCTGGCTCGGCCGGTTGGGCGTTCGACGGCGATGCCCGGGCGAGTTATGCGCGGCTGGTATGGCAACGCGTTGGCTGGCAGGCGAAGATCGCGCGCGTGGCTTACGATAGGCGCCGTGCTGCGCTCGACTTCGCAGAAGGCGGCTACTATCAGGCCGGCGGGCCACTGACCCGCATCATGTACGTCGAGTGGCACGAGGCGAGACCTCTCTTTCACACTTGGGGCGCCCGTTATTATCCGGCCGTTCTCGCCGGCGAGGTCTCCGTGGCCACGGCTGCGGAGTCGTTGCTGCGCGAGTACGGGCTGGAGGCGGTGCGACCGCCTGATGCCGATGGATGAGCAGCAGGACAAGGACTTCCTGGCTCAGGTCGCCTACGACGATGCCGCAGCGCTCAATACGCGAGACCATATCCAGGAGCATTACGGCAGCCACAGCCAATCGTGGTATCGCTGGGTATCGGCCCACCTGCATGCCCGGCCGGGAATGCGCTGGCTGGATATGGGTTGTGGGCCAGGCCACCTCTGGTGGCGCGAGCGAGCCCACCTGGCAGCGGGTAGCAAGGTGCTCCTGACCGATCTGTCGTCAGGAATGGTTGCGGCGGCACGGCACAATCTGGACGGAGCCGGCCCCGCCTTTAGCTTTACCGTGGCTGATAGCGAAGCGCTACCGCTGGCCGCCCAGCAGTTCGATGCAGTGATGGCGCTTGGGTTACTCGATCATCTTCCCCGGCGCGCCGAGTCGCTTGCCGAAGTCAGGCGCGTGCTCCAGCCTGGCGGCTTCTTCTATGCCTCCGCGGGCGGCCGGCGCCATCTCCAAGAGCTGGAGCGGGCGGTACAGCCATTCTTGCCTGACGTCACCTATGGAGGAAGTGCTGCCGCCTTTGGCATTGAAAACGGGATGGCGCAATTGGAGCCGTTCTTCCGTCACGTGGCCCTTTACCTATATGAGGATGAACTTCTGTTTCGCGAGGTGGAGCCTGTGGTGGCTTACGTCTGCTCTGAGGCGCGCGTTGGGCGGCGACTTCACGGCGAATTGCTTGCGGCGTTTGAGGCTCACGTGGCGACGATGCTGGCAGATGAAGGGGTAATACGGGTCACGCGCCAGAAGGGGCTCTTCGCCGCGCAGCTTTAGGTGGCACCCACTGTCCCTGTCGCCCCACTGCTCCTGGACGATAAGCGCCTTGTTAAGCAGGTTGGCAAACCCCCGCAGATAGACTATAATTTATCCGTTATTAGTTCGGGGCGTAGCGCAGCTCGGTAGCGCGCACCGTTCGGGTCGGTGAGGTCGTGGGTTCAAATCCCGCCGCCCCGACTAAAAGAAGCCGCACCCAGGCCCGGGGCGGCTTCTTGTTATTTGCAGGCAATCGTCCATGTCTCCGCAACGCGTTTCGTTCGTCGCCGGCGTTCGTGCTGAACTTCCCATCCTGCTTGGTGTCGTGCCCTTTGGCTTGATCTACGGGGCGACAGCGCTGGCAGCTGGCCTTTCGCCCTTTATGGCCCAGGCCATGTCTGTCATCGTGTTCGCCGGATCGGCCCAGTTTGTGATCGTGCAGTTGGTCGCGGGCAATGTTCCCTTGCTGGTCATTGCGGTGACAGCCCTCGTCGTGAATCTGCGCCATCTTCTCTACAGCGCCTCGATCGCCCCCTACCTGCGCCCGCTCGCCAAGCGTCACCGGCGACTATTAGGATACCTGCTTACGGACGAGGCGTTCACCGTCAGTATGATCCATTTCCAGCAAGAGCCAGACGAGGCCGCGCCTGGATGGTACTTAGCGGGAGCGGGGCTCGCCTTGTGGGGCACCTGGCAGCTTAGTACTGCAGCCGGCATCTTTCTCGGGGCAGGTTTACCGGCGTGGTTGCCGCTTGACTTTGCCCTGCCGCTGACGTTCATCGCCCT
>JAVVFG010000406.1:0-3190 GCA_032260445.1 Anaerolineae bacterium | reverse complement strand
CGTGTTTGAGTCCTGGGCCGGGTCCGACCTGTTCCGCATTCTGGCAGGGGAGCCGGCGCTTACCATCATCCCTAACTTGCTGGTTAGTGGCGTCCTCACTATCCTTTTCTCCCTGACCCTCATGATCTGGGCAATCTGGTTTGTCGAACGCAAGCACGCCGGCTGGGTCCTCATCGGCCTGTCGCTCCTGCTGCTGCTCGTCGGCGGCGGCTTCGGCCCGCCGCTCCTGGGAACGATTGTCGGTGCCACGGCGACGCGTATCCACGCGCCGTTACGCTGGTGGCGTACCCGCCTCGCCGGCCGGCCACAGCAGCTTCTCGCCGCCATCTGGCCCTGGGCGTTCGCCGCTGCCGTCGCCGCCTGGCTCTCCCTCTTTCCCGGCACCATCGTCGTCGACTACTTCTTTGGGCTCGAGAGGCAGGAGCTCCTCGTCTCCCTGACGATTCTGGTCGCCTTTGTCTCCCTCCTATTGGCCATTGTCACCGCCTTGGCCCATGACCTGCGACGGGTGGAGCCACAACGGAAACCCGCTCTTAGCAGCTAAAAGGAACCGCGATGTCTGTGATAGATACCCTTGCTCAAGATTTCCTTACCCAGAATAAGATCGCCGTCGTCGGCGTCTCCGACCAGCGCGAGACCGGCTGCAACCTAGCCTACCGCAAGTTCAAGCAGGCCGGTTATGCCGTGAGCGCTGTCAATCCGCGCCTCACAACTTTTGAGGGCGATCCCTGTTATCCCGACCTCCAGTCAATTCCCGAAAAGCCAGACGGCGTCTTCATCCTCACCAATCCGCGCATTGCCGAAGAAATCGTCCATCAATGTGTTGGCCTCGGCATTAGGCGTGTCTGGCTACATTGTATGATGGGCACCAAACCCGGTCTCGCGGCAAGTATGACCAGCGTCTCCCCAGACGCCGTCCGCCTCTGCCGCGAGAACGGGATCACGGTGATTCCGGGTAGTTGCCCGAACCAGTTCCTCGAGCCCGATTTTGGCCATGCACTCATGCGTAAGCTCTGGCGCGCGCTCGGCTTTATGAAGGTAAGCCAGGCCTAGCCGGTCGCCCCTGCGAGCTGCGTTTCCAACAGGCTATCGATCTGCCCCGCGAGCTCGCCGGCAAGATAGCTGTAGTAGCCAGGTCGCGAGAGTAGGCCGTAGCCGTTCCCGTCAAGATCCATCGTGCCGCGTACCCGGACGGTGGGCTGCGGCGGGTCGCTTGTCTCCAGCACCACCGGCGTCTCCTCGATCCAGTCCACTTCGCCATCCGAGGCGTAGACAACCTGCGCTGTTGCATCTGTCCCCACGTAAACTGGCGTCCACAACAACGTAGCCGGCTCCTCAACGCGCACGACGAGAACCGTATTGGCGGCAGCCTGCAGCGGCTCCTCCCGCACCGTCACCGTGCCTATGTACGGGTTGCTACTTAATTCTGCGGTTAGCGCCTCCTCCAGCGGCGCGGACGCCTGCACGTATAGGTCAAGCGCCTGTTCCATGGGCAGCGCGTTCGCTTCGTCGACGCTGAGCGTGTACCGTTCCGTCTGCGAGTTAACCGCCATATTCGACTGCAGCAGACGAAAATCGACGAGAAGGAAAGCCGAGGCGAGCACGAGAATGGCGGCGATGAGTAGAAGCAATTTAGTGTCGCGTGTCATGATGACCTCCAAATCTGCGAAGAATCTCTAAAACGTTTCGTGCTTCTGGACAAGGTAATCGCTCGACAACGTTGTGCTGCGGCTACACCAGCCAGACGGCATACATAAAACCACCCAGTCCAAAGATGTCGTGAATACAGTGCGAGAGCGTCGCGCCGCGAATCGAGCCTGTCTTGCGGGCGTGGGTCGCGTACGAGAGCCCCAGGACGAGCGAGTAAAAGACAAAGCTGGCAGCACCACCTGGTGACGGATTGGCGACGACCGCCTGTGGCGCCAGGTGCCACAGCGCGAACATGATGCTCGGATAGAGCGTGTTGAGCCCGAGATGCTCCGGAAACAGGCGCAGGTAGACGCCGCGCCACAGCACTTCTTCCGTCACCCCGATAACCAGCCCGAGGCCCAGCGAAACTGCAAGAATCGCCATATTCGTCTCATCAAGCTGCGGCAGAAAGCGGAATAGAATCGGAAACGGCAGCGGCCACAACACCAGCAACGCCGTTTTCCAGTCCCACGTACTCTTGCCAACGCCTGACCGGCCGAACAGAGCCGGGATCTGCCGCCAGCCACCCAGCAACAACGCCGGCACGATCAGGCACCATCCAATCCAATAGACGACAAAAGCCAGCAAATACCCGAGCGGGTATCCAAACCAGGCGACAAACCCAATAAAGGTGGGAATCATCGTCAGCGTGAGGACCAGTGGTGTCGCCAGTGCCAGGCACTGCCGCCCCGTGAGCTCGCGCCCCAACGATTCCGGGTGCGACGGAACGTATTGTGCAGTCATAAGTGCTACCTCCAAGCTCCAGTATGGCCGCGTAAGTGCCGCGACACATCGGGCGACCGCCCAGGATGCAACCTGGTCACCTTGCCAGGACAAAATCTCGCCGGCCGGAGGGTTACCGTCGTTGCACCGCTCCCTTATACTGGGACGGAGGCCGGCTACCTCAGCGAGGTGAAACCACAAAGCTGGCCGGGAGACAGTATCGTGAGAAATATGCCCAAATTCATTGTGTTCCTGATTGTTCTCGTCCTCGGCGCCTGCTTGTTCCTCGTAGCCGCTATCCTCATCGCCAATCGTCGCTTCGTCGGCGAGGCCCGTACACTCGCGGGCAAGGCGCGGCAGGAAGCTGCTCTGGTGGTGACTGCAGACATGCTCGAAGGGTTGCCCGACCCTGTCCAGCGTTACCTCACCTACACCGGCGTGGTCGGCAAGCCAGTGGTTAACACGACCCGCCTGGAAATGAAGGGCCGCATCCGGCAGGATGAAGAGCAGCCATGGATGGACTTCGTCGCCGGCGAGTTCTACACGGTCACGCCGCCCGCCTTCACCTGGCATGCCGCGACCAAAGTGGCCGGCCTGCCGCTCGTGCGCGTGCGCGATAGCTACGTCGACGGCGCCGGCAACCTTCAGGTCAGCTTTGCCGGGCTGCGCACGATGAGCGACGCCCGCGGCCCCGACGTCGATCAGGGCAGCCTCATGCGCTACCTCAACGAGATGATGTGGTTCCCCACCGCCTACCTCGGCGACAACATCACCTGGG
>JAVVFG010000405.1:0-3233 GCA_032260445.1 Anaerolineae bacterium | reverse complement strand
TGAGGTGGATGAGCGGACAGGGTTTGCCACGCGTTCGTTGCTCTGTGTGCCGCTCATCTTCCATGATCGGGTGATTGGTGCGCTGCAGCTCCTGAACAAACTCGACGGTCCGTTTAGCGAAGAGGACGTGTCGCGGGCAGTGTCGATTGGTATGGCGGTAGCGATCGCTGTGTCGAACGCGCAGCTCTTCGCGGAAGCAGCATCGCGACAGCAACTGTTGGCGACGACGCTGGAGCATAATGGCAACCCGGTCATCATCACAGACCGGCAGGAGCGGCTCCTGTTGCTGAGCGAGCGAGCACGGCAGTTGTTGGGTCTGTCCGAGGCGGTGATCGGCGAGCCGGTGCGCGACGTTATTCCCGTACCGGAGCTGGCAGAGATGCTCGTGCGCGGCGAGAAAGACGGCGTGACGCAGCGCCGGGAGCTGCGCATAGACGAATCTGGGGTGTGGCTGTGCACGGTGGCTCCGATCCCCGCCTATGGGCGCATCCTCGTGTTACAGGATATTACCTATCTCAAGGAGCTGGATCAGGCAAAATCCAACTTCGTGGCCACAGTTTCGCACGATCTGCGCGCGCCGCTAAACTCGATCGCCGGTTTCGCGCAGGCGATGGGACAGGTTGGACCGCTGACGGAGCAACAGCAGGAATTCGCCTCTCGTATTGCCGACTCAGCCGAGCGTATGAACAATCTGGTAACCGCACTGCTAGACCTGGCGCGCGTCGATTCGCGTATGGAGCAGGTGCGCGAACAGTGCGACGTCGAAGCACTCATCAACCATGTCCTTACCGAGCTTCAGGGTCAGGCATTGACGCGGCAGGTCGAGTTCGAGATCGACATTCGCCAGCCGGCACCTCAGATCACGTGCGATCCGACCCAATTGCATCAGGCGATCAGTAACCTTGTCGACAATGCCATCAAGTATTCGCCCGCAGGCGGGCGCGTTCAGGTGGCGGTGGAGACGGCGGGCAGCGACCTGCTCGTCATGGTATGTGATTCCGGAAAAGGGATTCCGGCCAAGGATGTTCCCTATATTTTTGACAAGTTCTACCGCGTCAAGGACAAGGAACAGCCTTCAGGCGTCGGGTTGGGTCTGGCGCTGGTGCGCTCGATTGCCGAGGCTCACGGCGGCAGCGTACGGGTAGAAAGCGCCGAGAACGAAGGGAGCACCTTCATTTTACAGTTGCCAGTGGGCAAGGGTAGCGACCAGTGAGTCAGATCGGGGAGCTCCCCCTGCTAGCTATCCCTGCCGCCTACCAGATTGCTGCTAGCGTACTATCTTCTTGGAGGCACCAATGACGAAAGCATTCGTGGAGGGGCGTGGCGAGTTATATGCGGGCCCGCGCCACGTCTGTAACGTGGCGTATGCGCTCAACTTGAGTGACGATGCGGAGGCTGATTTTACGCAGACCGACGGTGTACTCACACTCGAAGGCACACCCGAGAGCATCGCCGCAAACCAGGAGGAGCTTGAGCCATACGACGAGCTGAGGCTGGTCCTGGCGGAACCCCTGCCGGACGGACGCGCCGAGCTGCCGGTCCGCATCGAGCCCTACGCTGGGCACCGGCCGGACGAGCGCCTGCAGATCCGGGTACTGGATTGACGAGGGATCGATAGTCTGGCGGTGCGGCGCGCCGGACTCCTGCTATAATTTCGACAACAACCTTCGTTCCATCGTACCGGCGCCCGGGGCGGGCAAAGGGGGCATAGATGCTAGCCAAGGTGATTAGCGCGGCGATTGTGGGCCTGGAGGCAGAACCTGTCGACGTCGAGGTTGACGTGATCAACGGCTACCCGGCGTTTGCCATGGTCGGGCTGCCAGATGCCGCGGTCAAAGAAAGCCGCGACCGCGTCCACAGCGCCATCAAGAACAGCGGCTTAAGCTTCCCTGGTAACAAGCGGATCACCGTTAACCTTGCCCCGGCCGACCTGCGCAAAGAGGGTCCAGCCTACGACCTGCCCATTGCAGTCGGCATCCTCGCCGCATCGCAACAGGTATGGCCGGACCGCCTGGAAGGAGCGATGTTTATCGGCGAGCTGTCCCTTGATGGTACGACGCGGCACACGAAAGGGATCTTGCCGCTGGCGGCGCTGGCCCGCGAGCGCGGCTTCCGTTCCGTTTTCGTACCCGAGGCGGATGCACGCGAGGCGGCCCTCCTGCCCGATGTAGAAGTCTACCCCGTTGCCGACCTGGTCCAGCTCGTCGGCCATCTCACTGGCATGTCACCCATCACCCCCGCCGAAAGCAGCCTCGAGACGAGCTTCAGCCAGGACGGCATCAGCTATGCCGCCGACTTTGCCGACATCATGGGGCAGGAGCACGTCAAACGCGCGATGGAAGTCGCGGCGGCAGGTGGACATAATGTCTTGATGAGCGGCCCGCCGGGCTCTGGCAAGACGCTGATTGCGAAGTCGCTGCCTGGCGTTCTGCCGCGCATGTCAGTGGACGAGGCGCTGGAGGTCACCAAGATTTACAGCATTGCGGGCCTCTTGCCGGCCGATACGCCGCTGATTCGGTACCGGCCGTTTCGCAGCCCACACCACACGATCAGCTATGCTGGTCTTGTGGGCGGCGGCGCCTGGCCCCGTCCTGGCGAGATCTCGCTCGCGCACCGTGGCGTGCTGTTCCTGGACGAGCTGCCCGAGTTCGGTCAGGCCCTCATCGAAGTCCTGCGCCAGCCGCTCGAAGGCCTGCCACGCGAGGTCAACATCAGCCGCGCCTCCGGCACTGTCACCTACCCCGCCAACTTCATGTTCATCGCTGCCCAGAACCCCTGCCCGTGCGGCTACTACGGCGACCCGACCCATGCCTGTACGTGCAGCAATGCGATGATCACCCGCTACCAGAAGCGGATCAGCGGCCCGCTTATGGACCGCATCGACATCCACGTGGATGTGCCGCGCGTGCCGTTCGAGAAGCTGACCGCCGAACGGCGTGGCGAGCCTTCAGAGGCGGTGCGCGCCCGGGTCGAAGCGGCGCGCGCCATCCAGACAGAACGCTTCAAGGACACACCTCTGCACGCCAACGCCGACATGGGCGCCAGCGAAGTCAAGCGCATCTGCGTCCTCGACGACACCGGCAAGCAACTGATGAAAAGCGCGATGCGCCAGATGAATCTCAGCGCCCGCGCCTTCCACCGGATTCTCAAGCTGGGCCGTACGATTGCTGACCTGGCAGGAGAGGAGGATATCCGGCCGGCGCACCTGGCGGAGGCGCTGCAGTACCGGCCGC
>JAVVFG010000404.1:0-3307 GCA_032260445.1 Anaerolineae bacterium | reverse complement strand
CACGCGTCAGGTCGTCCCGCCGCAGCTCTTCGAGCGCCTCGGTCAGTGGTGCGACGAGCTCTTCTCGTTGCTCTTCTGCCAGCGCCTCATTCTCCTCAATCTCCTCGACCAATGCTTCGAGGCTGTCTGCCTGTTCTTCAACCTCTCGCTGCAGTGCGCGCTGCGCGTTTAGGATTTCGCCCTGAGGATTGGGCAGGTAGACGGCTGCGCCGATGAGTACGGCGGTGGCAAGCAGCACAGCCCAGTCCTGGCGGCGAAATGGCAAGGGGAGTGCGGCCTTCGCGTCGGCCTGTTGTGCCGCGTGGAGGGCGTCGACGAGCTGCTCCTCTTTCAGATGTGCCGGCGCTTCCAGCGTGCCTGCGGCCAGTTCAATCGCCGTACTCGTGCGCTCGCGCAGGCGCAACGCGGCGTCGGCAAAGCGTCCTTGCGCCAACAGGCTGCGGCGCGGCAGCCACACGCCAAGCACAGCCGCCAGCAGGCCGGCGAGAGACAGCACTGCCGCTACCAGCGCCACTTCGTCGTTGGCGAGCAGCGGGCGCAAGCGCGCCACCGACGCCACGACAGCGGCGATCAACAAGCCGCCAAGCACGCCGCGCGGCGCCCACAGGAAAGTATCGCGCAGACGGCGCCGTCGCTCCCAGCGGCGCAGGTAGGCTCTCAGCGCGGCAAAGTGTTCCCTATCCATGATTCCCCCTACCTGTTCGGGATGCGTCTGACGCGGCGCACGGTTGCCCAGAAGAGGAACAGGGATGCGAGGATGGCGAGGATGGTATAGACCCACCAGGGGGAAAAGAGCCAGACGGTGCGCCCGCCAACCGTATCCTGCCAGAAAAAGAGGGCGTCCTCCTGTAACAGGAAGATCTCGCTGACGATAATCGCTGCCGGCAGGTTAATCGAGGACAAGGAAAGGCCGGTGTAAGCCGCGACCAGTTCCAGCCAGGGGCGATAGGTCGAACTCATATAGGTGGAAATAAACGGCATGAAGACGATGGCGAGGGCCGGAATGCCAAGCGTCATGAAGAGTGAGCTGGCAAAAGTGATGACGCTAGCCGCGAGCGTCGAACGCACCATACTGGAGAAGAACAGGCCGAGGAGCGAGTAGCTGACGGCCGAGACAAGCACCAGGAGCACAGAGAGGGCGAGCTCCAGCCCGGAGACGCCTCCCAAAAGGAAGGCGATGCTTTGCAGGGGAAGCGCCGCCAGAATGAGCAGCAACACGAAGCTCAACGCCGAAATGAGCTTACCCAATACGAACGCGGGGGCCGGCAGCAGCGTCGTCCGCAACAGGTCGTACGTCTGCCGCTCTTTCTCGCCGCTAATCGCCGCAGCGGTAAAGGCGGGGCCAAGGAACACGACGAGGATCACCTGGACGCCAAGGACGGCGCCATAGACTGCCTTGCCTGCCTGTGCCGGATCCGGTCCATAGACCTGGCGCGAGGCAGAGCTATAGAGAGCATAAAGCACGGTGATAAACAGCCCCATCAAGAGTAGGTAGACCGTGAGGAGGACAAAGGCGCGGCGCCCGCGCATGCGGCTCCGCAGCTCCTTCACCGTGACTGGATTCTGCAGGAGCGAGCGCAGAAAGCCTCTGCGGACGGGTTGCTCTTCTTGCGACACTTCGGCCATAGCGCCCTCTATTGTATCAACTCACGATCCCCTGCGTCGCGTGCAGGAAAACATCTTCGAGGTCGCCCGTCACCTCGGCGAAGGAAACGATGGGGATCTGGGCAGCGACAAGGCGACCCAGCAGCGCGCTTAAGGCGGCATCGTCGCCGGTAAAGTCAAAGCGGAGCGAATCGGGCGGCAAGTCGACCTCCGGCGCGGCAAGGATACTAGCGACTTCTGGTGTGCTCAAGAGGAGCTCCTGTAAGGGTGCCAGCTCGCCGAGCAACCGCACCTCGACCAGCCGGTGGGCACGCAGCTGCTTTTTCATCTCGTCCATATCGCCGTAGGCGACCAGCTTACCCGCCTCGAGGATGGCGATGCTCGTACAGATGTCGGCAACCTCTGAAAGAATGTGGGAGCTGAAGAAGATCGTCTTGCCCATGTGCTTCAGCTCGCGCAAGAGCTCGCGCATCTCGATGCGCGCCCGCGGGTCGAGCCCACTGGCGGGCTCGTCTAGGATCAGCACCCGGGGATCGTGCGTCAGCGTGCGCGCCAGGCACAGGCGCTGCTTCATACCGCGGCTCAGCTCGTCGACGAAGCTCTCCTTCTTGTGGCCGAGATCGACCAGGGCTAGCAAGTCGTCGATCATCCCGCCGCGCACCGCCGCCGGGATGTTGTAGCAGGCGGCGAAGAAGTCAAGATATTCCCAGACCTTCATCTCCTCGTAGACGCCGAAGAAATCGGGCATGTAGCCGATCATCGCGCGCACCGCTTCTGGCTCGCGCGTTACCTCGTAGCCGTTGACCCACGCCTCGCCGCTTGTCGGCTGCAATAATGTGGTGAGGATACGCATCGTCGTCGTCTTGCCGGCGCCGTTGGGCCCAATGAAGCCAACAACCGCTCCCTCTTCCACCTGCAGCGTCAAATCGTCGAGGGCTAAGAGGTCGCCGTATCGTTTTGTTAGCCCGCGGATATCGATAATACTAGCCATCGCTCTCGTCACTTCGTGGCGCCAGCCGTGCGGCGCCCTTTACCACTAGACGGAACCTACCTACTCCAGGTTCCCGCTTAGCGCCGGATAAACGGCGCGGATGTTCACGTCACCGCTATCATTCTGCAAGCGGATGCGCACTTCGTTGTTCGCGCCGAGGTAGGCGCCAAAACCGCCGATAGTCATCTTCCCCCATACCACGTCGGGCACCGGAACCCACGCTTCCTGGTTCCAGTCCCAAAGGGAAACGTCAGGCGGCGCCTGACCCGACGTTGAGCCCTCGAATTGCAGCACAACCGCCAGCTCGGTGACGTCCATGTTGTGAAAAAGGGGCCACGGTTCGTATTCGAACTCAACCCAGCCGTACGGCATATAGAAGTTGGTAATGCCTGCTGGGTACATTCCGCTCTCGTTCAAGATTTCCCAGTTGAGCATCTCTAGCGGCACTTCGACGCCACTGCCGCTCGCCGTGAAGCCGGTCACCGGGATCTCCAGAATGTAGAAGGTGGTTGCCGGGTTGTCACCAGGGCGCTGTTCGAGGCCGACTTCCAGATACGGTTCCTCGCTCCAGCCCAGCAGCAAAACCGTCGATTGCCGGCTGCCGGTTACCGGCGGCGGGCCGGGACCGCCGTAATAGTTCAGCGACTCCAGCAACTGGTAGCGCGGGAAGACCTCCGGATCATTATAGAACGTGCTCGTGCCCAGCAGGTC
>JAVVFG010000403.1:0-3312 GCA_032260445.1 Anaerolineae bacterium | reverse complement strand
GCCGCAAACAGGCGCCGTTAAGCAACGTGCAGAATGTCAACGCCGACCGGCCTGGTCTCTTGCCGACTCTCTTTAACTACGGTAATGTCTATATCGAAACCGCAGGGGCCACTGCCGACATCACGTTCGAAAGTGTGATGAAGCCCAGCCAGGTACAACAGGACATCTTCGAACGCCGCGAGCAGCTCCGTCGGCAACAGCAGAGGCAAGAGGGGGAGCGCCGCCGCAAGGAGCTGGCGCTGATGTTCGATGTTTATCAGCAGGCGGTAGAACAAGGCCGTATTCCCCGGCGAACGCCGGGAGAGCCTGAAGCCTAAACAGCCTATCTATGACAGTGAGAGACATCATCCAGCCAAACAATCCGGTTTTGCGCCAGAAGGCGAGAGCCATTACCTCATTCGGCGAGGAGTTCCAGACCCTGGTCGATGACATGATCGAAACGATGCGCGCCGCCAACGGGGTCGGTCTGGCAGCACCCCAGGTCGCCGAGCCATTAAGAGTGGCCGTCATCGAAACGCTCCCCGAAGTCGACGAAGAGGGCAACGATATCGAAGGGACACGCGAGCTGTTCGTCGTCGCGAATCCAGAGATCGTCTGGGAATCGCGCGACACCGTCGATGGTATCGAAGGTTGCCTCTCCATCCCCGGCTATCTCGGCGAGGTCAGCCGCTACAAGGCCATTCGCGTGCGTGCGCAGGACCGCCACGGCAAGAAGATCCGTCTCCGCCTCCATGACTGGGACGCTCGCATTCTCCAGCACGAGATCGATCACCTTGACGGCGTCCTCTATATCGATCGCCTGACCGCTCCCGAGAATTTCTGGACCGAAGAGGAGTACCAGGAGCAGTTTGGGATTTCCGACGACGAAATCGAAGACGTCGTTGCCTAGGAGGAGATTGTGGCGCTGACGCGCGAGGACGTAAAGAAAGTTGCCCACCTAGCGCGCCTTGCGCTAACGGAAGCAGAAATCGAGCAGTACCGGGAGCAACTCTCTAAAGTTCTTGACTATGTAGCGAGTATTGAGGCGCTCGATCTCGATCAAGTGCCGCCCACGGCTCACGCGGTTCCCCTGCAAAACGTCTTGCGTGACGACGAGGTACGTCCTTCACTGCCGCCACAGGTCGCGTTGTTCAACGCGCCTCTGACAGCCGACCAGCAGTTCTTCATCCAACGTGTGCTCGACGCCTGAGGGCGCCGGGCACGATACCAACATGGATGCTACGGCGCTAACCCTGACCCAACTTCGTGATGCCCTCCGCGCCGGAGATACCACCAGCGTCGCGGTGACCGAAGCAATCCTTAACCGCATCGTCCGGCTCGATAATCGCATTGGCAGCTTTTTAACGCTTGCCGACGAAATGGCGCTGGAGCAAGCGGCGAGCGCCGACCGGCGCAGGCAGGCTGGAGACGACAGCCCCCTCCTCGGGGTCCCTGTTGCCATCAAGGATATGTTCTGCAATCAGGGTGTAGAGACACGCGCCGGCAGCCGGATTCTCGAAGGGTTTATCCCGCCGTATGACGCGTTTGTCGTCGAGCGCCTGAAGGATTCCGGCGCCGTCATTCTTGGACAGACAAACACAGACGAGTTCGCGATGGGCTCTTCTACCGAGAACTCGGCGTACCTGACCACACGGAATCCTTGGGATTTGAGCCGTGTTCCTGGCGGCAGCAGCGGTGGCAGCGCGGCTGCGGTGGCGGCGCGTATGGCCTATGGGGCTCTCGGTACCGATACCGGCGGCAGCGTGCGGCAACCAGCCGCGCTGTGCGGCGTCACCGGCATTCGCCCGACATACGGGCGCATGTCGCGCCGCGGCGTTATCGCCTACGCCTCCTCGCTCGACCAGGTCGGCACATTCGGACGCACCGTAGCTGACTGCGCCGCTATGTTGCAGGTCACGGCCGGTTACGACGAGCTCGACAGCACTTCGCTCGACGCTCCCGTTCCCGATTACGAGGCAGCACTGACCGGGGACATCAACGGTATCCGAATTGGCGTCCCGCGCGAGTATTTTGGCGAAGGTATCGACGTCGAAGTGGCGGCGGCGGTGGAAGCTGCTATTGCCGAGCTAGAGCGGCTGGGTGCCGCAGTTCGCGAAATTAGCCTGCCGCACACCGCGTATGCGCTACCGGCGTACTATCTTATCGCGCCCGCCGAGGCGAGCGCTAACCTGGCGCGCTACGATGGGATCCGTTTCGGGCCGCGCGTGCTCGGCGACGATTACGTTGCGACCCTCATGGAGACACGCGCGCAATTCGGCGATGAGGTCAAGCGGCGGATCATGATGGGAACCTATGCGCTCAGTGCCGGCTATTACGAGGCCTATTACGGGCGTGCCCTGAAAGTGCGCACGTTGATCCAGCAGGATTTCCAGGCTGCGTTCGATCTGGTTGACGTGATCGCCGCGCCGACAAGCCCGACCACGGCGTTTCCAATCGGGGAACGGTCCGACGATCCCTTGACGATGTATCTGTCCGACATTCTGACAGTACCGGTGAACCTCAGCGCCGCCTGTGCGCTTTCGGTCCCGTGTGGCTTCGACAGCCAGGGGCTGCCGGTTGGCCTGCAGCTCATCGGCCCGACCTTCCACGAGGCGGTGATCCTGAACGTCGCCTACGCGTATGAACAGGCCAGGCCGTGGCACGAGCGAGAGCCGCTGCTCGACCTTGACGTTTTCGACGACAATGCTGCATAGGCACCGCAGCTTCTTGATTCAACGGAGTAGACAAAGATGAAAGTGATTATTCTCCTCGGCGGCTACGGCAGCCGCATGCGACCCCACACCTGGAGCCGGCCCAAGCCGCTTCTGAACGTCGCCGGCAACACCGTACTCGGTCATATTCTCGACATGATGGAAGACCTGACGACAGACGAAGTGATCTTCGTCGTCGGCTATAAGGGCGACCAGATCGAAGCATGGATACGCGAGCATTATCCGCATCTAGACACGCACTTCGTGATCCAGGAAGAAGCGCTGGGTCAGGCACATGCCGTCTGGCTCTGTCGCGACTACCTGCAGGATGGCGAAGACGTCGTTCTGGCCTTCGGCGACGGCATCATCGAGGCTGACTATCCCGGGATCAAGAAGAAAGGGCTTGAGACCGGCGCCGACGCCGTTTTTACGGTGCAGAAGGTTGACGACCCGAGCAGCTTTGGCGTCGTCGCCGTCGACGATGAAGGGTTTGTCACCCAGTTCATTGAGAAGCCGGATACAGACGAGCACGATCTTGCCGTGGTGGGCATCAATTGGTTCCGCAGCGACAAGGAGCTGTACGAGGCGGTCAACAGGGTCATGAAAGAGGGACGGCAGACGT
>JAVVFG010000402.1:0-3328 GCA_032260445.1 Anaerolineae bacterium | reverse complement strand
CTGACGCTGGGTTGATCTCGCACCGCAGAACCAAACGGAAGAACCGCCGGCAGGGATAGATTCTGCCGGCGGTTTTCGTTTACGGGCCAGCCGCGGCGCCTGCGCTAGTTGCTCAGCTCCTGGAAGCGAGCCCAGACCTGCTGCGCAACCTTCTGTGAGGCAGCGGCGATCTCCGCCTCGTCGAGGCCAGCCGCCTCCAGGCCAGGGAGACGCCCGTCCTGCATGACGATGCGGCCGTTGACGACGGTCATGTAGACGTTGGCGTCGGCGATGCCGTAGAGGAAATGGCCCCAGAAGTTGCCGCCGTCGAGCGGGGTCGGGGGATGGTAGTCGACGAGGATGAAGTCGGCGAGGAAACCGGGCGCGATCTGGCCGATCAATTGGCCGGTGAGACGGCGATAAATGGCCGGGTTGTTGTGGAGGAGCATCTGCTGGAATTCGGTCCAGCCAGGGCGCGGATCGCTGAGGTGGTGTTTGTGGAGTAGATAGCCGGTGCGGGTGTCTACCTTAATGTCCGGTGTCATGCCGTCGGTGCCAAGGCCGACAGTTACCCCCCGCTCAAGCAGGGCAAAGACGTCGGCGCGACCCACGGCGTTGTTCATGTTCGACTGGGGGTTGTGGGCGATGATCATATCCCGTTCGGCGACAAGGTCCATTTCACGCTCGCCGAGCATGATGCCATGGGCGGCAATGCTGCGCGGGCTGAAGATGCCAAAGTCATAGAGGCGTTGCGCGACGCTGGTGCCATAGCGGGCTTTTGTCTCCTCTTCGTCGAGCCAGCCTTCGAGCATATGGATGTGGTGTCCACGCTGCAGCTCTTCGCCGAGATCGACAGCCTGGCGCAGCGTGTCGTCGTCGAGCGTGAAGCTGGCATGGAGCCCGATCATGCCGTCGTAGAGGTGTGCAGGATCGGCAGCGCGCGCTTCCTGTGATTTGCGGATATAGCGGGCGTTTTCTTCAAGGCCGGCGTCCCGGATCGCTTTGCCATCGCGGTCAGAGACCTCGTAGCAGAGCAGGCCGCGCATGCCGACGACGGCAAGGGCCTCTTCAATGCGGTCGAGGCTGCCAACGACGGCGTTGGGGCTGGCATGGTGGTCGATAACGGCGGTCACACCTTTGCGCACGGCCGTGATCGCCGGCAGAAGGGTGCTGTAATAGACGGCATCCAGGTCGAGGGCCTTATCCAACGTCCACCACAGCCAGGCGAGAATCTGCCCGAAATCGCGTGGCTGGCGCGACATGGCTAAACCGCGCGCGTAGGTGCCGTAGAAATGCATGTGAGCGTTGACGAGACCGGGCATGAGCAGCCGCCCGCCCCCGTCGACGACCGCGGCGCCGGGAAACTGCGCGGCGATCGCTCGGCGCGGGCCGGCGGCGACGATCGTGGTACCGTCGACGGCGACCGCCGCATCATCGAGAAGCAAGCCGTGTGGCGCACTTTCGTCATTGGTGAATAGCGTCACGTTGTCGAAGACAATGGCCATGAAAACCTCCTTGTGCGGGCGCTTGCGTAGGCAATGGGGCGGGACAGAGAAAAGGCGGCGCTCCCGCCGCCAGCCCATGGGAAGATTATAGGAGGGAAGGCGCGGTTTCGTCCACTCGCTCGAAGTTAACGGGCAGCCGCGTGTGGAGGAGCGAGCGCGTGCAGTTGAGCTGGTCGGGGTGAACCTGGGCGCCGAGTAGATCGGCGCCATCGAGGCGAGCGTTGCGCAGGTTAGCATCGAGGAGGTCGGCGCCGCGCAAGTCAGCACCACACAGATTGGCACCGCCGAGGTGGGCGCCGCGTAAGTTGGCCTCGCGCAGGTCGGCGCCGGCAAGATTGCTGAGCCACAGGTCGGAACCGCGCAGGTCGGCTTTACGCAGCTCGGCATCGTGCAGGTCAACGAGCCAGAGGTAGGCGGTACGGAGTCTGGCTCCTTTGAGGTGCGCGCCGCTAAGGTCGGCGTAACGGAGGCTGATGGTGCGATTGCGCCCGACCAGACCGGCATCGCAGAGAAACTGGAGCACCTGACCACGGCCGGCGCCGTCCAGACTGCGCAGGGCCGCCATGGTGCGGGCGGCGGCGACGCTACGCACGGTGGCATCGGCCGGCGCGGTGCGCAAGCCGTTCTTGAGCAGCAGCTCGGTCATGCTGGCGAGATAGGCTTCGAGTGCTGTCTGCCGCTGGCGTGTGGCGGCAGCCTCTTGCACAGTGACGATGGCACGGGATGCAGCCGTATAGACGGTGGAACGGGCCACCCAGGCCAGCCACAAGAGGCCCGACAACACTAGGAGTGAGGGAAGGAGGAGCTCGAGCCAATCCCACAGCGTGCGCGACCGCTGCAGGTCGGTGCTCTCTGCCTGATAGAAGCCGAACCCTGTCCAGGCCGGCGCCAGGTCTGGACGCAGGATCAGGATGAAAATGAGGCCAATGCTAAACAGGACAAAGGCCCAGAAGAACATGAGGCGCGCGCGCGTTTGTTTCATGCGGGCAGCGATATTTCCCTTTGGCACGAATCCACGTTACAATGGGCACTGTTAATAGTGGAGCCCGGTTTCGCCAGCGCCAGGCACCGGACGAAGCGCAACTCTACCTAATGTTATGTAAAAACGCCGGATTTGGCAAGTGCGTTTTGTGCCAGATACCGCCCGGCGTTTCACCCACACCCCCAGATATGGAGTAGGAGGAGGTAGTTTCCCATGAGCAAAGATTGCGTTGCCCTCTATTTACAGGATGCACACCCGCTGGATGAAGGTATTGAGCTGGTGAAGTATGCCGAGGAAAAGGGGTTCGACGCGGTATGGCAGGCAGAAAGCCGGCTGGTGCGCGACGCGATCGTGCCAATGGCGGCGTTTGCGGCGCACACAGAACGCATGAAGGTTGGCAGCGGGGTGATCAACAACTGGACGCGTAACATCGGCCTGCTGGCGTCGACGTTCCTGACGCTGGACGACCTAGCGCCGAACCGGATCATCTGCGGCATCGGCGCGTGGTGGGATCCACTGGCGAAGAACGTGGGCATCGAGCGGCGCAAGCCATTACTGGCGATGCGCGAGACGGTCGAGGTGATGCGGCGGCTGCTCAACATGGAGAACGTGACGTTCCACGGTGAGTTCCATTCGGTCGACGGCATCGAGCTTGACGTGATCCACGGGCGGCGCGAGCCGCGTCACGTGCCCATCTACATTGGTGCCACGGGTCCGAAGATGATGGAGCTGACCGGCGAGATTGCCGATGGCGCGGTGCTGAACTATTGTGTGCCGCCCGAATACAACGATCAGGCGCTGGAGCATCTGGCGCGCGGCGCGGAAAAGGCGGGGCGCACCCTCGACGACATCGACCGCCCGC
>JAVVFG010000401.1:0-3364 GCA_032260445.1 Anaerolineae bacterium | reverse complement strand
CGACTGGTCGGCGACAGCGCGCTGGGGTGGGCGCAGTGTGGATCCGGGCAGCGCTGCTTTCTCGGAGCCGGAAACGCGCGCGCTGCGCGTCTACCTGCAGGCGCTGGCGCCGCGCGCCGTGGTGTTCTGGCACAGCATGGCGGACCTGGTGGTGCCGGGCAGCTGTGGCGGTGAGGACGGCGGCTCTGGCCTGCTTGCGGCGACCTATGGGGAGGCGGCCGGCTACCCTGTTGGCCCGTTCACGGCGTACGAGATCAGCGGCGATGCGAGCAGCTGGCTGGCGGGGCAGGGGATCCCGGCGATCGTGGTGGAGCTAGTGAGCAAGGATGAGAGCGAATCGGGGCGGAATTTGGCCGGGGTGCTGGCGGTGCTTGCGCTCTATGACGAGTGATGCGGTCTATGCAGCCGGTGCCTGCGGGCCGCTTCCAGCTACTGACTTCATCTCCTGCCAGACCTGCCGGAACTTACCCGTGCGCGGATCACGGTGGGGTCTCTCCTCCGCCTGGTTGATGGTGACGCCAGACGCCCCTTGAGACGCAAGAAAACTATGCAGATTGGCAGTGACGTTTCTCCATACGCTTGGAGCCTCGGCATCGGGCCGTACTTCCAAGCGGACGCGCAGCGTTTTGGGACCGACCTGAATTAGCTGGTAACGGCGTACGCCGGGTGTGGTCTCGACGACTGTGGCCAGCGCCATGGGCAGCACCTGAACGAGGGCGCCACCATCCTGGCGGAACGCCAGCACCTCATCGCGCCGCCCTTCGACGCGTACAGTGGGCATTCTGTTCCCACAGGGGCAGGGTTCCGCATCGAGGGCGGTCCGGTCGCCGAGGTCGTAGCGGATGATCGGCTGGACACGATTGGCCAGGTTGGTAATGAGCGTCGTGTGGGAGAGCTCGCCGGGCGGAACCGGCCGGTAGTCACCGTCGACTGGCTCGAGAAGAAGCCAGTCGGCGTTCACGTGGAGGCGGCGCTGGTCACAAGCGAAGGCCATGTAGAAGAATTCGCTCGAACTATACATTTCTCGGACAGCACAACCGAAAGCTGCCGCAGCTTCCTGCCGGACGGCCGGCATTAACCATTCACCGCTGCTGAGGATGAACTGCGGGTGTATGTGCAGCCGGCCGTCCTGTTGTTCTCGAGACAGCAGAGGAAGCGCGGTTGGGTAGGTGGCAAGCACTGTTGGCTGCAGCAGGTTCAGCTTCGATACGACCTCGGTGTGGGGGAGTAATATCGAGACGCTATGCAGCCGGCGAGCCATCCAGGGATAACGCCGCCGCAGCCGTTCGAACTGGGTCGCACCGGCGTAATGGTCGCCCGAAGCGACCACAAATACCTCGGCAAAGCCCGGCCGTAGCACATCCATGATGCGCGCCCATCCCTGCCAGGGCAGCCAGCCGCGCAAAAACCATAGCTGGTCGTAGACCGATAGAGCCTTCGCGTCGTGGAGAAAGATACCTGGCGTCCCGGTGGTACCAGAAGTCACAAATACGGCATAACGGTCCAGAAACGACTGTCCTACCAGTGTCTTATCGCCAACGAACGCGTCAACGCCAGCCCGGGTGACAGCGGGATCGGTCGCCCATTGGTCATAATGGTCCATCAACGTCGACTTGGTTACCGGCGGCAGGTCGTGCCAAGCATAGTCGCCAGATGCGGGAAGATGGCGGTAGTGGCGGTAATAGAATGGTGAGAAGTGACGCGCGAACGCGACAAGATCAGCCGCTCGCCGGCGTTGCAGGCGCTCGATTTCGGGCGGCTCTTGTCGGATGGCGCGCCAGATGTGCCAGAAGCGGGTAACCGAATTCATCTCATCTCTCCTTGCAGCGCGGCAGCCAGCGCGGGGCCTGCCGGCAATATGCGTCCCACTCAGTACCGAAGGTGGCTGCCAGGGCCTGCTCCTCGTGGCGAGCGCGCACCATTAAAACGGGAAAGTGCGTGAGGAGGAAGAGGAAGGTCCAGGTGCGGTAAAGGGCAATGCCGCCAAGGGCGGTGAGGAGAATGCCGAGGTACATAGGGTGGCGCACATAGGCGAAAGGGCCCGATGTCACCAGCCGGTGTCCGGCGTAGAGATGGGCGCCGAAGCTGCTGGAGACGTTGTACATGCGACCCAGTTCCAGCCGGCCCCACAGGACCAGGGCGAGACCGGGGAAGTAGAGCAGGGAGCCGAGAGTGAGGAAGACGGCACGGAAGCGGCCTGAGAGCGCCCAAGGGAACGGACGCCATAGGCGCCAGCAGAGAGCGTAATAGCCGGTACTGGCGAAAAGATAGAAGAGTGGACGGCGCAACCAGTTCGCGAACCGGCCGGTTCTCGCGATGACGGGCTGCCGCAGCCCACGCCATATGCCAGTGAAAATGGCAGCGAGGGTCAAGAAAACGGCGATTGCGCCGGCCTGCCTTACCCGCCGCTCAAGCACGTTAGGTCCACCGGCTCTCTATATGTTTTTGACGATAATTCGTATAGCGATTGACTTGAACCATTTTGTCGTGACGCGTTCCTTAGAATCGCGGTCGTTTGCTCCTTAAGTGGCGAAAGTTTTGTCACACCCATCTCGATCGTAATTATACAAGTAGCTGGAGGTGGGAGGAAGCCAGGCTCGGCACTTGGGGTTGCAGGGCTACCGAGATGTGGAGGCGTGCACAGAAGAGTGCCTTGTTAGTAGGGTCATTTCGACGAAGGGATTAGGGATCTGCCCCATAGAAAAGGGGAGGGCGATCATTACAATGGTTCTTAGGTTGCTCGAGTAGTGCCGGCTGCCCTGGCTTGGCGGCCGCAGTGAGCGTAGGGGTAAGCTTGCTGTCCCCTATTGGAGGTAACGAGAATGGCTATACCTCTGCAGAACCACACTGATCCGCGCGTGGAAATTCATGAGGAAATCGTGCAGACGGATGGGCCGGCGCCGGTAGACCGGCGCGAGCGAGTTGAGGTGATTCGTGACCGCGGCATTGAGAGGCGGGAGCGCATTGTCGAAGACCGGGGCGCCGAGCTTGATGCGGCTATCTACAAGTTTACCAATCTGGTGTGGCTGCTGGTAGGCCTGCTGGAGATAACGCTCATCCTGCGGCTTGCGCTAAAACTGATCGGCGCCAATCCGCTGACGCCTTTTGCCAGCCTGGTCTATGGTCTCACAGACCTGTTCCTCTGGCCTTTCTTTGGACTTGTGCCCGAACCAGCCACCGGGCCAATGGTGCTTGAGCTCAGCACGCTGATCGCGATGTTCGTCTACTTCGGTCTCACCTTTGGCCTTATCTGGATAGCGTTACGACTGATCCGGTTAGCCGAAACGGGGGCGGGGACACGGCAACTGTATATCAAGCGCCATGAAGAGTTGTAAGCGTAGGTGTGCCACGAGCTCGCGTTAAA
>JAVVFG010000400.1:0-3392 GCA_032260445.1 Anaerolineae bacterium | reverse complement strand
CAATGTAAACGATGTGGGCGAAGGTTTTGTGGGATCTGGCGTCCTAAGCTCGGATCAGCCCGTCGTCGCCACGTTGGTGCAGATTTCGGCCGATCCTGCTGTTCAGAATCGCCCACTCTCCAATGGATTCGAGAGCGGATCACCTCAGGTTCTTCTGGCCACTGTCTTGAAGAACAAATTTAACTCGACCTCCAAGTTCTCCGTGCAGAATGCCAGCAGCGGCCCGGTTGACCTGGATATCACCTTCTACAATGCAGATAACACGGCCGCTGCGCCCATTACGATCGAACACAATGGTTTGCCGGCTGGTGCAGCCAAATACTTCGACATGGGCGCACTCAGCGCGATTAGCGCTTCTGTATTCAATGGCTCGGCTGTCGTGAGCGCCGTTGAGGCAGGTACAACCAACCCGGCCCCGATCGTTGCGTCCGTGCTTGAGCTCGGCACCAACAACACGAACGCTTCGGCCTTTGAGGGTGTCACCGGTGGCAGCACCACCGTCTATATGCCTTCGGCCATCTGCGAAGCCTTTGGTGGGCAGAATACAGCCTATGCGGTTCAGAACACGAGCCAGAGCGCCTCGGCCACCGTGACTGTCAACTACAGCAATGGTGCGACTGCGAATGCCGTTATTCCTGCGGGCGCGAAGCAGAGCTTTGTTGCCTGTACCGCGACTGGTATGACGTCGAACTTCAGCGGCTCTGCTACGATCAGCAGCACTGGTGCTGACATCGTCGTCATCGGCAAGGTCTATGGCACTGGTCTTTATACAGCGTTCGTTGGTGCCACGGAAGGCGATCAGAAGCTGGCACTCCCGTACGTCCGTTGGACTGAGTCCCAGTGGTTTCCTGGCGGCCGCCAGCGCACTTACATTGCTATCCAGAACGTAGGCTCCAATCTTGCCGCCGGTGCAGTGACCGCTCGCTACCTGGATAAGGATGGCAACCAGGTGGGTGTCCATTCACTGCCTGCGATTGCTGCTGGTGCGAAAGTCAACACCTGGGCCGGGCATGCCGATGTGACTGGTAACACGGCCGCCCTCGCTGAATTCGGCTACGCTGGTGGCCAATTCGGTGGTAGCGTAATTGTTGAAGGCCCGGCAGGCAGCCAGCTGGTTGCCGTTGCCCGTGTCGCTTCCGCTGCCAGCGTTGGCCAGGTCGGCGAAGACTACAATGGCGCGGAGGTTGCCCCGTAAGGAGGTAACAACCACTAACTTCCAGAAGCTTTACTGCAGAAGGGAGATGGGACGTCCCATCTCCCTTTTTGTTGTCTGGCTCGCTCTATCTTATGCTCCCGCATCTCGCAGCAGTGTTTCCACCAGCGCTGGCCAGGCAAATCGCGGTTGGGCATCGAGTAGGTTCTGCTCGAATTCCAGCCGCAAACTCCTATTAAGGTAGCGATTCACCGCTCCCGCTAACGCCCCCACATCCTCCGGCGGCACCACCAATCCCGTTCGCCCATCTTCTACCGCCTCCGCAAGCCCACCCACATCCGTCGTAATCACCGGCCGCCCGTGCCCGAAGGCCAGCTGCACCACCGCACTCTGCGTCGCATCGCGGTACGGCGCGACGACCACGTCGGCAGCGTGCAAGTAGGCGCTGAGCTCTTCGTCGGGAATATAGCGATTATCGATCGTAACCGCTGCCTCCAGACCCAGCCGGCCGATCTGCTCGCGGTATTCCTCCTCATCATCCCAGAACTCGCCGGCGACCAGCAGATGGACCGGCTGCTGCGCCAGCACGGCCGGGAGCGCGTCTAGCAGCACGTCGAGTCCCTTATACGGCCGGACAAAACCACAGAAGAGCAGGAGCGGCCTATCCGCCGGCAGAGAAACAGGAAGCACTGCCGGCGTACGACCAACGCCTGCGAACGTGGGAAGCGGGCTAACAGCCACCGGTTTCCCCGGAAAAATCCGGCGCAATTCCGCCGCATCACTTTTCGCATGCGCCAGCAACCCGTCGGCCGGGCTGAGCGCTGCGCGCAGCGCCAGCCGGTCCACGCGGCTTGCCTCGTGCGGCAGCGCGTTATGGCAGATATAGACGAGCCGCGGCGCAGGCCGCAGGCGCTTGATGGCACGTCCCAGAACCGACCACGCCGGCGCCCAGACCGGGACCCACCAAAACATGACCACGATATCCGGCTGCCACGCGCCAATCCGGCGCCACGTGCGGCGCCACGACAGCGGATTGAGCGAGTCCAACAGGTACTCGGCCTCCGTCCGCAGCGGGTGGCGGCTCGTATCGCGGTCGCTCGTGCCCTTATAGAGCCAGGACGGGTACTGCCGCGAGAAACTGATCAGGAGATGCTCGTGTTCTGGATCCTGAGCCAGATGCTGAGCCAGCAGCGTCGTATAGTGGGCGATTCCCCCCCGGTAGGGATAGGTCGGGCCGACCAGACAGATGCGCATAAGCGCGATTATATCGCCGCGCCTGAGGGCTGTCATTGGCGCCAGCGCGGGCTACAATAGGCGACCATGCCTGAAGAAAGAATCCTCGTTACCGGCGCCACCGGCTTCATCGGTCGCTCCCTGCTCCGCCGGCTGGACGAACACGGCTATAGCGCCCGCGCTTACAGCGGCCGCATCAACGATCCTCTGCAGCTCCGCCAGGAGCTGAACGGCATAGACACCGTTTACCATCTCGCCAGCGCCGAGGCGCGCGGTCGCCGTCGCCGGCTCCATCACGTCGACGTCGAAGGCACCGAACGGTTGATCGAAGAGAGCCGCCGTGCCGGCGTGCAGCACCTCATCGTCATGAGCCGCCTGCGCGCCGATCCCAATTCACTCTACCCGCTCCTCCGTGCCAAGGGCGAAACAGAACGGCTGGTGCGTCGCAGCGGGCTCCCCTACACCATCATCCGCTCGGCCACGGCCTTTGGCCTTTACGACCGTTTTCTCAACGTCATCGCCGGTCTGGCTGCCTGGAGCTGGCCTTTGCTCGTCTTGCCGGCAGGCGGCAAGACGCCATTCCAGCCCCTCTGGGTCGAGGACTTGGCTCGCTGCCTCGTCGCCGTGCTGGCGCGTACGGATCTCAGAAACGAGATAGTCGAAATCGCCGGCGAGGAGCGCATTCGTTACCGCGAGCTGGCCCAGCTTGTGATACGCACCGGTGGCATGCGCCGCATAGCCCTGCCGCTAGACCTTCGTATCTTGCGCCCGGTCAACCGCGTGCTCATGTCCTGGTGGCTCTACCCGCCCGTGACCCCATTCCTCATGGATCGTTTCTCCATTCCCGACGTCGCGCCGGTCGACAGCGTTCTGCGCACCTTCGGCTTCCGCCCGGGCCGCATCGTCGATCACATCTCCTACCTGCGCCGGCCCGGCCTCTGGCGTTACCTCTTCCGTCTCTAGTCCCTGCGCGGGTCCGCGTAGCAGCCGTCAGCTGGACTGCTAG
>JAVVFG010000399.1:0-3416 GCA_032260445.1 Anaerolineae bacterium | reverse complement strand
TCAACTTCCCAGTTGACGGCGCCGCCTACGCTTCCGTATAATGTTGCTTATGAAGACGGTAACTCCTGTTCTCTCCGGAATGTTGATGACCGGCGCCGAGGCGATGATGCGTCTCGGCTGGGCTGCGTTGGGGATAGAGTAGGCGCTACCTTCTGTATTTGTCTGCCACGGCCTCCCCAACGGGAGGTCGTTTTTGTTTCTGGAGAGTGACGCGATGACTAACGAACCGTTTTATGTGACGACGCCCATCTATTACGTGAATGACGAACCGCACCTGGGGCACGCTTACACGACTGTGTTGGCCGATGTGCTGGCGCGCTATGCCCGGCTGTGGGGCCGCGAGACGTTCTTCCTTACAGGCACCGACGAGCATGGCTGGAAGGTTGAGCGCGCGGCACAGAGCCACAATGTTTCAACACAGGCGCAGGCAGACGCGATGGTCGTGCGCTTCCAGGAGGCGTGGCAGCGGCTGTACATCGAACCAGACGACTTCATCCGCACTACCGAGCCGCGCCATCGCCGCGTCGTCCAGGCCGTGCTGCAGCAGCTGTGGGAGCAGGGCGATATCTACCAGGATGACTATACCGGCTGGTATTGCGTGCCTGACGAGCGTTTCTGGACGGAGAAGGATGTGGTCGACGGCAACTGTCCAGATTGCGGGCGGCCGGTTGAGCAGCTTGCGGAGCGCAACTATTTCTTTCGCATGAGCCGCTACCAATCCTGGTTGATTGCCACGATCGAGGAGAATCCGAACTTCATCCGGCCGGCAACGCGGCGCAACGAGGTGCTGGGTTTCCTACAAAAGCCGCTCGGCGATCTGTGCATCTCGCGGCCGGTAGCGCGCCTGAACTGGGGCATTCCGCTGCCGTTTGACCCGAATTACGTGACCTATGTCTGGTTCGATGCGCTCCTCAATTACGTCACGGCGCCGGGCTATCTGCAGGATGAGGAACGCTTCGCGCGGCTGTGGCCGCAGGTGCTCCATCTCATCGGCAAGGACATCCTCATTACCCACAGTGTCTACTGGCCGACGATGCTACATGCTGCCGGTCTGCCGCTGCCGCGCCAGATCTTCGCCCACGGCTGGTGGATTATGGGTGAGGAAAAGATGTCCAAGTCGTTGGGCAACGTAGTCAAACCGCTCGATCTGGCGGATAAGTATGGCGTTGATGCCTTTCGCTACTTCCTGCTACGGGAGATGACGCTGGGGCGTGATACCAACTTCAGTGAAAGTGGCCTCGCGCAGCGCTACCACGGCAACCTGGCCAACAATCTGGGCAATCTGCTGCACCGCCTCACGCACATGATCGCCCGCTACTGCGACGGCCAACTGCCGGCACCCGGTACACCGTCTCCATTGGACACGGCGCTGCGGCGACGCGCAGAAGAGCTCATCCCGGCCGTGCGCGTGCTGGTGGAAGCGCTGGCGCTAAACCAGGCGCTGGCCGACGTCGTCGAGTTCGCCGGGGAAATCAACCGTTATCTGGAGCAGACAGCGCCGTGGGAACTGGCAAAAGCAGGGGACAGGGAACGGCTGGCTACCGTCCTGTACACGGCGGCCGAGGCGCTGCGCATTGCTGCCGTGCTTCTCGCGCCGGTGCTGCCCGAGCGGATGGCGCTGTTATGGCAGCGGTTGGGCTGGCAGGCACCGATGCAGCTGGCCGATGGCCTGGGGTGGGGAGAGTTGCAGCCGGGCGCGGTGGTCGGCCGCGGCGCGCCGCTCTTTCCGCGGCTGGATGAGGTGACAGAGCCAGCTTGAGCGCATAGGATTGTGCGACTCACGCAGATTGGCCGCGATAGGGTAACCTGCGCCGGCCACGAACGATCAGATGCATCGTGATGCAAAACGCCCGCTGCCAATCGCCAGTGTGACGCGCGCGACGGCCGTCGGGGTAACGGCGATCCTGCTGTGGGCGACGTTCGCCTCGTTGACCGCGTTGGCCGGGAGCGTGCCTCCCTTCCAGCTCACAGCAATGGCCTTTACCCTCGTCTTTTTGCTGGGGCTCGCTTTTGTGCGGCGCAGTGGCGGCAGCGTCCGGGCCCACTTCCGTCTGCCAGCGCGCGTGTGGGCGTTGGGCATGGGTGGGCTGTTTGGCTACCACTTTCTGTACTTTACGGCCCTGCGCAACGCGCCGGCCGTGCAAGCGAGCCTGATTGCCTATCTCTGGCCCCTGCTGATTGTCGTTGGCTCGGCGCTGCTGCCTGGCGAGCGCGTGCGCTGGTTTCATCTGGTTGGCGCCGGGACTAGCTTCTCGGGGGCGGCACCCTGAACAAGAACGCACTGACCAAAGCGAGAAGACACGCGGCTCTTAGCGTGTCCTCAAGAAGTAAGCCTCAGGCATGACCCTGGGGCTTGTTGCTGCCGGGGGCGGATAGCCGCGATTAAAGGGGAACAGCGCAGACAAGGCACGCGACTTGGTGTATCATTCTAGCGACAACGGAGGGTTCCAACAGGTGAGAGCAAAAATGAGGCCATCTGTCGCCAAGAAGCTCGTGATTTTCTCGTTGATCGCTGCCACGACAGTCGTGACAGCCTGCCGTGATCGTGCAGAAAACGGCGGTGACCGCGCGCCGCTCGTCGTCGCTCCCGAAGCGGTATTGCCGCCGACCGCAGAGGTGGAAGCAACAGATGGAGTGGACAGTAGCCCGGCCGGCGGCGAGAGCGGCGGGACGACGGCTGAGGTCGCCCCGACAACGCCGTTGGCGACGGATACAGCTCAAGCGGCCGGTGCGCAGGAAGAGCTGCCGCTGATCGGCGCACCAGCGCCGGCGGCGGCAACGGAGAGTTGTGTCGTCTACCAGAATGCCCGGGTCGCCGACGAGCAGCTTCCGGTCGTGTACACAACGCCCAGCGTACAGGCGGAAGCCATCGGCCGTCTTGGCCGCAACCATTGGGCGAACGCCGTTAGCTGGCGAAATGGCTGGTATGAAATTGCCGTGGCGCCAGAGAGGACCGGTTGGATCTGGGGGTCGTCGGTGGGAACGAACGCTCCCTGCGCCGGGCTGCAGCCGCAAGCGGCCGATCTGCCTATCGCCGGCCTGCCCACGGCACCGCCGGTAACGGGCTGCGTGGTGGTCCAGAACGGCCTTGTTGCGGACGATGCGCTGCCGCTGGTCTATGCCGCGCCCAGTGCGAATGCAGCTCAGGTCGGGCGGCTTGGTCGCAACCATTGGGCCGACGGCCTGCAACGGCAAGGCGAGTGGATCGAGATCGTCGTGCAAGCCGGGGCGACTGGCTGGGTGCGCGAGAGCGGTGTGGCGCTGAGCGCGGATTGCCCGGCGGTGACAGCCTCTATGCCAGAGCTACCGCTGATCGCCAATCGCGGTGCGCCAGCAAACACACGCTGTGTGGCCATGAACCTGTGGGGCGCGGAGCAGCCGGTAGCGGTGTATGGTGGCGCGGAAGCGGGGCAGCC
>JAVVFG010000398.1:0-3460 GCA_032260445.1 Anaerolineae bacterium | reverse complement strand
AACCTCGACGGTGACCTTGCCAGCCGGGGTGACGGCGCCGGTGGGTGTCAGCTTGCCGGGGCCGCGCTTCAGCTCGACGTAGACGTTGTCGCCCTTGACCTGCACCGACAGCACCCGGCTGACGGCGCCGCCGCTGTCCAGGGGCGTGCCCTTGTATTCGCGATAGGAAAAGTCCGGCTCAGCCCAAGCCAGGGCGGCAAAGATGATCCGCGCATCGGCGATGTCGAGGAAATGCCAGGCGAGCCGGGTCGCCGTGTGCTGCTGCAGACTGTCTTCGCTGCGGCGGTATGCGCCGGCGAAGAGGCGTATCTTGCCTATGCTGAGGGCATCTTCGATGTGCAAGAAACGCGATTTCGTCATGTGCGAATGGATGCGCACTCTAGTGGGGGAGGTCTGGGTAGACATGGCGTCTCCTTATCGAGCTAGAGGGTAGAGTGAGAGCTAGAGGACCTTTAGTAACATCCTGTGGCTCAATCCTCTAGCTCTTTCGCATAGTATTACAACACAACAAAACGGACCTGCACCCGGTAACCGGCGACCGCAGCCAGCGTGCGCACGATGACGCTGTGCAAACGATGGGCAAGCCACTCCCGGGCATACCGGTTACGCACGGCGACGGTCAAGGAAAGGGGGGTGCTTGCTTCGAGCACGGCGGCGCTGCCAAGCAACCATTGGTTGAATGTGGCTTTGGTCATCTGCAGCCGCAGCTCTTCCAGGGCTGCTTGCCACAGTTCTTCCGCGGAGCAGGGGAGGGGAGAGAACCGGCGTCCGAGATAGAGGGCCAGCAGGTAAGCGAGGATGTCGGCACAGTAAAGGCCATCGCCTGGTCCAGCACGGATCGCCGGCGGCCAGCCGTCGCAGCTGCAGGCCAGGCCGGTAGGGGAAGGGGAGACGGCACGGAAGGGCCAGCCGGCCGGGAGCCTGACCAACGCCAGCTCAGCAGCTTCGCGCGGTGTCTCGTAAAGACCGTTAGCGCGCACAAGCTGGGCGGCGCCTTCCAGAGAGGGCTGGAGAACGGGCCAGCGCCTGCCGGCCGTCCCTGTCGCCCGGCCTATGCCGTCACCCTTGTCGGTGGGAACCAAGGACTGGAAGAGCAGGCGCGGCAGATCGCCGGCCTGTGCCGTTTGCAGATGTTGATTCATGTTGTTTTCCGTGAAGGGAGGGAAAGAAGGAAGAAGTTTTGATAGGAAAGCGGCGTCAGGTCAAGTACTCTGACGTCAAGTCATCCCGTTTCTCTTAGCTACCGCTCCTCCTGGTACTAACCCGCTCGATTCGGTCTACGGCAAAACGGATGAATTGTACAGTTTCAGAGAAGGGCGTCTCACCCGCAAGGTCCCCCTCGACCGTTAACTTGCGCCAAGCGAGAGCATTCTGAATCAGTGAAGCCCATTGTGGAAATCGTTTCTGCGCCCAGAATGCTGCTTGTCTTTTAGAAGCCTGCTCCCCACGGTAGACGGTATACAACGCTCTGCATAGTGTCAAAATAGCGTAGGATTGTCCCTTTCGATCGCGGGGTCGTTCTGCCCATTGAACCCAATAGTGCGTGTGTTCTCGTGACGCCTGGAGAAACTCCTCTTTGGAAATCGAGGGAATGATGGTTTGCGGGTTCGGTCCGAAAAGCACCAGACCTTGTTCGCGCACGAGATACCAGTTGATTAACCAATCAATGCCTGCCTCTTTCAAGTTGAATGGTTCACCAGGACTGATAACGGCGATCTGGCTACTCCGCGTTTTAAACGTGTGTAGGCCACCGGCCGAAAGATATTGTATTTCAATACGGTTCTTCCATCTGGGATTGTCGGCAACCAAATCATTCTGCATCTGGCGTAGCTGCTCAAATTCCTTGCCACCAATGTCGCATGACGTGACAGCTAACAAGTCAATGTCGCTAATGTCAGGATCGAAATCCCCGCTCACGAGCGATCCATAGAGGTATAGTCCGATAAGGTTCTTGTCTAGGATTCGCTCCATTTGGTGGAGTAAGCTATCCAGCAGCTGCTCGATTTTGGGATCAACGGCATGTACTATTGAGAGCACGTTACGTTTAAGCGATGGCCTCCATCATGGCTACGACTCGGTCCAGTAAGACTTCGTAGCGCAGCGCTGCAAAGTCGGTAGTGTCTACTCGAATCACGTGACCCCCGATATCGAGCTTTAAGGGCCGTTCTTGCTCTAGATGCGCCTTGAGTTCGTCCAATGCCTGCATATCTACATGTCCATCATGGCGTATCCCCGACTCAGCACGACGTTTAAAGCGATCAAACAATACCTCGCCATCGGCCTCGCAAATAATCTGCAGGGTATGAACCTTATACTGACTTTCAAGGGCCCGCAGTTTAGGTGATGCCAGGTCAGGATGAAATGCGTTGTCCAAAATCACGGAGTTTCCATTTTCGAGTTGAGTCTTAGCGAAGTAATACATTAACTCTACACTCGCTCGGCCAAGCGTTTTGGACCATTTGCGGTCTCGCCAGCCAAGTTCATTGAATAAGACCTCTTTGATGCGGTCTTTGCTGATGACGGGAAACTGCAGTTCCTTTCCCAACCAAGTTGCCAATGTTGACTTCCCTGCAGCTGGTCGTCCGGTTACCACTATTAGCCAAGTCATTGAGATCGATCTACTCCGGGAATCTCTCCTCCGTGAATTCGGCAGGTGCCCACCTTTCGTTGATTATTGTGGCGGAGCTATTCGGCTGGCGCAATCGAGCTTGCCGCGGATGTTGGACGGATCGTCCTTTCCCGGGATTCGACACAGACCATATGCCGAGACCGAAACGAGGTCAAGGACAGTGATGGTTCTCTCCACTATCCTGAATGCAACTGGTTCAGCAACAATCGCGGCCGGGGAACGGGAGGCGCTTTGATTTTGCCATCCGCGTCCTTCTCTTTCGGTGCCTGTAGGCCGCGGGCGGGCGCCGCCCCATTGGCCTTCCCATCTGGGTGCGCAGACTGTGTGACACCGGTTTGTAGCGGGTACAGAGTCCGGCCGACTTCGCCAGCGCCAAAGACCAGCGATTGCTGCGATCCGTGCTGCGAAGCAGGTTCCGGCATCGTAACTATTTCGGCCGGCGCCTCCTCTTCCCTGGCCGCTTCGCTGGCGTCGTCAAGCACCTCGTACTCCCCGATAATCGTGTTCGCCTGCCGGATGCTGGCGTTGGCCTCGGCAAAGGCCTGCTGCAGGTTTTTGGCTGTAAGCCCCGCCTCCAGCTGCGTCTCGCCGGTGACGATGCGCGCGAGGGTGGCTACGATGTCGTTGCCCGTGATTTCGTCCAGCTCGGCCAGGCTGTCGTCGGCCACCGTGTCGCCGTTGACGCGCAGGGCGGCGGCGACCTTGGCTGCGACCAGGTAGAGGGCGTCGGTCTGGATGGTGTCGCTGTAGGCGAAGTAGTAGACCTTCACCGGCCGTGTCTGGCCGATGCGCCAGGAGCGGCGGCTGGCCTGCAGCACCGTGTAGACCGAG
>JAVVFG010000397.1:0-3530 GCA_032260445.1 Anaerolineae bacterium | reverse complement strand
GACGTTCCGGAGCGTTGAGCCAGTGTGTCGTGTAGATCCCCTCAATCGCCGCGGCGAAGGCGACTGCGGGAAGCCAGCGCCAGTAGGGGCGAGGCATGATCAGGCTGAGGAAGACCGCCAGGCCCGTGAGGAGGGCTGTGGCCAGCGCCGCCAGCAGCCACGGGCGCAAGGGTGCCCGATCAGCGTAGAACGGCGCAGGCTCGTGGATCGCGCTCACGGGAGACCGGCGAAATGGGGGCGGCGCCAGGCGGCGAGATCGGCGCGCCCCGCGATCTCAAAAGCGGTGAAGCCGAGTTGCCGCGCGCGCTCCCGTATCTGCCCGAAGTGCAGCACAGGTGTGGTGACGATGAGCACCGGGTTGTAGCCGCTGCGGACCAGCCTATGCAGCGCCTGGAACGTCTGGTCGCCGGCGTGCGGCGTAATCACCGGGATGGTCACGCCCCAGCCCAGATGCAGCGTCGCGCGTGATGCCCAGACGGCGAAAGGCACCGTACGGCGTGCCTCGACGCGCGCCAGGAGCTCGAGAATGTTCATCAGGTGGGCCCGCCCCGCACGCGGCAGGATGGGCGGCGGCAGCATGGACGAAGCGGCGTCGCTATCTTTGGCCAACAGCAATCGGCCGGTCACCTCGTCGAAAGGCAAACCCGCCGCCGAGCGTCCCGCGAGCTGGCGTAAGGGATCGAGGCCGTTGCTCGCCAGGCCAACTGCCTGCTTCCGTTCGACCAGATGCGCCGCCACGGAGGCGGCTATCTCAATTGCCCACTCTGGCGCGCTGTACCGCGTCTGCGCACTATACTCGTCGGCATTGAGATTCAGCAGGATGAACGTTTCCAAGGAGATAGCGGGCTGCAGCGTCTTCACGACCAGGTTGTTATGGTGGGCGCTGACTTTCCAGTTGATCAGCCGCAGGCTGTCCCCGCTATGGTAATCGCGCACGCCGGCCGGCCTTGCCGGGTCTTCGAATAGCCGCTGCCGGCTGGCAATTGTCCCAAAGGGGAGCCGGGAGGGGAGCCCGAGTTGCGTCAGGGGGATAATACGCGGGTAGATGGTCAGGTAACTCGGGTCCGATTCGGCACGCTCCTCCGACCAGCCAAAGAGGTCGCCGCTACGGATGTGCAGCGGCCCCAATTGGTAATAGCCGCGCCGCGTCGCCTGCACGTCGTAGTGGATGTCGCGGCTCTCGCGACCGGCAAGGGAGAGGGCGAACGCATGACCGCTGCCGCCTGCCAGTTCGGGCGCGACGCTTTCGCTCAGTTGCAGCCATGGTAATGGCAGCCGCCCGCGGTTGTGCAGACGCAGGGTCACCCGGATGCGCTCCCCCAGGAAGGCGTGATCTGTGAACATACGCTCCAGCTTTAGCTGACGGAAAACCCGCGGCGCAAACCAGCGCGAAAAGAGAAAGATAGCTCCGATGACGTAGACGATGTAGAAGACAAAGTCCAGCTGCAGCAGCAGCGCCAGGACAATCAGAATCAGAATGAGCAGGCTGACTTCGCTCATGGGCGGCTACAGCTGGCCGATTTCCAGAGGCGTCTCTTCGAGCAGGCGCGCGATCACATCTTGCACCGTGGTGCCGCGCAGAGCGCTCTCCGGGTGGAGGATACAGCGATGGGCGAGGATAGCGGGCGCGAGCTGCTTGACGTCGTCCGGCAGCACGTAATCGCGCCCGTGTACGGCGGCATAGGCCTGGCTGCCGCGATAGAGGGCGTGGCTGCCGCGCGGGCTGGCGCCGAGGATCAGTTCCGGCTGGCGGCGCGTCCCGCCCACCAGGCGCACGATGTAGTTGCGTACCGTCTCGTCGATGTGCACCTCCCACACCTGCCGCGCCAGGTCGGGCACAGTGCTATCCGCCGCGATCTGTCTTAACTGGTCGATGGGGTGCTCCCGGCCGAGATTCAGCAGCATCTGGCTCTCGGTCGCCTCGTCGAGATAGCCCAGACTGAGCTTCATGAAAAAGCGGTCGAGCTGCGCCTCGGGCAGGGGGAAGGTGCCCTCATACTCGATCGGGTTCTGCGTCGCCATGACGAAAAAGGGGCGCGGCAACGTACGCGTGACTCCATCCACCGTCACCTGCCGCTCGCCCATCGCCTCAAGCAGCGCCGACTGCGTACGCGGCGTCGCCCGGTTGATTTCGTCTGCCAGCAAGACGTTTGTAAAGGCGGGGCCGGGAATAAAGATAAACTCACGACTGCGCTGGTCGAAGACGGAGACGCCGGTCACGTCATTTGGGAGCAAGTCGGGCGTGCACTGCAGTCGCTTAAACTCCAGCCCGAGCGAAATCGCTAGCGAGCGCGCCAGCATCGTCTTGCCGACGCCGGGGACGTCCTCGAAGAGGATATGGCCTTCGCACAAGAGGGCGACCAGGGCCAGCTCGACCACCTCCCGCTTGCCGATGATTACCTGTTCGACGTTGTCGGCAACTTCACTCGCGAATTGTTGGACTGGGGACATCGCTTTCCACGCACGCCAGCGTGGCCTCCGCCAGATGAAAGATCAAGTTATCCGGCTGCCGGATCTTGCAGCAAGTATACCAGAATCAAAAGGATCGGCTTGCATCTTTGACAGGACTGCGGAACAATCAGCAGGCGTTTCCATCTCACGCAATGGCTGCGCCCCTGAGGGAGCGACAGGTCGCAACATTCCCGGTCCTCCTCACCGCGCCATTGACCAGAGTCAGGACAGACCACGTGCCCAACCCAGATACGCGGGCTGCCTCCCCTTTCTCCGCGGCGGCTGCCTCGCTGCCTATTGACGACTGCTTCGACGTGGCTTTTGCCAACGATATCGCGCGTCTCGAAAGCTATAACAAACACCATTACCGGCCGAACACCTACATGCACAAGTGGTGGGCGCGGCGCTGTGGTAGTACCTTCCGCCTCATCCTCAAGCACCTGGTTACTGATCCCGAGCGGCAGGATTATTACTCGGCCGGCGGGCTCGACGGAAAAGTCGTGCTCGACCCGATGATGGGCGGCGGCACGACCTTACACGAGGCCATCCGCCTCGGTGCCGACGTGATTGGCGTGGATATCGATCCCATCCCCGTGCTCCAGGCACGGGCGACACTTTCGGCGGTGCCGCTGCCCGCGCTCGAGCGTGGCTTCACGACGCTGATGTCGGCCCTCGAAGCCGAGCTCGCGCCGCTGTTTACGACACAATGCCCCACCTGCCGCGTGCTGGTGCCGCTGCGCTTCGTCCTCTATGGGGCGCAGCGCCGCTGTGCCTGCGGGCCGGTTCTCGTGGTCGATTCGACCATCCTGCGGCATGAGGCCAGCGGTCCTGGGGTGCGCATTTGCACCCACTGCCACGAGCTTGGGTATGCCGCGCATACCTGCAATGCAAGCGGCAAGCCGGACAGACCACCGCTCGTCGAGAAGAGCCAGCAGTCGTGCGCAGCATGCGGCCAGGCCTACGCCGAGGAACTCGACCGGCCCTACTACAAACGCTACACGCCGGTCGCCGTCGTCGGCCACTGTGAGCAGCACGGCCTGTTCTTTACCGAGCCGGGCGTCGATGATCTTGCGCAGATC
>JAVVFG010000396.1:0-3532 GCA_032260445.1 Anaerolineae bacterium | reverse complement strand
CGCCGAGCGTGCGGATCAGCTCTTCGTGGACGATTTTGACCACCTGCTGGCCCGGCGTCAGGCTGCGCATGACCTCGCCGCCGACGGCGCGCTCGCGCACGCGGGCGACGAATTGCTTGACGACCTTGAAGTTGACGTCGGCCTCAAGTAACGCAAGGCGGACCTCGCGCATGGCAGCATCGACATCGGCTTCGGTGAGCTTGCCGCGCCGCTGCAGACCATCAAAGACTGTTTGTAGGCGATTGCCTAACGATTCAAACACAGGGAAGACCTTTTCTTCCTACCCCGCCGGCGGAAAACGGATGCTACAGTGACATCCGATTTCGTGCGGTAGACAACAAAAAATTGTGGCCCGGCCACAAGATAGATTATTCTAGCGTAGCCGGGCCAGCCCGTCAAATCTGCCGGGGCAGCTATCAACTGCCCCTAAGCAAGCGATTGCAGAGCTGATTACGGAACGTTGGGTGCAGTCACCTCGAATGTAGCGGCCTTTTCGCGCAGGATAGCAACGCGGTCTGTCCGCTCCCACGGCAGGTCGAGGTCATCGCGCCCAAAATGGCCGTAAGCAGCCGTCTGGCGGTAGAGCGGACGGCGCAGGTCGAGGTCGCGAATAATCGCGCCCGGGCGCAGATCAAACGTCTCTTCGATGATCTGCACCAGAGCCGCGGCAGGTAGCTGGCTAGTGCCGAAGGTCTCTACGTTGATGCTAAGCGGGTGGGCGATACCGATGGCGTAGGCGACCTGAATTTCGCAGCGTTCGGCAAGGCCGGCGGCGACAATGTTCTTGGCCACCCAGCGCGCCGCGTAGGCAGCGCTGCGATCGACTTTGGTTGCATCCTTGCCACTAAAGGCGCCGCCACCGTGCCGCCCCATGCCGCCATAGGTGTCGACGATGATCTTGCGCCCGGTGAGGCCGGCATCGCCCATCGGGCCACCGATGACGAAACGGCCGGTCGGATTGATGTAGATGTGCAGATCGTCGTCGACCAACTCCTCGGGAAGGACGGGCATGATGATCTCGTCAATCACGGCCTGCCGCAACTCTTGATTGTCGATCTCCGGCGCGTGCTGCGTGCTGACGAGAACGGTATGGATGCGCGCCGGCCGGCCGTAGTGATACTCGACGGTAACCTGCGATTTGCCGTCGGGCCGCAGCCAGGGCAGCGTGCCGTCTTTGCGCTTCTCAGCCAGACGGCGGGTGAGCCTGTGCGCCAGGGAGATGGGCAGCGGCATCAGCTCTTCGGTCTCGGTGCAGGCAAAGCCAAACATCATGCCCTGGTCGCCCGCCCCGATGGCGTTGATTTCGGCGTCTTCATCGCCGTTGTTGCGATATTCCAGTGCAACGTCGACGCCCTGGGCAATGTCCGGGCTTTGCGACGCGATGGCTACCTGCACGCCGCAGGTGTTGCCATCGAAACCTTTCTCACTGCTGTCGTAGCCAATCTCGGAGACCACGCGGCGCACCAGCTCATCGATATTGACGAAGGCTGAGGTTGTTACTTCCCCCATGACCATGACAAAACCGGTCTTCACCGCCGCCTCGCAGGCCACGCGCGCCTGCGGATCCTGCTCCAGCATCGCGTCCAAAACAGCATCGCTGATCTGGTCGCACATTTTGTCTGGATGTCCCTCAGTCACCGACTCTGAGGTGAACAGGAGCTTCGGCGACGTCATGAAATTCGTGCTCATTCTAATACCTCCGAAAGAGATTCTTATCCGGACGAGTGGCCCAGGGAGAAGACAAAAAAAAGCCCCCTGGCTGGCAAGAGGCTATTGTTGGCAATTCGGATTCCCATCAACGACTTATCTTCCAGCTTCTTGCTGCCGGAGTTAGCACCCTTCCCACGCGGGGGGTTGCTGCAGCTTCATCGGGCCGGTCCCTCCGCTGCTCTGGATAAGAGTAAGCTATTTTAACGTTGATTTCAGTATAGCCGTTTCTCGGCGGCTGTCAACTTTATTACTCCCACGATTCTGGCGGCTCGGGCATGCCAAGAATGTTGTAGCCTGCATCCACATGCACTACTTCACCGGTAACGCCGCTACTCAGGTCGCTACAGAGCCACAGAGCGGTGTTGCCGACCTCATTCTGGTCAACGTTGCGGCGTAAGGGGGCGCGCTCTTCGACGTAATGTAGTATCTTGCGGAAGCCGGCAATGCCCGCGGCCGAAAGGGTTTTGATCGGGCCGGCCGAGATCGCATTCACGCGCACGTTTTGGGGACCCAGGTCGGCAGCCAGGTAGCGAACGCTGGCCTCCAGCGCTGCCTTGGCAACACCCATCACGTTATAGTGCGGCACGGCTTTTTCGGCGCCGTAGTAGGTCATGGTGAGCACGCTGCCACCATGTTCCATCAGGGGCAGCGCGCCACGGGTTAGGGCGACCAGGCTGTAAGCGCTGATGTCGAGCGCCACACGGAAGTCGTCGCGTCGGGTGTCGACAAACCGGCCCGTGAGGGCTTCCTGGGGCGCGTAGGCAACCGAGTGGATCAGGATGTCAAGATGGCCGAAGTGGTCGCGCGCTTTGGCGAAGACGGCGTCGACTTCGTCTGCCGCGGTGACATCACATTTTTCGACGAACGTGACGCCGAGCGAATCGGCCAGCGGCTGTACGCGACGCTCCAATTGCTCTAGCCCGTAGCTGAAACCAACACTTGCTCCATGAGCATGCAATGCTTGCGCGATACCCCAGGCAATCGAGTTTTTGTTGGCGATGCCGAAAATTAGCGCGTTCTTCCCGTCAAGTAACTTCATGCGTTCTCCTCTATCCGGGATCAGGGATCAGAGAGGCGATCCCGCTGGCGTCCCTGTCCCCTTATCTGCTGACGAATGTATTGCCCTCAATCCAGTAGCGCCAGGGCACGGACAACCATGGCTCTGGCGTCTTGCCTAAGCCGATGCGTGGACCGATGGCGATGGCCGAGACAGGAATCGGGGGAGCATCTTCGATGCTGATAACCCCGCCAGGCTCATAAAGGTTCGCACCGTGGAGAGAGCCGTCAATCCCCAGAGCTTGCGCCAGTTTCGCCGGGCCGTTGGTCCACTGTGGACGCGGACGCTCGCGATGGCGGGCAATGAGGAACTCGCCTTCCACTGGTTCCAGGGCGCGCACAAGGACGGCGTTCGCTACCCCTTCGCGACCGGTGACGACGTTAAACATCCAGTGCATGCCATAGGTGAAGTAGACGTAGGCGTGGCCTGGCGGACCGAACATCACGGCGGTGCGCGCGGTCGGCCGTCCTTTGTTCACCGTCGCGTGACAGGCAAGGTCGGGTTCGTCGCTGTCGCAATAGGCCTCCGTCTCCACGATGATTCCGCTGATGCGCTCGCCGGCAATTAGCCGGACGAGCCGCTTTCCCAGCAGGTCGCGGGCAACGGTGCGCGCCAGCCGTTCGTAGAAGCTCTGAGGTAGCTGAATCATGGCCTTCTACGATAGCTGAAGCGGGGCAGGTCGCCAACCGCTGTTTCCAGTATGAGGTCGCACTCTTTCATGTCTGTCTTTGGCTGGAACAGCGAGCCGGCTACAATTAGCGACAG
>JAVVFG010000395.1:0-3543 GCA_032260445.1 Anaerolineae bacterium | reverse complement strand
CCCGTCCCATTCGAGATCGTTGATGACGTCAATGAGGAGCAGGGCCACCCTGGAATGGGCGACCTCTTCGCTGTCTTCGTCGTGATCGGCTGCCATGGTTCTCTCCTTGCTCGCTAACGCGCAGTCTAACGGAGTTTGGCCGGTCGTGCCAAGAAGCTGCCCGTGTTATACTCGCCGCCCGTGACTGACTTGCGAGACGCATTGCGCTCTTCATTACTCGTGCTACTTGGGCTCTTCCTGATGCTTCCGGCCTGCAGCAGCGATAAAGGGGCGACCTGGCGCCGCATCCAGGAGTCTGGCACGGTGCACATTGGCGTCGATCCCACGTACCCGCCCTTTGCGACGTTGCACGGAGAAACCGTGGTCGGCATCGACGCCGACCTGGGCCGGGCGCTAGCTGCCGACCTTGGTCTGGAGGCTACCTTCTCCTTCGTCGGCTACGACGGGTTGTACGATGCCCTTGCCACCGGGCAGGTCGACTTGCTGATCGCGGCCCTCGTCGTCCGCCCGGAGATGACGCGTGATTTCGCCTACAGCCAACCTTACTTCAATGCTGGAGAGGTGCTGGTTGTGCCGCGCCAGGAGAACGGGCTGTCGGGCATCGGCGAGATGGCCGGGAAGCGCCTCGCCGTCGAGCTTGGCGCCGAGGGGCACGTGATTGCCACACAGTGGCAGCGCCGCCTAGCGAATCTCGACGTCGAGCCGTACGAAACGGCCGGCGAAGCAGTGCAGGCGGTGCGCGCCGGGGCAGCGGACGCGGCGATCGTCGATGCGATCAGCGCTGCCCTCGACGCGCCCCCGGATCTTGCGATTGCCGGCGAGCCGCTAAGCGAGAAACCATTTGCCATCGTCTTCCGTATAGAAGATGAGCAGTTACAGGAAGCGGTTGGCGACAGCCTCCAACGGCTCGCCCGCGATGGTACCCTGGACGCGATTTTAGCCCGCTGGTTGGGCGGTGAAGACGGAAGCTAGTTTCTTTTTCAGATGCCATCCCTTATAATCAGACAGATCACTCATGAACGCCAGCAACCATCGCGGATTCTCACCCATGAACCATCACAAACTCCTTCGTTTCACGGTCCTTCTCTTTGTTCTGGCGGCCGTTCTGCTCGCCCCAGTGGCAACGTTGGTGCCCGAAGCGAGCGCGCAGGCCAAGAGCTTCTATTGGGAGCGTTTTGACGTCGACATCCAGGTCCTCGAGAACGGTGACCTGATCGTCACGGAGAACCAGACGCTGACTTTCAGCGGCGGCACGTTTAGCGCCGGCTTCCGTACGATCCCGACCGGCAGTGCCGGAAACAATGACGGCATTGACCGCGTCGAGGTCACCGAAGGCGACGTACGGTACACGGAGAACCGCTCCGAGCAACCGCACACCTTCTACGTGCAGCGCTATGGCGACACGACCGAAATCAATTGGTTTTTTGCCCCGGCACTTGGCAGCCAGCGTTACACCATCCGCTATCGTGTGCGCGGCGCCGTACGGACCGAGGAGTCGGGCGACCAGGTATTCTGGAATGCGATGCCGGCCGACCTCGGCTCCCACGTCAGCGCGGGGCGCGTCACAATTACCCTGCCGGAAGGCATCGAGGCGGCGGCCAGCACGGCGCTTCTCGGCGGGCGCGAGACGGGGAGCGTCGTTACCGAGACGAGTGCCGACGGGCGACGCGTTACCTTTGACCTGAACCAGGGCCGGCCAGCCGGTTCGGATTTCGAAGTAGGCGTGCGCTTTCCCAGCGGGCAATTGGCCCTGGAGACGGCCAGCTGGCAGCAGGCCGAACAGGTCGCCGATGTCGCCAGTCTGATTATCTTGCTGTTCGCCTTGCTGATCACGATTGGAGGCCCGATCGGCGCGGTCCTCCTCTGGTATCTGCGCGGGCGCGATCCCGACCCCGGCGTGGTGCCCGAATATCTGGCGCAACCACCGGGCGACTTGCCACCAGCGGTTGTTGGCACACTAGTCGACGAGACGGCGCACATTCATGACGTGATGTCAACGTTAGTCGATCTCGCGCGGCGTGGTTACCTGACGATGGAACAGACCGGGAGCAGCGGCGACGACTTTACGTTCCACCGTACCGATAAGCCCGTTGCCGATCTGCGGCCCTTCGAGCGCACGATGATCGAGAAGCTGTTCAAGGGGAAGAAAACGCGCAGCCTCGACAGCTTGCGCTACAGCTTCGCGCAGCACTTGCCAGCCATCCGGTCCCAGCTCTACGAGGAGCTGGTCAGCGAGGGTCTGACCGCCTCATCACCCGAAGGCGTTCGCCAACGCTATGGCTGCCTCGCCTTCCTCGTCGGCGGCGTCGGTATCATCTCCGCTTTTGCCCTGCCGAGCCTGTTCGGTGGTATCAGTACGGTTGTCTGTCCGGCGATTGGCCTCGTGCTCACCGCGGTCGTTCTCTTCGGGTTTAGTCGTGTAATGCCGGCAAAGACAGAAGCCGGCGCGGTGGCTGCGGCCAAGTGGTTGGCTTTCAAACGCTACCTGCGCGATATCGAAAAGTACTCCGACCTGCAAGAAGCGCGAGATATTTTCGAGCAGTATCTGGCCTATGCCGTGGCCTTCGGCCTGGAGAGAAGCTGGATCCGTAAGTTCAGCAGCATACCGGGCGTTCCGATTCCCCCATGGTACCAACCGCATCCGCGCTACGGCGGCTATGGCGGCGGGCCGATCTTCTTCCCCGGTGGTGGCCGGCAGGGCAGCAGCGGCAGCGGTGGCCGGCCCGGCGGCGGCATGCCGGACCTCGAGAGTATGTCCGGCGGATTAACTGGCGGGCTGGAGGCGATGTCCGGCGGACTCACGAGGATGCTGAATAGTACGCAGTCAGTACTGCAAAGCACGCGGCCGTCAAGCAGCAGCAGCGGCAGTCGCAGCTTTGGCGGCGGCTTCAGCGGCGGGTTCAGTGGTGGCAGCAGCGGCGGCGGGGGCGGTGGTTTCCGCTAACGACGACTCTGGCCAGATTAGATAGGGATAGGAAGACAACATGGGACGTACCCTTGGTTTCATTCTGATCGGCGGCGGCGTGGTCGTCGCCCTGATAGCGGCAGGTGTGATGTTCGTGCCGATGCTCGAGGGCACCCGCTCGGCCGGGGCTGCTTTTCTCGGCTTCGCTCTGTTCAGCATCGTCTGGATCATTCCACTCGCCGCCGGGGTCTTTATGCTCTGGAAAGGCGCCCAGGAAGCGGAAGTCGCCGGCCGGGCGAGCCAGCAGCGCACGCTGCTGAACATTATCAAGACGCAGGGCCAGGTAGCCGTGAGCGATCTGGCTATTGAGATGAACGCCGGGCGGCAAGACGTTCAGAATCTCCTGTACGATCTGGTTGGGCGTGGCCTCTTTTCGGGCTATGTTAATTGGGATGAAGGCATGCTATACTCGGAACAGGCCAGCGAACTTCGCGAGCGATCGACATGTGCCGTCTGCGGCGGGCAGCTGGAACTCGCCGGGCAAGGCGTTATCCGCTGTCCTTACTGCGGCACTGAATACTTTCTGGATTGATCGCGGGGTGCGCGTTGGTCCCTGAATGCAAAGGAGAAACCCATGA
>JAVVFG010000394.1:0-3578 GCA_032260445.1 Anaerolineae bacterium | reverse complement strand
CAGGCTTGCCTTCGCGCTGCGTATGCACTTCGTCCCCTTCCAGAGCGATGAGGCCGCGCGGGGCCACGCCAACAAAGCTGTAGCGCCCGACCTGCTCGCCGCCTTCCACAGATTCCAGGAGGAAGCTGGGGCCGAAGCTATCCATCAGCTTGAGATAGACGCTGACCGGCGTTTCCAGGTCGGCGGCGAACTCGCGGTAGACGGGGATGAGGTTGGCCGGCCCCGCGGCCAGGTCGCGAAAGGCGGACAGGCCGGGACGGTAGACGCCGGGCTGCTCTGTGTCTGGGTTTTGTGTCACTACTACGTATTCGTTCGTCATTGTGCCTCTCAGTCCGCGGCGACGCCGACTTGCGGCAGGTCACGCATGGCCTCCTGGATTGCTTCCGCTGGATACTCATAATCTTCGAGGTGGCCTTTGAGGTAGGCGTCGTACGAGGTCATATCGAAGTGACCGTGCCCAGACAGGTTGAAGACAATCACCTTTTTCACGCCGCTGTCACGGCAGACACGGGCCTCGTCCATGGCCACGGCAATGGCATGGGTCGACTCAGGCGCGGGGATGATGCCTTCGCTGCGGGCAAAGATGAGACCATCCTCAAAGGTCTGCAGTTGTTTCACCGCGCGCGCCTCGATGTAGCCGTGTTCGGTCAGGGCGCTGATCTGCGGCGACATACCGTGGTAGCGTAGGCCACCGGCGTGGATGCTCGGCGGCATGAAGCTGTGGCCGAGCGTGTGCATCTTGACGATGGGCGCCATCTTGGCGGTGTCGCCGTAGTCGTAGGTGTAGCGGCCGCGGGTCAGGCTGGGCGACGCGGCCGGCTCGGCGGCGACGATGCGCGTCTCTTTCCCTTCGAGCAGATTCTTGCGCAGGAAGGGGAAAGCGATGCCGCCGAAGTTGGAGCCGCCGCCGGTACAGCCGATGACGACGTCGGGATATTCGCCGGCCATCTCCAGCTGCAGGAGCGTCTCTTCGCCGATGATCGTCTGGTGCAGCAGCACGTGGTTGAGTACTGAGCCGAGGCTGTACTTCTTGCGCCCGCCGCTGGTCGCCGCCGCTTCGACGGCTTCGCTGATGGCAATACCTAGAGAGCCGGGACTATCCGGCTGCTCAGCCAGCAGCGAGCGGCCGTATTGGGTGCGTTCGGTTGGGCTGGCGAAGACTTCGGCGCCGTAGCTCTCCATGAGCACGCGGCGGTATGGTTTCTGTTCGTAGCTCACCTTGACCATGTAGACCTCGAGGTCCATCTCAAAGAAGTTGCAGGCCATGGCGAGCGCCGAACCCCATTGGCCCGCGCCGGTCTCGGTGGTCAGCGCCTCGGTGCCGGCCGTCTTGTTGTAGTAGGCCTGGGCCACGGCGGTGTTGGGCTTGTGCGAGCCGACAGGGCTGGCGCCTTCGTACTTGTAATAGATGTGCGCCGGCGTATCTAGGGCCTGTTCGAGGCGGCGGGCGCGGAAGAAGGGCGTGGGGCGCCACAGCCGGTAGATGTCGCGCACGGGCTCGGGGATGTCGATCCAACGCTCAGTGCTCACTTCCTGGGCAATCAGCGGCATAGGGAAGAGCACGCTGAGGAACTCTGGCGTCACCGGCTCCATGGTACCCGGATGCAGCACCGGCGCCGGGGCAACCGGCATGTCGGCGTTGATGTTGTACCACGCCCGCGGCATATCGCTTTCGTCCAGTAGATACTTGACCCGTTCGCTCATCAGATCACCTCCATTGACCTCTTTGGCAACAAGAAACGCGCTCATCCCTGCTGGGACGAGCGCGTTTGTTCTCGTGGTGCCACCCGGCTTAGGCTGCTTCGCTTACGAAAAAACGCGCCGTGAAAAGCGCGTTCCGTGGGATCAAAGCCAGCCTCACTCTGTTCGGTCCAGCCCATGAGCGGCGAGACCTATGCCCTGTAACGGTGGCATCTCCGGCCGGAGCTAGTGGGAAATCCGTTCGCCCCGGCGACTCCTCGGCCCATTCCCCTGTGGCGCTGCCGCCGGTGTTCCAGCCCAAGCACCAGCTCTCTGGGACCCGCTATACAGGGTACTCTTCCGATTCATCGTCGTTCAGTTTTCAATTATGGGCAACATGGTAGCATGGGGGTCAGGTGCTGTCAAGCATGATTGACCTGCCGCTGCCGCCCTGCTACGCTGGTGATGTCGTTACCCCTCAGTCCGAGGGTCTGCCGGTACGAGCAGGCCCGCCGCAACGATGGAGGATTACACCGGTGAAGATTGGCATTATTGGCACGGGCAACGTCGGCGCGACCGCCGCCTACGCCCTGGTGATGCAGGGTATCGGGCGGGAGATCGTACTTGTAGATCTAAACAAAGAGCGTGCGGCAGCCGAAGCAGCGGACCTGCTGCACGCGGTTCCTTTTGCGCACGCGTTGAAGATACGCGCTGGCGATTACGCGGACCTTGCCGGCAGCCGGGTGGTGATCATCACGGCCGGGGTGGGGCAGCGGCCGGGCGAGACGCGGCTGCAGCTGCTGGAACGCAACGCCGCGATCTTTCGCGACGTCGTCTGCAACATCGTCGAACATGCGCCGGAGGCGATTATGATCGTCGCCACGAACCCGGTGGACATTATGACTCACCTGGCGGCGCGGTACGCACAGGAATGTGGCGTCTCCTCGCACCACGTCCTTGGCTCGGGTACGACCCTTGATACGGCGCGCTTCCGGGCCCTTCTCGGGGAGCACATTGGCGTGGACGCGAACCATATCCACGGCTATGTCATCGGCGAGCACGGGGATTCGGAAGTGCTCACCTGGTCGCTGACCAACGTCGGCAACCTGCCGCTACAGACATTCTGCGAGCTGCAAGGCATCCCGCTCGACGACGAAATTTGCAGCAGCATCGACCAGCAAGTGCGTGGCGCGGCGTATGCGATCATAGAGGGTAAGGGGGCGACATTTTATGGGATAGGGGCGGCGCTGGCACGCATCGTGCACGTGATTCTGCGCGACCAACGGGCGATTCTGACCGTGTGCACGCCGATGGAAGAGGTCGCGGGGGTGCGCGACGTAACGCTGAGCCTGCCCCAGCTCGTCGGCGGTGACGGTGTACTGGCGACGTTCCCGCTCCCGCTCAGTGACGAGGAAGAAGCGGCGCTGCGCGAAAGCGCGCAGGTGATCCGCGCGGCAATCGACGAGCTGGAAGCGAACGCTTAATTCACATCGCGGCAGTAGCGCTCGCGGGAGACCACTTCTATGATATGATGGCTAGTGGGTGGACTCCCGCCAGCGATGACGTTCCCCTGCAGATCCGATAAGGAGGCACCATGCCCGAGGATACACACACCTATAAGATCATTCGACTGACTGGCTCTTCTGCTGACAGCATGGAAGACGCAATCCGCAACGCGGTGCGGCGGGCAAATAAGACGCTGCGCAACTTGCGCTGGTTCAAGGTTGTGGAAAACCGCGGCTATATCGAAGACGGCGACGTGGCCTACTTCCAGGTGACAATCGAGATCGGCTTTACGCTCGAGGACGAAGACGCGCTCTAGGGCGCAGCGGTAGGCTACTCGGCTGCTTCCTCCAATGCCAGAACTTTGTTGAGGCGGCGCAGGAAGCGGCCCTCGC
>JAVVFG010000393.1:0-3580 GCA_032260445.1 Anaerolineae bacterium | reverse complement strand
TCTGGCCGATGCACATGCAGCGGATGTATTGCTGCCATTCGATGAACTCCTGCACGACCATAGTCAGCAGCCCCGTCTGGTCGTAGTTGCGGATCAGCTCTTCTTTGCTGTGGCAGACGTAGACCTCTTTCCAGCCGCCGCCATGGGCGTCTTTCAGGACACAAGGCAGCCCGACATAGTCAATGACGGCCTCCCACTCGACAAAATCGAGATTGCGCAGGCTGTCAGGATGGACGATCCCTGGCACGTAATCTTTATTGGGCAGTACCAGCGTGCGCGGGCTGGCGATACCCAGCTTCGTTGCCAGCGATGCTTCAAAGAACTTGTCGTCGGCCGTCCACATGAAGGGGTTGTTGACGACTTTCGTCCCCTGCAGGACGGCATTCTTGAGATAGCTGCGATAGTAGGGCACTTCGTGCGAGATGCGGTCGACGATCACCGCATACGGGTTGGGCTCGTCCATCTGCGTGCCGCTCAGCTTGACGTACTCAGCCGTCACCCCCGCCTCGCGCCGGTTCACTTCCTCGATAAACGCCGGCGGAAACGACCACTCGCGCCCGACCAGCAAGCCAACCTTCAAGGTCATAGGGTCCTCCTCATGTCGCCCCGCCGATGTACGTGAGCAGCATATCTTTCCAGTAGGGCCAGTCGTGGCACCAGCAGTCCCACACGCGCAGCGCGTGCCAGATGCCCTTCTGCCACAACAAGTGCGAAAAATGCTCGTTGTTGTTTACCAGCGAATCGTGGCGGCCAACGGTGAGGATGAGATCGAGCTGCCGGAGGGCGTGGAGCCGCTCGGGATCGTGCTCGTTGGGGATATAGGCACAGGGATTGTGGAAGTAGACGGCGCCAGCACTACTGCCCTCTGCCCAGCGGCTGATGTCATAAAAGCCACTCAGCCCGATTGCCCGGTTGACGAGATGGGGATGGCGCAGCGCCAGATTGACGGCATGATAGGCGCCGAAACTGGCTCCCACGGTGATCAGGTACGGGTTGCCGTTCTTCTGGCGCGTTAGGGGCAGCACCTCATCTGTCAGGTAGTTCTCGTACGCCGTCTGGTAATAGGCCCGATCCTCCGGCTGCTTCCAACGCGCATACCAGCTGTCCTGGTCGACGCTATCGACGCAGGTGAGCTGGAGCCAGCCGTTTTCGACCTGCTCGCCGAGCGCGGCAACCATGCCCCGGTCTTCCCATTCGAAGAAACGGCCCATTGAGGTGGGAAAAATCAGCACCCGCGCCCCGCCGTAGCCAAAAACGAGCAGCTCCATCTCCCGCCCGAGCGATGGGCTATACCAGCGATGGTATTCGCGGTTCATCGACGTTTACTCTTACTCCTATGTCGCCGGCGCAAGTGCCAATGCATCGGCCCTCCACTGGGTTGCGTCACCTCTTCAGCTGTTCTGTTGGGGAAAGTGGGCACACGGTCGCAGACTATTGTAGCAGCTAGGTGCCAAGACGCATACCAGGGCAGCGCGCGCGCGACCTTAAGAAATCGGCTGATTTGACGTTGCTCACCGGCCGGCCCTATAATCCCCGGTGCACACTGTTGTAACATCAATGGAGTCTGCCGCCGGCCTACACGCCCTCGCCGGCCGGGCAAACCTGATACAAAAAGTATGTACGATAAGATTGCCAAAGTAGTGCAGCGCTACGAAGAGATCGAAGCGCGCATGGTCGACCCGGAGGTCCTCGCCGATCACGTCCAGCTCACCGAGTTGGCCCAGGAGCGTTCCGACCTGCAGCCGCTCGTTGAGAGCTACCGCCGCTACCAGGCGCTGCGGGCCGAGCTGGAAGACACGCGTGAGCTGCTGGAGGCGAGCGAAGATCCGGAGATGGCGGCGCTCGCCGAAGATGAAATCGCCCAGCTGGAAAGCGACATTGCCGGCCTCGAGGCCAAGATGCGCGCGTTGCTCGTCCCGCGCGACCCGCGCGATGACAAGAACGTCTACATCGAGATCCGGGCCGGCGCCGGCGGCGACGAGGCAGCCATATTCGCCGGCGACTTGCTGCGTATGTACAGTCGCTACGCCGAAGGCAAGAAGTGGCGTACGGAGATCGTTGCCGCCAGCGAGAGCGGCGTCGGCGGCTTCAAGGAAGTGGTGTTGAGTGTAAAGGGGCGGGGCGCTTTCTCGCGCTTTAAGTATGAAAGCGGTGTCCATCGCGTACAGCGCGTACCGGTCACCGAATCACAGGGACGCATCCATACCAGCACCGCGACCGTCGCTGTGATGCCCGAGGTAGAAGACGTTGAGGTTAGCCTCGACCCAAACGATCTGGAGATTACGAGTACCTTCGCATCCGGTCCCGGCGGGCAGCACATGCAGAAGAATGCAACCGCCATCCGTGTTGTGCACAAACCTACCGGCATGGCCGTCAACGTGCAGAGCGAGCGCAGCCAGACACAGAACAAACGTGTTGCCCTGAGTATCCTTCAAGCGCGATTGCAAGAGATCGAGGATGCGAAACAGCACGCCGCCGAGGCCGCCAACCGCAAGTCGCAGGTTGGTACCGGTGACCGCAGCGAGAAGATCCGCACTTATAACTACCCGCAGAGCCGTGTCACTGACCACCGTATCGGCCTGTCCAGCCACAACCTGCCCGCCGTATTAGACGGGGCGCTGGACGAATTTATTGAGCAGCTGACGGTTGCCGACCAGGCTGAGAAGCTGGCGGCCGTGGCCGAAGAAGTTTAAACAGCGCAGGAGGCGCCATGGGCGCAAGCTACCAGCCGCGCGGCCGCTATTTCGAGGAGTTTGCTGCTGGCGAGCAGATCGTCACCGCCGGCCGTACAGTCACAGAAGGCGATATCGTCCGCTTTGCCGGGCTTTCCGGGGACTTTAACCAGATCCACACCGATGCGGCCTATGCCGCCGAAATGATGTTCGGCGAGCGCATCGCCCATGGCCTCCTCGTCTTGTCGATCGCCTCCGGCCTCGCTGTGCAGACGGGGATCATCGAAGGGACGGTGCTGGCCTTCAGGGAGCTGGCGTGGAAATTCAGCCGGCCGGTGATGATCGGGGACACCGTTCACGCCGAGATCGAGGTGACAGAAACCAAGGCACTTGCGCGGCTCGGCGGCGGCAACGTGCGCATGAAGGTATCGGTGCTCAACCAGCGTGGAGAGGTCGTCCATCGCGGGCACTGGGACATGCTCGTCCAAAGCAGGCCGGGATGACCGGGGAACAAAACGGGCTGGCGCGGCGTCTACTAAGTTATGACTGACGATCCAGAAAAGCAGCCTGAGGAAGGTCTGGAGTCCGAAGAGACAACAGCGCCGTCTGCACCGCCGGCAGAAACGTCCGCGCCCGAACCCGAGCAGGAGGAGCCTCCAACGCCGGCCGGTGATGAGCAGCAGCCCGGTGAAGGGACCGTCTCGCTCCTCGACCTGATGGCCGAGGAACAGGCCGCGCACGAGACGAAACCACGCAAGGTTCCCCCCGACGAACCGGATGAGGCCACGCCCACAGGCATGCCCATCCCCACCAACCTGCCGCCGCTGCAGCGCACGCCGCCCTTGCCGCCTATTTCTCGTGACAAGACGCTGCCTGCACGGCCGCCGGAGCGCGATGAAGACGCTACC
>JAVVFG010000392.1:0-3588 GCA_032260445.1 Anaerolineae bacterium | reverse complement strand
GCCGACTGCCTCCGCGACCGCGCTGGCAGCAACGGCAACGCAAATTCCAGAAACGGAGCTCACGGCAACTGCCGTACATGAAATGTCGGCGCTCAGGCTCGCACCAGTGCCGATTGCCGCGGTTGCACCGGCTATTACACCGGCGCCGCCCGCTCACCAACCGTGACCTACCGGCTTACGCGAAGAAAGACAATATGACGGACGCAACAGTTACGACCACGACAGAAGATCCTGAACCGCAGCCGGCGCCCCTGCTAACGCGCCTCCTGCTCGTCGACTGGGAGAAGATCGCCTATCTCGTGCTCATCCTGCTCGCGCTCGTGACGCGCCTGTGGGGGCTCGGCGAACGGGTCATGAGCCACGACGAAAGCCTGCACACGCAGTATTCGCTGCAATATTATAACGGCGAAGGTTATCGCCATACGCCGCTGATGCACGGGCCATTTCTCTTTCACATCACGGCGCTCACCTATTGGCTGATCGGCGCAAGTGATTTCTCTGCTCGACTGCCTGTAGCCCTGCTCGGCGTCGTCCTTGTCGTCATGCCGTACTTCTTGCGCCGTTGGCTCGGGCGCTACGGGGCCCTGGCAACCAGCGTTCTGTTTCTCATTTCGCCCTACATCACGTACTACTCCCGTTATATCCGCCACGATATTTATGTGATTACCTGGGCGTTCATTATCTTCGTCGCCACCTGGTATTATCTGCGCCGCGGGCAGGAGCGGCACCTGTGGTGGTTCGCCGGCGCCCTGGCACTGCTCTTCGCAACCAAAGAGGTCGCCTTCATCTACGTGGCGATCTTTGGAAGCTTTCTCATCGGGCGCGTGATCGTACGCTTGCTGCAGGAACAATGGTTTCACAACGCCATGCCACGGCTGCGCAATCCGGTCATCGTGCTGGCCGTGGCCATGCTGCTAGCCACTGCCGGCTTTGCCGGCCTGCGGCTTCAGTCCGGCGAGGTGGCAGCGATTGAGACGCCGACCCAGACGGCCGAAGCGGAGCAGGGCTTCGCCTCCGACCCGAACGCCACGCCGGCCGGCGAAGCGGAGCCCTCTACAACAACCGGCCTGACCCCCGTGCTCCGCTGGCTGCAAGTCATCGGCGTCCTGGGCGTGGGCCTTGCATTCCTCCTCGCCGCACAGGCGCTTCGGCCACAGCTTGACAACTTTCCCGAGTTCGATCTGATCGTTCTCTACAGCACGCTGGTGCTGCCGATGGTGTCGCCATTCTTGATGGTACTGGCTGGGATTAATCCCACCGACTATTCGCTCACCACCTGCGAGATCGCGTCCGGTACGTCCGCGCTGCGCTCACTCTACCTCCAGTTCCTGTGCGTCGCCGGGTCAAATCTCATGCGCATCGCCGTGTTCGTGGTGCTCACCTTGGCTATCTCCATCGCCGTCGGCTTGTGGTGGAACCGGCGGCGCTGGATTGTCGCCGCTGCGATCTTCCACACCATCTTCTTCCTACTCTATACGTCGGTGTTCACAAACCCGCCCGGCTGGGCGAGCGGCGTGGTCGGCTCGCTGGGCTATTGGCTAGAACAGCAAGAGGTACAGCGCGGCAGCCAGCCGTGGTTCTACTACTTCTTCGTCACACCGTTCTACGAGTTCTTGCCGCTCATTCTTTCATTGCTGGCTATCCGTCTCTGGGCAAAACGTCACCGGCTTTCGGCGATCCTCAGCTATTGGATCACACTCATCGTTGCCGCCCTTCTCGTTTTCAGCCTCGGCCGCTGGCTGATTAACCGTCCGGTCGTTGCCAGCGGTGGAGAGATGGACAGCACTGTCGCCCTGTTATTGGCTGTCCTCGTTATCGGGGCGGGTGCCGCCTACTGGTTCATCGTGCGTCAGCCTAGGGTCCGGGAGCAGCTTGCACTTGGACGGAGTTGGCGCGGCTTGGTCGCCCCTAACGAGCTGGTCGGGTTCGTACCTGCGCTCATCTGGTGGTTGCTCTTGACATGGGTCGCCTACAGCGTGGCGGGCGAGAAGATGCCCTGGCTGAGCACCCACTTTGTCATTCCCTCGGCGCTGCTCGGCGGCTGGTACCTCAACGCGCGGCTCGCCGACCTGGAACCCAGTGTCCTGCGGTCCCGCCGCTTCTGGCAGTTCACGGTGCTCGTTGCCGTCTTCCTCGGCGGCGCCCTCTTTGCGGTCCGGCCGCTCATCGTCGGCGAGTTCCGCCTCGGCTCGCAAGAGCTTGACAGCTTGAGGTCGTTGGGCACCTTCCTTGGCGCCCTCCTCGTCGCCGGCTTGCTCTACTACCTGGTCCGTTATGCAGCGCTTGGCGTCGATCCAGTGTTGCGGCGGCGCGCCTGGCTCTTTGCGCCTCTCCTTCTTCTGGCCTTGCTCACGATTCGCTTTAATTACATGGCCAATGGCCCGAATGCCGACTACGCCACCGAGTACATGGTCTATGCGCACGCCGCGCCGGCCGTCAAGGACGTAGTGATGGCGCGCATCGACGACTTGAGCTTCCGGCTGCATGGCGATCGCAGCATGCGCGTGGCCTGGGGTGACGATGGCACCTGGCCGATGCAATGGTATCTAAAGGATTATCCAAACCGGGTCTTTGTCGGCGCGACGCCTTCGGCGAGCATTACGGAGTTTCCCGTCGTTGTCGCGGGACACCGTGATCTGGCGAACTTTGAAGCCTTCCTCGCGGGTGACGATTACATCGCCGAGGATCACATCTTCCTGTGGTGGCCGATGGAGGAGTACCGCAATATCAGCTGGAATGCGGTGTTCGGCCTGCGTGACATCCCGGATCCGGAGACAGGGTCGCGCTCGACCGGCCGTGGCATTCTCAACGCCGATGCGCGCCAGGCCCTTTGGAACATTTTCTTTCATCGAGACTACGGTAAGTACGGGGAGGTATTCGGCGGCGATTACCGTGCCGGAAGCTGGCCGCTACGTGCCCAGCTTCGCCTTTACATCAAGCGCGATGTGCTGGCAAATCTGTGGGACTTCGGGGCGACGGCAATGGCCGTCACGCCGCCGTTCGATCCCTATGCGGCAGGCGAACTGACGCTGACGCCTAACCTGGTCATTGGAGCTGGCGCCGGAGAAGAGCCGTCGCTTATGGCCCCACGCAACGTCGCCATTGGTCCCGACGGCGCCATCTATATTCTGGATACGGGCAACCATCGCGTCGCCGTCTTTGACGACCAGGGCCGTGTCCTCGATGCCTGGGGCGGCCAGGGCGCGGAACCGGGTAGGTTCAACGAACCCTGGGGCATCGCTGTGGACGACGAATATGTCTATGTGGCCGATACTTGGAATCACCGCATCCAAAAGTTCACCCTTGATGGCGAACTGGTCACGACTTTTGGCGAGCTTGGGATGCTTGCCGACGTTGGCACGGACAGTGGCGGCTTCTTCTTCGGCCCGCGCTCGGTTGCCCTGCTGCCGGAGAATCAGCTCGCTGTCACTGATACAGGCAACCATCGCATCCAGGTCTTCGACCGTGACGGTACCTTTCTGCGGATCGCAGGTAGCCAGGGGCCGCAACTGGGCCAGCTCAACGAGCCCGTCGGCATGGCCACGGGTGGCGGTTGGCTGTTCCTGGCCGACACGTGGAACGCACGGG
>JAVVFG010000391.1:0-3592 GCA_032260445.1 Anaerolineae bacterium | reverse complement strand
CGTTAATCTGCCCATCTTCATCGCGCGAACGCAGCTCGATCTGCATCGTCTGGCCGCGCAACATCGAATCCACGGAAGCGGCGACGTCCAGGTGGACGGCGAGCCGCTGCCGGTCCTGGATCTCGATGAGCACGTCAAAGGTTGGCGGGGCACGCCGCTCCAGCACTGTCTTCTGTGTGCCGCGCCGCCGTGCCTCCTCGTCAGAGAGAGTCACGCTTTCGATGCCCCCGACCAGGTCGGATAGAGTCGGGTTGAGCAGCAGGTTTTCCAGCGTGTTGCCGTGCGCCGTCCCGATGAGCTGGACGCCGCGCTCGTTGATCGTCCGCGCCGCTGCCGCTTCTTGCTCGCGCCCAATTTCGTCGATGATGATCACCTCGGGGTTGTGGTTCTCAACCGCCTCGATCATCGTCTCGTGCTGGTGCGAGGGCCGCGGCACCTGCATGCGCCGCGCCCGCCCCACCGCCGGGTGGGGGATATCGCCGTCGCCGCCAATCTCGTTGGACGTATCGACGATGATCACTCGCTTGCTCTCCGCAAGCACCCGCGCCATTTCGCGTAGCATGGTCGTCTTGCCCACGCCCGGCCGCCCCAACAACAGAATACTCTGCCCGCTCTCGAGCAGGTCGACCATGATGTCAATCGTCCCGTACACCGCCCGCCCCACACGCGCCGTCAGGCCGACGACGCTGCCCCGGCGGTTGCGAATCGCCGAGATGCGGTGCAAGGTGCGGGCCATGCCCGCACGATTGTCGTCGTCAAAGTCGCCAATGCGGTCCACGATCGCGGCGATCTCTTCCGCGCTGACTTCCTCATCACGTAGCATCACCTCGCCGCTTGTGTAACGGGCCGTCGGCCGCCGGCCGAGGTCCATCACCACCTCCAGGAGGTCGATTTCGTTGCCAATAGCGTTGAGTTGCTCGCAAATCGTCGCAGGGAGGACTGAGAGAAGGACATCCAGGTCGCGTTTTGCTTGTTCTTTGGCTTCGCCCTGTAGTTTCATACTAAATTATGTAAAGTATCCTCTGGGCCCATTTAGGTGAAATTTGATCTCTTTAGACATGCGCCTTTGCGCCCATTGTAGACCGTGGAGCCAGTCTGGCAAGGGCTCCAGCCATCACTCTAGCGTCACTCTTACGTCGGCTCTTCAAAGGTGGCGTGGCTCGGAAAGCGGCTCCAGCATCGTCGTCGGATGAATCGGCTGCGTGTGTAGCAAGGCGCTTAGCTCACCCACCTTCTGCTGGCGTGGTTTGGCGACGTGGCGCACCATCACCGCCTGGCTCCGGCACAGCGCATAGCCGTTGCCCGCAAGCACGCTTTGCAGCCAGCTCTGGTAGCGGCGCACGCAGCAGTAGACGGGGTGCTCGGGACGGGGATCGGCGAGCGCCGTCGCCGCGGAAAGAATATCCGCGCTCAGCCCCTGCGCATTCGGGTGCAGGAAGAGGCGCATCCACGTCGCGGCTGGCCCATCATGCAGGTGGACAAAGGCAGCCAGATCCTCTCCGTCGCGCAAGATCCACAGCTGCCCCTCCTGGGGCGGCGAGGGTTCGACCACCTGAATCAACGGCGGCACGGTATGCGCGTAAAGCCATTCCATGTCCCACTCGTCCAGCTCTGTGGCTAGCGCCAGGAGGCCCCGGTCTGCCTTCGCCGGCGCCGGACCCGCTGTCGCCCAGATATCCTGGCGCGTATAGACCGCAAAGCCGGCGCGGCGCAGAACAGGTAGCTCCGGCCCCAGCTCGTCGATTTCGGCCACGACGCTGTGTACGCCACGCTCGCCCATCGCCGCCACCGCCCCGTCGAGCAGGTAGAGCCACGCGTCCTCATTAATGCCCTGATCACCTTCGCCATCCTCTTCCGGGGGGGTGGCGCCGAGGCAGAGGAGCTGGGCATACGGCTGGCCCGGTGGCAGGAGGAGCTGTACGAAGCCGCTGTCCTCGCCCTGCTCTGCGCGCCACACAAGAGTGGCAGCATCCCCGCGCGTAACCATGTTGAATAGGGCTCCCCGAAGCGGCTGGCAACTCCTGGTCAGAGCCGACTCGGCGTGCAATAGAGTTCCCTCGTCGCCGAGGCGACGGAGTAACGCCCAATCGCGCAGACTAAATGGACGTATCATCAAAAAAAGTGTAACAGGTGACAGGGGGGCTGGCAAGTTCGCGAATGCGGTGCGAGCCCCACATTTCGCCCGGTGAAATCGCCCTGAAGAACATCTGACAGCGCCTGGGAAAGCGTGTTATAATGCGCCGCGTTGTGGCGCCCTGCTGCATCGGCAACGGTATCCGAACGTGTTAGGCGGAGGTAATCATATGTCCTCTTTTCTTCTTACGGTTCGCGAAAGCATCCGCTATCGCGGGCGGTCAGGCCATTACAGTTGGCTGGCGCACCGTTTGTCCGGCCTCGGCATCCTGGCCTATCTCATCATTCACGTGTGGGAAACGGCGAACGCCACCTTTGCGCCCGCGCTCTATGAGTGGTCGCTCGAAGTGTTCAAGCATCCCCTCTTTGGCGTTGGCGAAATCTTCCTCCTGGCGGCGCTCCTCTTCCACGCCTTTAACGGGCTGCGTATCGCCGTGCTCGATTTCAAGCCGGAGTGGTGGCGCTACCAGCGCTCGACAGCGCTCTTCGTCTGGGGCCTTTTTGCCCTGGCCTTCATTCCCCTGGCCGTTTACATGTTCGTCGGCATCGTCAACCACTGCGGCGAACCAACCGCCTGGGGCACAAGCTGCTGGGGCTTCCCACCCTACCCGCTACCTTAGAGGAGGAGAACCGTGACGACTCTTACTGAACGAGACGCGGCCCTGACGACCCGGATCGCGAACCTGGAACAGCGTAGCCTGCTGGAACGCTACGGCTACCTCTTCATGCGCCTCTCTGGCGTGGCGCTCATCTTCCTGGCAATCGGCCACATGATGATCCAGCACGTGCTCAACGACGTGCAAAGCCTGACCCTGGAATTCGTGCGCCAACAGTGGACCTCCTGGGGTTGGCGCACCTACGATCTTCTGCTTCTCATTTTCGCTATCGTCCATGGCTTCAACGGCTTGCGCGTGGTCTTAGAGGATTACATCCACAATCCCGGCACCGTGCGCACCCTGCGCTGGCTGCTCGTGATCTTCATGGTCATCACCATCGTCTGGTCAGCCGTGGCCATTATTAGCTTCGACGCCAGTCCAAACGGCTAGCACGTAAGAAAGGCACAGAGACAATGACTCCAAAGATAAACACCTTTGACGCTGTCATCGTAGGCGCAGGCGGCGCCGGGCTAATGGCGGCGCTCTACGCCAGCCGCGAGGTCAAGGTCGCCGTTATTTCCAAGCTCTATCCCACCCGCTCCCACACCGGCGCTGCCCAGGGCGGGATCGGCGCCGCGCTCGGCAATGTCGACGAGGACCATTGGCAATGGCATGCCTACGACACGGTGAAAGGCTCCGATTACCTCGCCGACCAGGACGCTGTCGAAGTCCTCTGTAAGGAGGCCGTCGACACCGTGATCGAGCTGGAACACATGGGGCTGCCCTTCGACCGCTTGAGTAACGGGCGTATTTCGCAGCGCCGCTTTGGCGGGCACACCAACAACGAAACCGGGCGCCCCGTC
>JAVVFG010000390.1:0-3596 GCA_032260445.1 Anaerolineae bacterium | reverse complement strand
CACAGTAACATTATGGGCAGTGGCAACGACGGCGTACGCGCCAGGGATCTGGGGGAGCTGCACGTTCTTGAGACGAGCTTTACGGACAACGCCAATGCCGCTCTCGTCTACATGGATGTTGGCGTCAACCCGGTTCTTGCCGCACTTTCGGCCTCGGGTAACGGGCTCGACGCGGTCGTCTTGACCGGCCGCATGAGCGGCGACCATATCTGGGAGAACACCGGCCTTCCCTACGTGATTCGCGGCCATGCGCATGTCTATCCCGGCGGCTCGCTGACCATTGAGCCCGGCGTCCTCATCCGCGCTGAGGAAGCGGCCACCTTCCGTGTCGAGGGTATTCTCGAAGCGGTGGGTACCGTTGATCTGCCCATCAGCATCGGCGGGACCACTGCCCAGCCTGGATGGTGGGCCGGCCTGAGCATCGTCGGCAGCCCCAGCCTGCCAGCCGCGGCGACGTTGGCCCACGTGAGCATCGCCCACGGCGGCCATTACGGCCGTTCCGCCAACTTATACGTGGAGCACGCCACGATCGTGGCCACCAACAGTAGTTTCACCGCCAGCAGCCGCGACGGCATTCGCCTAAACCGGCCACTCGGCGGCTCCTTCATCGAGACGAGCAGCATCACCGGCAACAGCGCCTACGGCGTCTACAACAACACGCCGGCCATGCCCCTCGTCGCCAGTAATAACTGGTGGGGTCGCGCCAGCGGGCCGCAGCTGGATGACACTGCCTGCAATTCCGAAGGCCAGGGCAGCCGCATCAGCAGCGGCGTCCTCTTCACGCCGTTCCTCATGGCGCCTGGCGAGGAGGTCGGCGACATCCCCCTGCCGCCTTACGCGCGCATCACCCTGACACCCGACCGCTGGTTCGTCCCTGCCGATGGCGTCACACGGGCGGTCGTCGAAGTGCTCGTGCACGATAAGGATGGGCGCGTCCTGCCCGGTGTACAAGTCGCGCTCACCGCCTTCGCCGGCACGGTTGAACCGAAGCTAGGCACCACGGACCTCGAGGGCCGTTTCCTCGCTACGTTGCGCGCATCCGCGCCGGGAGAAGCGGTGGTTCTGGGTGCTCCCACCGGGGATGATTGCTACGCCGCTTTGCCTTCCGAGACGCGGGTTACCTTTACCGCCTTTGACGATGCCGGCGAGCTGATGCCGGGCGCGGCGGCACCCTACCTCAACGGCCGCATCGAGGTCGAGCCAGAGCCGATCGGTCGCGGCGTTCCGACCACGGCCAGCGTTCGGCTGACCAACAACAACGATTTCCCGATCGTCGTCAACGGCTCCTTCAACTTCCTCCAGTCGGGCATCGGCCAGCGGACCGGGCCCATCGCGCAGGTCGAGGGGATCATCATCCCGGCCAAGAGTGAAAAGCTGATCACCACCACGTGGACGCCGGACGTCACGGGCCACTATTGCCTGCGCTTTGACTACGCGTGGGCGGTCGCGCCGGCCGGCAATGCGGGCGCCAATGCACCGGACGGCGTGTCGGCGCCGGCATCTGGTCGCGGGAGCGCGCAGCGCAATCTGCAAGTCTATAGCGGCTCGATGATCGGCGGTGGTCCAGGCACTCCCGGCGCGAAGAACGCGCTCAGCCAGGCCAGAAGGGCGACCAACATGATCGGCGATGGGCAGATGGCCGTCGATATCGTGACCGGGCCGACGAGCATCGTCAGCGGCTTCATCCCGGGGCAGCTATTTAGTAACATCCTGAGCTTCATCTTCGACGGTGGCGGCGGGATCGTCTGCGGATACCAGGGCGGCGGGGACTGTGGCGGATGGGACGGCCCCAGCCTGTCGGTGCCCGTCTTTGGCAGCCTGGCCGAGGATCCTCCGAGCCAGGAGTATGAGACCCTGGTCGTGATCGAGCCACTTGTGCTACCCCATGTCGATCCGGTTCGTGATGGCGTGCCGGCCGCGCGGGCAGAGGCGATCAACGAGCTGATCGACGCCGGCGGCGCGTTGACGAGCTACACCGTCGCAGCTGCGGTCTCCTTCGACCGCCTAAACGGCGCGGCCCAGGCCGAGAGCCTGGTCTGGGGTTCGGCGCAGGCTCGGGCCTATGCCTACTACACAAGATTGAGCGCGCAGACGCTCTTCCGCGCTGCCAACGCCTTCGACGCGCTGGCGGCGCAGGCGGAAAGCGAAGGGTTTACCGACCTCCGTGTGACAGCCGGCACCTATCAGGAGTACCAGCAGCGGCTGGCGACGAGCGGATTCAATACCACCGAAGTCGAGGCGGCACATCTCGCCGGTCTCCCCGATGACACCGTCGAGAAGATCCGCCAGCGGCGCATGGGCTTCGATCCCAACGCAGTGGCCGGCAGCCAGCTCGATGCCTGGCGCGACGTGGCCACCTTCTACCGCGAGCTGGGCACCAGTCTCTACGCCGTTCCGTTCTTCTCATTTAGCGTACGGGGCGCTCGGGCGCCGGCCGACCTGGCCCCCGCCGCCCAGGATCACGACCTGGCGGGTATCTACACCACGAGTTTCGAGATCGTCGTCGGCAATCCGTTCGACACGGTGAAGACAGTCGACCTTCAGCTGCGACCGGTGGGAATGCCTTGGGACTGGACGGCGACGCTCTCGACGAACGCGGTGACCCTGGGGCCGGGTGAGGAAGTCACGGTCACCATCGACGTCACCCCGGGTTTTGCCGCGACACAGGGTACCACGCCGGCCGTAGCCGTCGAAGGCTACGTCGACGGCGAGCTGCTCAGCGGGGTGGTGCTGCAGGTCATGGTACCGTTCGAGCTAGAGCAGAACGGGCGCCAGATCTACCTGCCAGCAGTCATGCAACACTAGGAAAGATGAACCCTGAGCCGGCGACCATCGCCAAGCTCCTGGACGGCGACGAGCTGTTTTAGCTCCGCCGTCACCCGCAGACGGAAAGCCGGCGGACGCCCATCCGCCGGCTTCATCTCTCGTGAAGAAACACATTGAAAGCCCTCGCCATCCGCCAGCCCTATGCCTGGCTCGTCGTCCACGGTGTCATAGACCTCTCGCTCATCACCATCCCCTCATTGTATAACCCCGCCCGATTCGCTATACTGTTACCCAGCTTATCCCTCGGCATCATCGCCGTCTGACCACGGCCCGCTGACAATTGGACTATATGCCTGCTTCTGAGCAGCTTCTGCACAATTTGCGTGAGACGCTTCTGCGCTGTGCGCCCGCCGGCACGGATGCCGGCCTGCGCGCCCTTTTCGTCGATCCCCGCCTCCGGCCCTGGCGCCACCTGCTGCCCGAAGGGGATAGCCCCGCCGATCGCGTCGACGGCCTCATCGTCCTCCTCCATGACCGCCGCGATGATCAGGGCGAGAATGCCCTCGCCGTCTTCCTAGAGGTCGCCGCTGCCCAGCTCAGCCCGGAGGACGCCTGCCAGCAGGAGCTGCTTGCCCTGGTCGCGCCGGTCCGGACTGCCGCGGAAACCGAAGGCCCGCTCTTCCCCCAGCTCGAAGCCGCCCGCCGCCGCAGCGGCGATGTCTACGACCTCTCCGGAGATTTTCGCGGCGCCGTCGTCAACATCCAGTCGACCATCGTCCAGGCGGCCGAGGTCCGTGCGCTCGAAGATCTGCCGCCCGAGCCCGGCGACC
>JAVVFG010000389.1:1493-3619 GCA_032260445.1 Anaerolineae bacterium | reverse complement strand
GGTAGAGACGCCTGCCTTCCCCAGTCGATCATCTCGCCCTCGACGCCGTAGCGCACGGCGCGCCACTTGTTTTCGGTGGCGTGCATATGGCGGTAGGCGCGCCAGGAGAGGTTATTCAAACGTAGCTTGATCAGCTTAGCGCAAATGGCCTGGAAGAGGGCGGCAACACAGACGGCTTCTTTAACACGCGTGCAAATATCGGCGATGCGGAATTCGAGCGTGTCAAACACGGGATGGGGGCGGATGTCCCACCAGATCTTGGCGACCGGATCGCGCTTGCCGAAGCTACCGACTTGGGCGAGGGTGCTCTCGTAGGCCTTGTACTCCGCCCAGGAGTGGAAGGAATGGGGAATGCCGGTGCGCGGCATCATCTCAAAAATGATGCTGCGGTAGGACTTAAGGCCGGTGTTTTTGCCATGCCAGAAGGGGGAGCTCGTCGAGAGGGCAAGGAGGTGGGGCACAAAGTAGCGGGCCTGGTTCATGACCTCGATCATTAGGTCCTTGAGCTCGGGATTGTCGCGATGGCCAAAGCCGACGTGGACGTGCATACCGAAGATCAGCAGACGGCGGGCGACGCCGCGCATGTCGTCGAGCAGCTCGCGGTAGCGGTCGCCGTCGGTGATCGATTGCTCGTCCCAGCGGGCGAAGGGATGGGTGGAGGCGGCGGCAATGTGCAGGCTGTTGGCCTCGCCCATGTCGCAAACCGCGCGCCGCAGCCGGTACATCTCCTGGCGCACCTCCTTGATGTTGCGGCAGACATGGCTGCCGACCTCTACCTGGGACTGCATGAATTCGGGCTTGAGATTGACACGCTCCGGCCGTGTCTGGTCCTGTGACAGGAACTCGGAAATATAGGAGTGCAGATTACGCGATTGGGGGTCGATAATCTGGTACTCCTCTTCGATCCCTAGAGTCAGCGGCGGCATGGCGACGGTCATGGGGCACCTCCGTTGTGACAGGTAGGGCAAGCCCGGCAGCGACGCAAGGAGTTTGCACCGGGTGCGGGCATTATATGAACGGCGAGAAGCGGCGACAAGTGCCGCCAGCAGCCGCGGTTATGGCGATCGTCGAGCAGGAGTGTCAGTCGCCGCGGTGCCAGTCGCGCAGGAACTGGACGAGCAAGCGGACACCAAAGCCAGTGGCGCCGACGGCGCTGTAGGCGCGCTCTTTTTTGCTGGAGGCAACGCCGGCAATGTCGAGGTGCGACCAGGGATAGCTGGTAAAGGCTTTAAGGAACATGGCAGAGGTGCCGACGCCGCCAAACCGCCCGCCGCTGTTCTTCATGTCGGCAACTTCTGACTTGAGGGCATCGGCATAATCGTCCCACAGGGGCAGAGGCCAGACGCGCTCGTGGGTGGTGGCTCCGGCCGAAACGAGCTGGTCACGCAGCCACTCGTCGGTGCTGAAGAGGCCAGCGGCAACGTTTTCGCCGAGCGCGATGATCGCCGCGCCGGTGAGCGTCGCCAGGTCAATGACCGCCTGCGGCTGGTAGCGCCCGGCATAGACGAGGCCATCAGCGAGCACCATACGGCCTTCGGCGTCGGTGCTGATGACTTCAATCGACTTGCCGTTGCTCGCCGTGATCACATCGGCGGGGCGGTAGGCGTGGGCATCGGGCATATTCTCGGTGGCCGGGGCGATGCCGACGACGCGCAGGGGCAGGTCGAGCAGGCCGACGGCGCGCATCGTACCCAACACGGCAGCGGCGCCAGCCATGTCGGCCTTCATCGCGCCCATATTCTCGGACGGTTTGATACTAATGCCGCCGGTGTCGAAGGTGATACCCTTACCGACGAGCACGATGGTATCGAAATCGTCGCGGTCGAGGTTGTGCTCGAGGACAATGAACTGCGGCGGCTCGCCGGCGCCCTGGGCGACGGCGAGGAACGCCCCCATGTTACGCTCGCGCGCCCAGTCGCGATCGCCGACGGTGACGGCCATACGCGTCTCGGCGGCAATAGCGCGGGCGGCTTCCGCCAGGCGTCTGGGTGTCGCCGTATTGGGCGGCTCGTTAACAAGGTCGCGAGCGAGGAACACACCGGCGACGATTGCCTCGGCAAGGCGGGCGCCTTCGCGAATGGCCGGCAGCCGTTGCTCGTCAAATTCGACGATCGTCACCGACTGGA
>JAVVFG010000389.1:0-1393 GCA_032260445.1 Anaerolineae bacterium | reverse complement strand
ATGGCGCCGCGCGGGTAGAGGACGGTAACCTCGCCTTCCTTGCCGCGAAAGTCGCCGTTGGCGATGAGGTCGGCGATGGCCCCGTCAAGCGCAGCGTCTACGGCGCCCGTTGCCCCGCCGGGCGCGGTGACACCCTCAAAGAGGTTGACAATGATTGTGTCGGCATCGCTCTGTTGGATGCTGCCGTGTTTGGCGCCAACGTTCATCGTAGCTGTTTCCTTTTGGCCAAGTGCCTGGTAGTAGACTGACGGGGTAACTCTAACATGATCTGGAAAGGCAGGCTATACTGGCGGCAGCCGGACCAGCAGCGGCGCGCGTGGAGGTAAGACGATGAGAATATTGGTGTTAGGTGGAACCCGTTTCGTAGGCAGGCATCTCGTGCAGGCGGCGCAGGAGCGCGACCATGAGGTGACGTTGTTCAACCGGGGGCAGAGCAACCCGGGCCTTTTCGACGGGGTGACCGAGCTCCATGGTGATCGCGATGGCGGGCTTGACGTGCTGGCCGGCCGGAGCTGGGACGCGGTGATCGATACCTGCGGCTACGTGCCACGGGTGGTGCGGGCCAGCGCCGAGTTCCTGAGTGGTGCTGCCGGCCATTACACATTCATCTCATCCATATCGGTCTACGACGACCTCGGGCGACCCGGCGTGGACGAGACGGCGCCGGTGGGCACGCTCGAGGATGAGACGACCGAGGAAGTCACCGGGAAGACCTATGGGCCGCTGAAAGCCCTGTGCGAGCGGGCCGTCAGCGCGGTCTATGCCGATGGCGGCCTGATCATCCGCCCTGGCCTCATTGTCGGGCCTTACGACCCGACCGATCGCTTCACCTACTGGCCAGTACGCGTCGACCAAGGCGGCGAGGTGCTGGCGTCGGGCGAACCGCACAACCCGGTGCAGTTCATCGACGCGCGCGACCTGGCCGACTGGACCGTGGCAATGGTGGAAAGGAAGGCGACAGGCGTCTACAACGCCACCGGGCCGGCGGAGCGCCTGCCGCTGGGCAGAGTATTGGAAACGTGCCGGGCGGTCACCGGCAGCGACGTGTCCTTCACCTGGGCCGACGAGGAATTTCTGCTGGCGCAGGACGCCGAGCCGTGGCGGGAGTTCCCGCTGTGGCTGCCGGGAGACGAGGGGATCGGCTTTGGCACGGTGAACATCAGCCGCGCGCTGGCGAATGGGCTGCGCTTCCGGCCGCTGGCGGCGACGATCGCCGATACCCTGAGCTGGGCAGAACAGCGATCAGCCGACCACGTGTGGCGCGCCGGCCTGGCACCGGAGAAGGAAGCCGCGCTCCTACAAGCGTGGCACGAACGCCGTAGGGGGTAAAGCGAGGATAGCTCAGCCGCCGAGGACGCGGCTGGCGCCGGCCCGCCTGAGCTCTTCGTCCAGA
>JAVVFG010000388.1:0-3638 GCA_032260445.1 Anaerolineae bacterium | reverse complement strand
GCCGACACCGGCGCGCCCGTGTCCGAGCCGCTCCAGCTCAAATGCTGCAGCCCCACGTCCAGCGCCGTGCGGAACGTCGACGTATCCGACAACAGCATCTTCAGATACGTAATCGCCGGCCCCGGCCGGAAGGCCCACTCGCGGAAGGCGCGCTTCTGCCAGTAGAGCAGCCGCTCGGCCGGCAGGTCCGGATAGTCGAGCACCGTGCCCTTGTCCATATCCACCTGCTCCCAGCGCGTGCCCGGCCGGAACCAGTTATTCTCCACCACCTCAAAGAAGAACGGCGTGCCCGGATACGGCGCCGCCACGTGGAAGAGGGCGATGTCCAGCGGCAGCTTCTTGGCAAAGTCGATCGTCTGCCGGATTGTCTCTTCGGTTTCTCCCGGCAGGCCGATGATGAAGTAACCCCAGTTCTTGATCCCCGCCTTGCGCGCCCACATCAGCGACTCCGCCGCGCGGTCCGGATTCGTGCCCTTGCGCGCGTGCTTCAGGATCTGCTCATTGCCGCTCTCGATGCCCCAGCTAATGAACCAGCAGCCGGCCTGGGCCATCGTGTTCAGCATCTCTTCGTCCACGTAATCGACGCGCGAGTTGCACGTCCAACGCATGTCGATCCCCTGCTCGATCATCAGCCTGGACAGCTCCATCACCTGCTCGCGGTTCACCGTAAACAGGTCGGCGTACATATGCACGCTGTTCAGCCCCATCTTCTTGAGGATCCACAGCTCCTCCATGATCTTCTCAGGGCTGCGCAGGCGCACGCCGAACTGGTAGCTGACGTGCTTGATGCAGTAGGTGCACCCCGCCGTACAGCCGCGGCTGCTGACGATGAACGTAAACGGCCCTTTCACCAGCGGCATGCGGTACTTATCCCACGGCAGCAGCTCGTGCAGCGGGTGCGGCAGGTCGTCCAGGTTCTTGATAAACGGCCGGGTGAAATTGATCTTAATCTCGGCATCGTCGCGCCAGGCGACGCCCTTGATGCCGCCCATCTCCACCTGCCCATCCCCGGCCAGCGCCGGCCGGTAGGTCGGGTCGTGCTCGTCAAACAGCTTGGCGATCTCCGGCGGGCGCCGCTCCGTCTTGCCCTCCAGATGGTCCAGCAAATCGCGGATCGTCAGGTCGGGCTCGCCGATCAGCACGAAGTCCAGCGCCGGATAGGCGCGTAGCGTCTCGCGCGGGATCGGCGTTACGTGCGTGCCGAAAGCGATCGTCTTTGCCCCGCGCGCCCGCGCCAGGAAACAGCCGTACATGTCATTTTCCAGCGTCGGCGCCGTCACCTGCGTCAGGTAATATGTCGGCTTGTGCTTGTCCAGCAGGCGCGTAAATTCCGGCCAGCTCATGCGCTCGGCGTTGGCGTCGACGATCAGGATCTTGTACTGGTCATGCAGCAGCGCCCCCATCTGCGCCAGCGACACCTGCGGCCAGACCATATTCTCGCGCGTGCGCCGGCCGACCCGGTGCTGCGTGCGGATCCACAGCTGCCCGTCCGGCGTCGGCGGGTTCACCAGCATAATGTCGACGGCGTCTGCCCCCCGCGCCTCTTCCAGCAGCCCCTGGCGCACGATCTCGTCCGCATTGGGGAAATCGGCCATGCGCAGCTTCGGCACCCGCCGCGTCCCCAGATTCTGGCGCAAATCAACGCCCCCGCTTCCTTGCTCTTCACGACTCATATGAATGCCTCCCGTAACCGGCGAATCAACGAATTGGATGGATAGGTGATATTATTATCAACTTTATCTTGTTTAGTAGCCGGGTGCAATAGCGACCAGCATCCGCTTCCACCCCGGCACCCGCGTCCGTGTCTTGGTATTATACAGCAAGGAGGCAGGGTGCGATGTAACGCATTGTACAGGCAACCGAGGAAGGCGAGGATCGTCTTGGGATGAGTTGCCCGGTAAACGAGAATCCGCCCTGATGTGGGATCAGCGCGAGACTATACAAGCGCAGACTCAGTAGATCCAAATTTGGGATAGATTTTCAAAAATGAAGGGCTTGTGACATCCTTTCGGGTGAATCGAAAGCACAAAAACCGAAAGGAGACAAGCCCCAATGAATGATACCTTGACATTGACGGACGAAAAAGTTTTGGCAGAAGCACACCAAACGCTTGCAGAGCATCTTGACCTGGAAGCAGAGGGATATAAGTGCAAAACGGCTGACTTGCTGAATATCCTGCTGGCCGTTGCCGTCGATCAGGGAACGATCACGTCCCTCTGCAATGATCTGGATGATGTGCCCAATGCCGAGACAGTGCGTACCTATATCAATGAGCAGCTTTGTGTTGAAGAACTGCCACCATTGGAAGAGGCGCTTAATCAAGCGATGGTGACGAAGTTGCCACCGCGTCTGTGGCGTCGCCCGCAGGAAATCGCCGTTGATTTTCATGACCGCCCCTACTATGGCAAGGACGAGCAGGATGAAGCGCTGTGGGTACGCGGTCGAGCGAAAAATGGGACAACGCGCTTTTATCGCATTGCGACTGCTTACATCATGGTGAACAATTTGCGCTTTACGTTGGCTATTTGCTTTGTCCTGCCTGACAGGAGCACAGTCGATGTGCTGCGCTACTTGTTGCGGCGAGTGCGAACGCTGCGCCTCCAGGTGCGCCGCCTGTTTTTGGACCGTGGCTTTGGTGGTGTGGCCGTGCAATCGTTTCTGGAAAAAGAACAAATTCCTGCGTTGATTGCCTGTACCATTCGTGGGAAGACGGGCGGCACGCGGGCTTTGTGCCGAGGGCGCAAAAGCTACCGAACTCAGTATACCTTTACGGCTGGCAACGGCCAGAAGCGAACAGCAGATATCGCCGTCTGCCGTGTCTTTACCACGGCTAATCGTACCGGCCGTCTGCGCCGGCGGGCATCCTGGCAGCTCTTCATTCTTATCAACCTGGACATGACGCCCCGCCAGGTGCGCCAACTCTACCGGCACCGCTTTGGTATCGAAACCAGCTATCGTTGCGCGTGTAAAGTGCGCGGCTGGACGACTTCGCCCAATCCTGCTTATCGCTTCTTTCTGATGAACCTCGGCGTTCTCCTCGTCAACATCTGGGTCTCGTTGCGCTGGCGGTACACGCAGCGTCCACGGCGTGGTGGTCGTTGGCTCGACCTTAACCAATTTCAATTGGATCGGTTCGCCAAGTTTATCCTGCGTGCTGTGCAACGTCATTATGGTTTTGTCCGTCAGATTACGGCTACTGTTTTGCCTTTGATGTGAATTTTGGATCTACTGAGACTGGTGTCCTGCTTGCTGCTGGAGTGCTTCCAGGGACATGCCGGCCTCATGGAGCATGGTTAAGCAGGTGTGGCGCAAGCGATGGCAGGTCAATCCGGGGGTTTGTGCTAGGCGGCGATGATGGGCAATGATGGTATTGAGACCGGAGACAGACAACGGTTGACCGCGCCGGGGACCTTTGAGAACCAGGAACAGTCGTGGGTCGTCCACTGACGGCCGCTCCTCATCGAGATAGCGGGCGAGCGTCTGGAAAAAGAGCGGGGCAACGCAACAGATACGTTGATGTCCTCCCTTTCCATGTCTGACCAAGATCGTTCCCTGGGTGTCGTTCAGGTCGGCGAACTCCAGACCGAGCACCTCAGATTTACGCAACCCGCCCAAAACCATGAGCAGCACCATTGCCT
>JAVVFG010000387.1:0-3684 GCA_032260445.1 Anaerolineae bacterium | reverse complement strand
ACCGGCGATGCCGGGCACATCTGCTTCCAGCGCGGCGATGATCGCTTCGTCCATCTCGGGCAGCGTTGCCAACTGGAACTGGGGCACCTGGCCGAAGAAGAGGCTGTGGGTGTCCCAATAAGCGTCGCCGCCGCCGTCCTCGCCCGCGCACAGCGCCGCTTCGTGTAGCCGGTAAGCGAGCGGGTGCAGGCTGGCGATGGGGAAATCCTTGAACACGTAGTAGACACGGCCGGTGTCTACGTAATTCTGCAAGAGCTGCGGCAGCGTCTCCCGGTAGTGGCGCTGGCAGAAGGGGCACTGGTAGTCAGAATACTCGACGATAGTTACCGGGGCATCCGGGTCGCCCAGCGCGGTCAGGGTGCGTGCCTCGATGCTGGCGGGCGTCGGCACCATCAGCGGTGCAGGGGCCGCGTTCGAGGCGGGTTCGGCCGTTGCCGCCGCGGCCGGACCTTCCGGCGCCGCGGTTTCGCCTTCGCTTTCCGAACTGCTGCGCAGGCCGGCGCTCTCGTCCACCAGCAGCTCGCGGTTGGCCGGCTCCGCAGCCGGGCCGCAGGCGGCCAGCAGCAGCGCTAGCAGGAGCAGGATGATGAGATGGGGGCTTCGATGTGCGAGGTGGTTCATGTTCTTCCCCTGGGAGACCCGGTTCGCGGAGAGCGCGGATATCCCTGTCGTCTAGCTCACCGGCTCGCCAAGGCCGCCGGCACAGACCGCGCCCGGCTCCGGCCCGCCCGTACGGTAGCGCAAGACAAACTGCTCAATCCGTTCATCGTTCGCGTCGTCCACGTCCACCTGGGCGCCCCAGGCCGTGGCGATGATCGGGCTTTCCTGGCCCGGGTAGGGGCTGACCAGCACGTACGGGTCACCCCTGGTCAGCGATTCGAGCTGGGCCACCTGGTCGGCCGGCAGGCTCGGGTCGTAGGTTACCCACACCGCGCCATGCTCCAGCGAGTGTATGGCGTTGATCGTCGGCACGGGCTCGCGGTAGATACCGCAGTTGAGCCATTGCGGGTGGTGCGGGCCGCCGGCCGGTGGCCGGCCGGCGTCTGCCAGGTCAATATCTACCGCGTGGGCGCGGCTGAGCCCGGCGAAGGTCTGCAGCCCTTCAATCGGCCCGGTGCTGCTAAAGCGCGACCGTCCTCCCGTCTGCGTCACTGCCGCCACGGCAATCACGAGAACGAGGGCGAGCGCCCCACCGTAAATCAAATAGCGCCGCCGTTTTTGTTTGGCGACGGCGGCCCGCCGCTTTTCCATCAAAGCTTTTGACATACGTCCCTGTCCCTTGTCGAACGTTACTGGATAATGGCTGCAATAATAGCACACCGCACCGGAATCGGGCCAGAGTCCACTTCTTTCTGAGCGCTCACTTAGAGGAAAAGAAGATGGACTGCGCTGTGTAGGCAAGCTTACAGTCGCAGTCCATCCCTGCTACGAGACGACGGCGCGGCGTCTAGCTGCCGTCATCCTCGATGCCCATTGGGCTCCCTGCCTCCTCCTGGGGGTAGGCCGACCACTGGTTCTCTTTGGGCGGCACGGCCGCGCTGACCTTCTCGCTGCGCGACTTGCTCAACTCCTCGTTGGTCTTGTCTACCTCGTCTTGGGTCATCGTCGCGCCAAGGATCTCCTGGTTCACCATGCCTTTGGTTTCCCGTACATGCGCAATCGGATCCTCAACGTAATGCCACTCGCCGCGGTCCCACGGCGGCTGGCCCTCATTCCACGGCCCCCGCGCACTGGCGGGCTGCGACAGGTTGAAGTAGACGTGCGTGAAGCGCGGGTCACCCTGGCGAATGCCCGGCGGGAAGTTCGGCTGGATGCTGTCCAGCGCTGCCTGGAACATCTGGAAATGGGCAATCTCCCGGGTGAGCAGGAAGCGGAGCGACTCCAGCACGTACGGGTCTGTGGTGAACTGCATGAGATATTCGTACACAATCTTCGCCCGGCTCTCGGCGGCGATGTTCGAGCGCAGGTCGACGGTAGGATCGCCGTTGGCGGTAATGTAGGCGCCGGTCCACGGCACTCCCTGGCTATTGGTCACCTTCGGCCCGCCGCCAGAGAGGGCAAAGAACTGCGGGTCGACGAATGCCTGGTGCACGAGCTCCTCACGTGCCGCGCGGTCGCCCTTCATAATCTTGTCAAGCTCGACCGGCTCCACCGCATTCTTCAGCTCGGCATTCGTGCCGTCGAGCAACATGGTAATCGTCGCCCCCACGATTTCCAGATGGCTAAACTCTTCCGTCGCGATGTCCATCAGCATGTCGTACATCTTGGGGAAGGGTTGGCGCGCGCCAAACGCCTGGACGAAATACTGTATGGCGGCCTTCAACTCCCCGTTGCCACCGCCGAACTGCTCCTGCAGCAGGCTGGCGAACGCGGGATCGGGGCCAGAGACTCGGGCATTAAACTGCAGCTCTTTGACGTGGTAGAACATGGCAAGCTCCTTTGTGAACGGAAAAAGGCCGGCTGCCGCGCATAATTGCACGACAGACCGGCCTCTTCCCAGGCTGATAATTGTCTTTACCAGACTACCACAGCTTCAAGGCACCCTGACACGGCGGGCTGTCACCAATTGCGGATGACGTTTGTCACTCCCGACCATGACATTTGTCACTCGCTGGGCTGGATGAAGCCACCCGCGCCGGCGACAAACGGCTCGCCGAGGAGCGCTTCCAGGGCGCCCAGCACGGCCTCATCGTCGCCGGGGTAAAGCACGATCAGGCTCCTCTGGCGGTAGAAGTGGGGCGGCTCGATCCAATCCACCGTCTTATTGCCGATAATCGTGCCCGTCGGGTTGACCGTCGCGGCCGCCGCTTCGGCCTCCGCTTCGCTACCAAACTCATAGGTCTGGATGGTCGCCTCGCCCACGTTCAGCGAGCGCGGCGTAGCCTCCTCGAACAGCGGGTCGCTCAATTCGCCGCTGAACAGGTCGCCTTCGGCCACCTCCAGCCCGGCTGCCGCCAGCCCTTCGGCCAGCGCTTCATGCCCGAACAGCGCGCCGGTGCCCTCACCGGCATCCTCACCAGGGTCAAGGTCATTAGCCGCGCCCGGCGTGCAAGCAACCGCCAGCACCAAAGCCAACAGCAAGAATACCAGACTACCTGTGCGTTTCATGCTCTGTTACCTCCAGTTCCATTCACACAACAACGCACGATAGACGCGCCGCATTAGAACGGTGCTCCAAAGCTGGTGTTATGCTCATGCGGCGCTTATTTGCGCAAACTGCTTCTCGACAGAGCGCTCTGGCTGCTAACTCAGATCTAACGCTGCTCCTCTACTCTGCCTGTTCGCCACGCGGCAACTTAGGAAACACGAAATCGGAGGAATATACGATGAACAAAAGCCAATTCGCAGCCCTGCTCTTTCTGGGCATGTTGATTCTCGCCCTGGGCACCCTGGCGCTGCCCGCGACGGCCGGCGCCGCCGCCCCAGCGACGTGCCCCAACGGCTACATGGAGATGCCCGCTGACCACCACGACCACGACGGCGACCATGACCACCAGGGCCATCTGCACACCGGCCTGTGGCCAAACGCCGACCTGAACGGCGACGGTACCGTCTGCGTCAAGCACCTGAACCAGGGCGGGCAGCACATCCACGTGTTTATTGACAACGTGGTCCGGTAGGGTACAAGGAACAAGGCGGAGGGGTCAGGCAGGCTGGCAGGACGTCCCGGCGAGCAGGAGCATG
>JAVVFG010000386.1:0-3773 GCA_032260445.1 Anaerolineae bacterium | reverse complement strand
AACAAGGCCAGCGACCAGCGCGCCGAAGAGGACGAGCGGCAGGTTAGGCGCTTCCAGCAGACGAAGTGCACCCCAGACGACGAAGGCCGCGGAGACACCCATCAACAGCCCGAGGAGCGCACCGCGCAGGGCCCGTGCTGGCGCGAGAAAGATGAACATGAGGATGCCGCCGCCGATTCCCGCCTGGATAATGCGCAACACCGCGTGCCAGAACGCGGGTCCCTGCGTGTAGACCGCCTGCTCGAATTCGCGGTTGAAGCCGCGTGTGCGCCAGGCAACCACATCGCCTAACGCCAGGGCCTGGTAGATGAGCATCAGGAAAGCGCCACCCAGTACGCCGACGACGATCAGTCTGAAACGGTCGCCGGCGTCGTCAACGGTAAAGAGGATAATTCCGGCAGCAACGCCGACCAAGACGCCGACGGTTAACGCCTCTGTAAGGACCCCCTGATACGACCCAAGTAGTATTTCCATAGCCAGCCTCTCCCTTCTTGTCTGCCGCATTTTATCACGGTCTGGCGCGAGATGAAATAGGCCGCCGGTCTCGCCAACCATGTCGTTGTTGGTACAATCGCCCTGGCGGCAGCGTCCGCCATTTGATTGCCGTAGACACTGACCACAAAGGAGTCGACGATTCATGCAACCCCTCGTAGAGTGTGTTCCCAATTTCAGCGATGGGCGCCGCCCGGAAGTCTACACGGCGATTGCCGACGCGATTCGAGGTGTACATGGTGCGCGCGTGCTCAATGTCAGCGCCGATCCCGATCACAATCGCAGTGTGATTACCTTTGCCGGCGACCCCGACGCGGTGCTCGAAGCCGCCTTCCAGGCCATCGCCACTGCGGCCGAGCTGATCAATATGGACGAACACGAGGGCGAGCACCCGCGCATTGGCGCCACCGACGTCTGCCCCTTTGTGCCAGTACGCGGCGTTTCGCTCGACCATTGTGTGGACCTAGCGCGCCGCCTCGGGCAGCGCGTGGGCGAGGAGCTTGGCATTCCGGTCTACCTCTATGCCGCTGCCGCGACCCGGCCCGAGCGCGTGAAGCTGGGCGATATCCGCCGCGGCCAGTATGAGAAGTGGCGCGAAGAGGTCGGCGTGCGGCCGGAGCGGGTGCCAGATTTTGGTCCGGCTGAGGCGCGCACGACCGGTGCCACCGTCATTGGCGCGCGCCCTTTCCTTATCGCCTACAATATCTATCTCAACAGCAGTGACGTCACCCCCGCCAAGGAGATTGCCCGCGCCATCCGCGCTAGCAGCGGCGGCCTGCAGAATGTGCAGGCCCTCGGTTTTCTCGTCGAAGGGAAAGCCCAGGTCAGCATGAACCTGCTCAATTTTGAGGAGACCCCAGTCCACCGCGTCCAGGAGCTGGTACGCGTGGAAGCGGAACGTCGCGGGCTGGTCGTCGAGCGCGCCGAGCTGATCGGCCTGACGCCCCAGCACGCGCTGCTGGACAGCGCCAAGTGGTACCTCCAGCTTGAGGATGTGGCTGACGACCAGATCTTCGAGTTGCGGCTGGCACAGGTAGAGGCGGAGGAACAGGAGGGCATCACCGGCATGGTGCCGCACGATTTCCTCGACGCCACCGCAGCGGGCACGCCAACGCCAGGTGGCGGCGCCGTCGCCGCCCTCGCCGGTGCCTTGGGCGCCGCGCTGGCCGAGATGGTCGCCGGACTGACCCTAGGGCGCAAGAAGTATGCGGATGTCGCGGCCGAGGCCGAGCGCGTGCAGCGCGAGTCTGCTGCCCTGCGCCAGACGCTTACCGGCGCCATCGTGGCCGACGCCGAAGCATTTGACGGCGTGCTAGCTGCGTACCGCGACAAGGAGCTGGCCGGCGATGCGCGCGCAGCAGCGGTTGAAGCGGCAACCGTAGAGGCCGGCGAAGTGCCCTTGCGCGTGGTTCGCATGGCACGCGACGTCGCCCAACTCACCCACCAGATAGCCGCAGCCGGTAATCTTAACGCTGTGACGGACGCGACAGCCGGTGGTATTATGGCCCGCGCTGCCGCGGAGATCGCGGCATTAAACGTAAAGATCAATGGCACCAGTCTCCAGGATCAGGAACGGGCGCGTGGCTGGGCAGAAGAGGTCGATAGCCTGGTCGCCGCGACGAACGAGCTGGTTGCCGAGACGATCGCCACTGCGGCGCGCCGCGGCGGGTTCTAGCAACGATACCTTTAGCGCCAACAACACGCGAGGCATGCGATTGGGTCAAATATTGAAGACAGGCAACGATAGAGACGCGGCGGCACTGCTTCTGGCACTGCTTGCCCTGCTGCTCCTCATCCTCGCCGCCTGCCAGCCTAACATCGAGGCCGCAGCGCCCGCAACTGTCGCCGCCGCAGCCGAGGCGCCGCAGGTTGCCAGCCCGACCAGCCCGCCGCCGCTCGTCGCCGCCGATGCGGCGACGGCAACGGCTTTGCCCTCCTTTGCCCTGCTACCGGCAGCCACGGCGACGGTCGCCGCACCGGACCCCACGGTAACCATAGCGAGCATGGGCATGGCGCCCGTAACGGCCACGGTGGCCGTGACTGGGACACCGGGGGTCAGCCCAACGGCAGGGCCCACTTTCACCCCGCCACCACCACCCGACGACTCGCCCGACCATTTCTGGTTCCGCCGTCCTGTCGCCGAGGGCAGCGTCTGGACCGACAAGCATTATCCCTACGGCAGTACACTCGGGGGCGCGTTACGCACCCACCATGGCGTGGAGTTCAACGTCTCCTACAACACTTCAATCCTTGCCGTCGCCGCAGGGACGGTACGTGTTGCCGCGAGCGACGACACAACTGCCTATGGGCCACACACCAACTTCTACGGCAACCTCGTCGTCATCGAACACGACTACACAGCCGGGGGACAGCCCCTCTTCAGCCTTTATGGTCACCTGAACCAGGTGCTGGTCTCCGAGGGCCAGCAGGTAGCCGCCGGGGCGGTCATTGGCCTGTCAGGCGCGACCGGTGTCGCCGACGGGCCCCATGTCCACCTGGAGGTGCGCGTTGGCGCCAATAGCTACGACCACACGCGTAACCCGCTCCTCTGGATCTACCCCTTCCCCGATCGCGGCGCGATTGCCGGACGGGTGACCTGGCCCAACGGCGAGCCGGCGCGGCAGGTGGGCGTCTCGGTTCGCCGCGTCGACGGGCCGAACCCTTACCAGGCGACGACAACCTACGCTGACGACAGCGTGAACCCGGACCCCTTCTGGCAGGAGAACTTCGTCATTGATGACGTGACCGCCGGTTATTACGAAGTCGCCGTCAACACCGGTGAAAAGCGGATCAAGGTCGAGACCTGGGTCCACCCCTATCAGACAAGCTTCGTCGAAATCGTACTACCATAGGGAGAGAGCACCATGCGCCAGCTACTCGTCCAGGTGCCGCCAGACGAAGCCGACCGTGTTCTGGAACTTGCCAGCCGCCACGATGCACTGAATAGCCTGATCCTTCCGGCACGCGACCGCAGCGGTAACTGGGCCTACGTGGTCATCCACGTCGCCAACAGTGCCGTTGGACCGTTGCTTGACGAGCTTGAACAGCTCAGCCAACTGCATGTGACGCTCGCCCCCAATAGCGTGATCCCCATGAAGCCGCCGCGCAGCGAGGTTGCCGACCAGATCCATGACGTGACGCCGCGCAGCCCGGTCGAGGTATGGCTCAATGGCCTGCAGAGCGTGGGCTCGTGGAAAGGTTTTCTCGCTTACGTCGCCGCCGCCGCCGTAGTTGTCTGGATCGGCATGATCACCGGCACTATCTATCTGCTCGTCGCCGCC
>JAVVFG010000385.1:0-3778 GCA_032260445.1 Anaerolineae bacterium | reverse complement strand
CTGTGGCATGCCTGGGGAAGCCATCAGGTGCACGCGTTGGCCCGGGCAGGGCAACTACTAGAACGCGAGGACTGGATCGAAGCGGCCGAGCGTACCGCTGCTACCTTCTTCGACCGGCTCCTGGCAACAGATTTTATCAACGAAATGGCTCCCGTACCTAACCGGCGCGGCCAGATTGCCTACGGGGCGCAGGTCATCACGGCCGGCTACTGGGCACTGTACCAGGCAACTGGCGATGAGCAGTATGCCCGCTCGGCCGGCCTGGCGGCGTCATGGCTCCTCGGCAACAACATGGCCGGCGTCTCCATGTATGATCCGGATAGCGGCCGGGTCTTTGATGGTATTGACGGCCCCACGCCGTTTCGCATCAATCGTAATTCCGGCGCCGAATCGACCATTGAAGGGCTCTATATGCTGCTGCTGGTGGCCGGTGACCCTCTTGCCGGTCCCTATCTCCTCTACCGCCCTGTCGAAACGCCGCCGGCACTGGTTGTAGAGGTCGAAGACGGGGCGAAGGTCGCCGGCGACGCCGTTTACGGTCAGCGGGAATGGACCGGCGAGGCGCGTTTCTCCAATAGCCATTACTATGGCTTGAAAGCCGGCGACACCGTGTCCGTGACGCTGCCCATTGTGAGCGACGGCAACTACCTCGTCTATGCCTCGCACCTGCGCCGCGCCGTGCCGCAACAGGAGCGGCTAGCCGAGGCCATCCGCGCCCCGGACGCCGTCGTCATCGACGGTGCGTTGGACGAATGGGCGGCGGCCCAGGCGCTGCCGGTGAACAGTAGCGAACAGATTGTTCGTGGCGCAGCAGCCTGGCCCGGAGCAGAGCAGGCGAGCTTTACCCTGACCTGGATGTGGGATGATGTGAACCTGTACGTGGCTGCCCAGGTGCTTGACCCGCAACACGTACAGAAGGATACGGGACCGTCGGTCTCGCGCGGCGACGCATTGTGGCTTTATTTTGACACGCGTGGCGGGCGCCAGCGAATAGATGTGAAAGTGACGCTGGCGCAAACACCCGAGGGGCCACAGGTATGGAGCTGGCTGGCGCAGCAGTTCCTGCCCGGCGCACAATTGGCCTGGAAGCAGAGCGAAGATGGCTACATCTATGAAGCAGCTCTGCCGCTGGACAGCCTCAATTTCCTGGCGCCTGAAGAAGACAAACGCATTCACTTTGAGACCGGCATGGGTTTCACTGGTGGCTTTATTGATTGGACAGGTCTCGACCCGGACACGGCCGGTAACCTGGCGCCGCTGACGCTGGTCACGGCGCTTTCGACGACAGCGATAGCTGGCGACGCGCCGGAGCAAGCAGCCGACGACGTGGCGTTTGCAGTTTCTCTCGACGGTGGAGAAGTGGTCACGGTGATGCAGGCTGTCTCGCCAGATCGCGATTACCTGTGGCTTGATGCCGTCTTTAGCGAGCCGGTTTTCTTGAGCCAGGGGCCGCATACCCTGCTGATTAGCTATGCCGGCCGGCAGCCCGATCGCGAGGCGGTGGTGGATGCCTTCTTGATCGTGCCAGCCGTGGCCTGCAAGCACCTGGAAAATGATGAAGGCCAGTTACTTGTCTTGTGCCACGATATGCAAACGGCGACAACGACCTGGGAGGAGTAGGTGTACCTGGCGTGAAGAAGCGCGGAGGCCCCAAAGAAGACGTTGCGGGCAGACCCGACTGGCCTGTTCCATTCCAGGTCATCGGCTGGTCGCTCAGGGATTGGTGGGACGACTGGGTGAACATGGTCGTGTTGAACCTGCTCTTGTGGCTAGGGTGGTTGACCATTGTGCTGGGCCCCCCAGTGACCTTTGGCCTCTATTACGTCACCAAGCATTTGGCGCGCGGGCGGGCCATGGGCCCGCGCACTCTGCTTGAGGGAGGCCGACGCTACTTCTGGCAGAGCTGGATGTGGCTGCTGCTAAACCTGATCGTGGCGCTGGTTATCGGCGCCAACTACTTTTTTTATGCTAGCTTGGAACCGGCCTGGGCCAATTTCATGCAGGCCGCCTTCGTCCTCCTGGGGCTGGCCTGGTTGGTCGTTCAATTTTACGCCATACCCTACTTCATGGAACAAGAAGAGAAGCGCATTTCTATGGCCCTTCGCAATGGCCTCTATACGATCCTGGCTGCGCCCGGCTACACCGTGATCGTCGCCAGCACGGCTACGCTGTTGATCGGCCTGAGCGTCGGTACGGTGGCGCCCCTCTTTCTCGGCGCTCCCTGCCTGGTGGCGTTGCTGGGAAGCCGCGCTGTATTGGAGAGGTTGGATTCGTTTGGTATACGAGAACGGGAGGCCGTCAGGAAAGAGCGGCTCAGCGAAGGCAAAGGCGAAGGTGAAACGTTACCGGACTAAGCCCACGCTTTTCGTCATCTCCCCCGACTGGCGGAGTATAAGATCCCCTGCCCGGCCGATGTAGTCCCGCATGACCATGTTAACATAAATGGATGGAAATCAATAAGCTAGACCAGGTTTACACCAAAGACGATCATCATCTTGGTGTGGCGCAACGCCTGTACCACCGGACTCATGATGTCCGACCGGGCTGGAAACATTACGCCGCGTACATGCTGGTGCAGTCGTTTGCCCAGGGGAACAGTTTTTACGTCCCAACTGACTTCGTTGCTGGACGCGACCCCCAGACGGGCCACATCGTGCTCACCGTCACGGCGAAGGATGTTGAAACAAGAACGTGGGCGCGTCTTCCCGACTTTGTCTTACATGGCGAAGCCAGCAGTGAAGAACTGGCAGAGCGTGTGCTGGACGCAGTTTAGTGTTTTCTCGCGGGTTGTTCGTACGCTCTGTCCGTTCGGTAAATACCCGTAGCGCAACAAGGAGAATTCCATGAGAACAGTCTATGGTCCTATCTTTACCCTGAGACCGTACGAGCGCGGCATCCAGGAAACCCTCGGCAAGTACAACCGCTTCGCGATGCCGGGCCTCGGCTTCCAGATCCCGCTCATTCACGTCCTCCGTGTTCGTGATATCCGCGAGCACACCATGGATATTCACCCCCAGCCGGTGATCACCAAGGACAACGTGGAGATCCAGGTGGACGGTATTATGTGGGTGCGGCCCACCCCTGACGAGGAGTCGATTAAGCGCACGTTCTACAATATTGATGATTGGAAGCGGGCCATCATCCAGTTGGCCATGACCAACCTGCGCCAAGAGTTCGGCGACCTGACCCTAGACGAGAGCCTGGTGGCACGTACGACGATCGCCACCAATCTGCAGCAGATCCTGAACGCCGCTGCTGTCGAATGGGGTTTGACCGTTAGCAAGGTAGAGATCCGCTTGATTGACCCCCCTGAGGACATCAAGAAAGCGATGCATAAGCAGAAGACGGCCGAGCAGGAGCGGCGGTCCATGCGCTTACTGGCAACCGGCGAATTCGAGGCAGCCGAGCAGCAAAAGCTGGCAATCATCCAGCGTGCAGAGGGCGAACGCGAAGCGGTCATTCAAGTGGCGCAGGGCAAGGCCGAAGCCATTCGCCTGGTGAATGAGGCCGCGGAGCAATACTTCGTCGGCAATGCTCAAGCCCTTAAGCAGATGGAGATGGTCGAAGTCTCCCTGCGCGAAAACACCAAAGTTGTGATTACCGAACACGGGATCAGCCCGACCCTGTTGCTGGGTAGCCTGCCGATCAGCGCTTCGGGCGAGAGAAATGGACAGAACGAAAAGGTTCGTCTCTGAGCCTGGGGAGAATGAGGCCAATCGGAGAATGGCGACACCATACACCTGTATTACGGTGCGGCCGATACCAGCATCGCCCTGGC
>JAVVFG010000384.1:0-3782 GCA_032260445.1 Anaerolineae bacterium | reverse complement strand
GGCGAAGCCATAGGCTACGAGGGTAACGGCCATTAGTCTCCGCGGCTGCCATGGCAAGAAGAACGCGTTGGCGCTTCACGGGGATCGGCTGCCGGGGTGCTTAATCGAGGATGCCGTGTTGTATGGCGAGGACGACGGCTTCCGTACGGCTGGATACGTCCAGCTTGGCCAGAATGTTACTGACATGCGATTTGACGGTGGAGGGACTGACGACCAGTTTCTCGGCGATCTCGGTATTATTCAACCCTTCAATCATTAAGGCTAACACGTCCCGCTCCCGTTCCGTCAGATCGCGCCCGGGCGGTGGTGGCTGGGTCGCGGCGTGGACCAGCGCCTGGGCAGCCTCCGGGGAGAGCGTGCTGCGACCTGCCCGGGCCGCACGAATCGCCTTGGCCAGTTCATCGGCTGACACGTCCTTAAGCAAATAACCGATAGCCCCCGCCTGGAGCGCCTTCTGTACCAGTCCCTCTTCGTTGAAGCTGGTCAGGGCAATGACCTGCACCGTGGGAAATCGCTGGCGGATGACGCGTGTCGCCGTCACACCATCCATATCGGGCATGACCAGATCCATGAGAATCACATCCGGCTGGAACCGTTCGCAGAGCTGGATCGCCGCCTCGCCGCTGGCCGTCTCACCCACGAGTTCCAGGTCATCAAAGACCTTCAAGAAGGTTGCCAGGCCGCGGCGCAGCATCGTATGATCGTCGACGAGCATGACGCGAATGGGTTGGGTGGGCGTCATCAGAAAGTCTCCTGGGCCGGTTCTTCCGACCAGCGAACGGCAATTTCGGCGCCCTCACCCGGTTCGCTCTCAATCGATAATGACGCGCCAATCGCGCTCGCACGCTCGCGCAACATGCTAAGACCGTAGTGACCCGGCGGGACGTGCTCAGGATCGAACCCCCGGCCGTCATCGCGAATGCGCAATTCTGCCTCGCCGGCGCCAACTTTCAGGTCGATGTCTACCTTACCGGCCCTGGCATGTCTGGCGACGTTGTTGAGCGCTTCCTGGCACAGGCGGTAGAAGGTCACCTGCACTTCGGCCGGTAAGGCGCCCTCTCCCTGCACGGTCACGGTAACCGGGATGTTACTGCGTCCCGTGAGGGCGTCTCCCAATTGGCGCAGCAGGTCGCCCATCTCGGCATCGGTGAGCACCATGGGACGCAGCTCGGCCAACAAGCCGCGCATCTCGGCCATGGCGCCGCGGGTCAGGCGTCGCAGGTCTTCCAGAGACTTTCGCCCCTCATCGGCATCGCGTTCCCAGAGACGCGGCAAGACTTCGGCAATCAGGGTAGCAGAAAAGAGGGACTGGTTTACCGCATCGTGTAGATTTTGCGCCAGGCGCTGGCGTTCCTCCAGGGTAGCGGCCGTTTGCGCCTGTTCATACAGCTCCGCGTTGAGCATCGTAATCGCCGCCTGGTTGGCCATCAGCTGCGCCAGATTGGCCTGGTGAGTGGTGAAGGCGTCTGGCTCTGCATGGGCAATGCCCAGGCCGCCGATGACGCGTCCCTTTACCGCCATGGGCACCCACATCCATGCATGGATTCCGTCCAGGAGTATGGCGCCGTGATCGTTCAAGAGCGACCGCAGGCCCTGTGCTGCGGGCTCATCACGCCACACATCGGCAATACGCTGAACCTGGTGCCCGTTCAACAGTGCCGGCAACGTCTCCGGGCCCTCTAGCGGAATGCGGAAGGGCATCGCCGCTTTCAGTAGTCGGGGTCCGCGTACCGCCAGGGCAACCAGGCCCACTTCTTGCAGGGAGAAGAGCACAGCGTGTGTATAGGCCACAATCACGCGCAACTGGTCGAGGATTAAACCCGGATTGAGTTCCAGGGCGGAGGCCAGCTTCTGGGAAATCTCCAAGAGCGTAGACTGCTCGCGCAGACGGGCGGCGACCTGTTGCCGTAGCATCTGCTCAGCCTGCACCCGCGCGCTGACGTCGCGGATGACGCTGACAAGGCACAGCCGGTCGCCGAGCAAACATCCCGTCCCGCGCACCTCGGCGGTGAACGCTGTTCCGTCCCGGCGTACATGGACGGCTGTCGCTTCAAATGTCTCTCCGGCCCGAAGCGTCCTCAGCCAACCGCTAAAGTGAGCATTACTGTCCGCGTCCATAAACGCGGTGGGGTGCAAACCGATGAAATCATCGCGAGCGTAGCCGTGCAGCGCACTCGCCGCAGGATTGGCCTCAAGCACCAGCTCCGTCTCTGCATCGTGGATGACCAGGCCATCGTCAATAGCCTCGAAGATAAGCTGATACCCGCTTGCTGCGCCCGGAAAGTGATCCGCTTTGGGAAACGGGCCATGAGATTGCGCATCGGAGTCGCGTAAAGGAGCCATAAAATTAGTGTAGCTGAGTACGGAACGACTGTCACACTCACCAGTCTATGGAGGTGCACCCTCCTGTGACCCCAAAGATTGGACCACAAGTTAAAGTGGAACATCCCAAAATTCAAGACCTTGTGCCTTATTTTTGCGCAGAGAGGCGGTTTCTATAGACAGAATGGAGACGAGAATCACACAAGCCGAATGAGATGTGTTGAGAAATTACGAAAGCGTTGATGGGTGGTCGAGTCTATCCACCTTATTCTCCAGGACACCTCACCACCGCCAGCAGCGGCGGATGGTTTGACGCCGACGTCTCCAGATAACGCGCCCTATCGATTATAGCCTTTACGTTTCATGATTACGGGCGAGGATGGCGTCGATAGCTTCCCCAGCTTCGTCGCTAACAAGAAATCCTTCAAAATCCACACCATCATCATGCTCCTTAGCCCACTTTAACGCAGGAAGGGCGCGTTGGTCGCCAATCTTCTTTAGGGCAAATGCAGCGATCACCCTCACATCGGCACTTACGTCATTCTCTAATACGTCTACCAATGCTATAAGCGAGTGTTCACCACCACAATTGGATAGCAAACCACAAACATGTCGCCTCAGTAAAGCATCTGACGAGTGAAGTAACGGTAGTATTCGCGCGGCTCCTTCTTCACCCCGGGTCTCTACAGTGAGTTCTGCTGCGTACGCCAGCAACTCGGTGTCGTCGGCTGTCTCAATTACCCTGGTTAGGACATCGCTAAGCACTCTACGGTCTGACCGAAGTAATTCCCGGCGAGCTTTCTTTCTTAAATTCGCATCCAAGGACTTCTTTAGCACCTGAAGTCGCTTGTACACTTGTTCTTCCGTCAAAGCGGCCCCTTTCTTGAAGTGCATCTAGCAACGCCTTTCGCCTCTGGTTTTTGACAGGAGCGCCTGGCTGTTAGTTCCAGATACCGATCCAGAAGACTTCCGCAGACTACCCCCCCGGACACCTCACCGTCGCCAGCAGCGGTGGGTGGTCCGACGGCGCGCTGTCCAGGTAGCGCGCCTCCTCAACGGCAACGCCCGGCGAGACGAAGATGTGGTCGATGCGCCGCGCCGGGTCGAGCCAGTCCGCGTCCGGCTGCCCGCCCGCGCTCGCCCAGGCGTCCACCAGAGTCTGTGTGGTCAGCGCGTACTGCTCTGTCTCCGGCCGGAAGTTGAAGTCGCCCATAAGGATCGCGTTCTCGGCGCTGCCGAGCGCGCGCAGGATCGCCTCCTGTTGCACGAGCGGCCCTCCGTTGCCGAGATGGGTCGCGAGGACGCGGCAGCGGCCGGTTGCCGTCTCAATCTCAGCGTCTATCGTCGCCGTCTGCTCGCCCTCGCTGTACATGTAGAAGGTGCGCGGCGACAGCAGCGGCGTGCGCGAGAGCAGGGCGATGCCGAAGGTGCCCACCACCGGGCTTGGCCCGTAGTAACTG
>JAVVFG010000383.1:0-3812 GCA_032260445.1 Anaerolineae bacterium | reverse complement strand
CTGAGCGCCCAGCGCAGTAACCCGACGCTGGTAGCGTAAGCCGGGCTCCGTAATGAATCGACCAGCCCGACTAGCTCGCGTGGCGTGCCTACGCGGGCAGGCACGTTGAGCACGCGTTGTGCTACCTCCGTAATTCCTCGGAGTTGCGCGGAGCCGCCTGTCAGGACGATCCCCGCTGGCAACAATCCGTCGTAACCCGAAGCTTCAATCTCCCGCAGGATCATCTGAAAGATCTCTTCGACGCGCGCTTCGATGACCGCTGCCAGATCCTGCCGCCCGACCAGAATTCGCTCGCCGCTGAAGGGCGCGACGGTGAAGAGAGACTCGCCGTCGATTTCACCTGGACGGCAGTCCCCGTACTGCACCTTCACTTTTTCGGCAATCGCGAACGGTACACGCAGCCCGATGGCGATATCATTCGTGACGTGGTTGCCGCCCACAGGCAACACGCGTGTGTGGTAGACGCTACCCTGCCGGTAAAGGGCGACATCGGTCGTGCCGCCGCCGATATCGGCAATGATGACGTCCATTTCACGCTCATTCGGCTCCAGCACAGCCTCGCCAGAGGCCAGCGCGTTGAGCACAAAATCCTCTGCGCGGATGCCCACATTGTCAGCGCACTTCGCCAAGTTGAGCAGAGCCATGGACGCTGCGGTGACGACGTGCGCCTCCACTTCCAGGCGATGACCATGCATACCGAGCGGTCGCTGCACCCTCGTGCTGTCGACAACAAAGAAGCGAGGCACGAGATGCACGATCTCGCGGTTCGGCGGAACGGGAATCGCCTGCGCGGCGTCCAGAGCGCGCTCGATATCGTCGGTCGTCACCCCACCTTCTTGGCGATGCACGGCAACGGCGCCGCTGCTGTTGCTGGATTGGATATGCTCACCGGCAAGGCTCACAAGAGCCTGCGACAGATCGTAACCGGAGGTCTGCTCGGCCTGTTCAACGGCCTTGGCGACGGCGATCGATGCCTCGGCGACGTCGACGATCATCCCCTTGTTCATCCCTTGCGCCGGCGCCAGACCAAAGCCGATGATCCGCAGCTGCCCGTTGCGCACCTCGCCGATCACCGCACAGACTTTGGTGGTCCCGATATCCAGTCCAAACAAGATTCCTTCCATAAGGTCTACCTGTCTCGTCTCACCGTCCCAGATAGAACGGCTTCTCCTGGTTCTGCACGCTCACATACTGCGGTGTGATTCTTTCGGCCAGCAAATCGTCCACTAACGTCTCGTACACGACAAGCTTCTGCGCCATGTCCGTGCCCGTCCCAAAGTAGGCTCGCCAGCCGCGACCGTCCTGATAGCTGAGCCCAGCGCCAGGATCATAATAGAGCGCCTCGATGTTCGGCCGTAACTCGCGCAGTAACAGCGCGCCTGCCAGCACCGGCTCAGGAACGAAGAGCAGAGGTCCGCTGTCTTCCTCAGCAGCCTCGCGTCCTTCAGCGGCGGCACTCTCGCCCGCCAAGGCGGCGACAGCCGCGGCGCCTGGCATCTCCGCGATAATGTGCAAGATGCCAGGAATGTCGATCCGCGCGGGAACAAGCTCGCCATGTTTGTTCACCCAGTACGTCTGTCCGGCCTGTTCCCACACGGCTACCGGCGAATCCTCGCGGATCGAGATCGTGGCGTGATTGGGCCATTCGAGGGAAACCGTAGCGGAAATGACTCCAGGCATCTCGTCAACTCGCATCGCAGCCACCTGTGGCTCGGCCGCGAAGATGTGGGTCCCGCCGAGGCCGCTCGCCTGTACGATTTCACTCGGCGGGATTGAAGCGACACCTTCAACCGGCACCAACGTGATGAAGAAATCCTCTTCAAGCCCGATCAAGACTAGCGCGGCAATACAGAGTGCGACGAGCAGTAAACTGACCCAACGCGAGGACAAGATGAATCGCCTTAAGGACGCCAGCGGCAGCCGAACCATCCTGCGGTTACGGCGGCGGCGACGGCGCGCCGTCGCGGGCACCTGTACCTGCGGCAGGGGCATCGCCGCTCCCGTATAGACCCGCTCCATCCGTGGCTGTTTCCGCAGCTTGCGCTGTCCTCTAGAGGCTGCCGTGTTTTTCATCTCTCGTCGCTCCCGTCTTGCGTATACGTCGTCTTCAGTGCGCTCCGTTCAGCATGGCGGTTGAGCGCCAGCTCGATGAGCCGGTCCAGCAACTCCGGATAGCCGATTCCGCTCGCCTCCCACAACTTGGGATACATCGATATCCGCGTGAAACCCGGAATGGTGTTAATTTCGTTAACATAAAGCTCGCCGCTCTCGCGATCGAGAAGCAGGTCAACCCTCCCCAACCCGGCGCAGTCGATCGCCACGAAGACCTTCAACGCCAGTGCGCGCGCTGCCTCGGCAGTTTCTGGCGGCAGAGGAGCGGGGATGAGCAGCTCAGAATCGTCAGCGACGTACTTGGCAACATAGTCATAAAATGCGCGCCGCGGGCGCACCTCGCCGACGACGCTGGCGATCGGCGCGTCGTTGCCCAGGACCGATACCTCAAGCTCGCGGGCACTGATCCCCTTCTCGACAATGATGCGCCGGTCGTACCTCGCCGCTTCGTCGATCCCGGCGAGCAGCTCCGTCCGGTCACTGCAGCGGCTGATTCCCACGCTCGAGCCAAGATTCGCTGGCTTCGTAAAGAGCGGATAGCTGAAAGTGGCTTCAAGGGCGTTCACGATCGCCTCGCTACGGGCGCGCCACTCGCCGGCCCGCACCAGCCGCCATGGCAGCACGGGGATGTTGTTCGCGACCATGACCTGCTTGAAGATCGCTTTATCCATGCCGACGGCCGAACCGACGACGCCCGCGCCGACATAGGGCAGACCGGCGAGCTCGAGTAAGCCCTGTACCGTTCCGTCCTCGCCGTAAGGCCCATGGAGGACCGGAAAAATAACGTCAAGCTCAGCAGCGCGCGCCAGAGAGACGGGCTGGAGAGTGCTTGAGGCGTGGTCCTCGCGCCGCTCAACCTGCAACAGGCCGGTCATGGTCGGCGCAGGCAACAAAGTTGCGGGCTGCGCTGCCCCAGCCTCGCCGTTCTGCAGAGCGCGCATCACGTCGCCAACGAGCCACTGCCCGCTCCGGTCGATCCCAATGGGCACGACCTCATACTTCTGCTTATTCAGAGCAGCCATCACCGAGCGTGCCGACATTAGCGAGACTTCATGCTCGCCAGAGCGCCCGCCAAAAATGACGCCGACGCGAATTTTCTTGCGCTCGGGGTCCGGTTCAGTCCGGCCCGCAGGCTGCTCTTCTACCATCTCCCTATTGGTCCTCTTCGAAGCGCCAGTCGCCGACCAGCTCGACTTCGAGTTCCAGCTCAACGCCAAACTGCTCGCGCACGGTATTCCAGGCCTCGGCGATCAAGCCGCGCACGTCCTCGGCAGTCGCATCGCCTTCGTTGACGAAGAAGTTGGCATGTTTCTCCGAAATCACCGCATCGCCGGCACGAAAGCCCTTCAGCCCGGCGGCGTCAATCAGATACCCGGCATAGTAATGCTCAGGGTTCTTGAACATCGAGCCTGTGCTGGCACCACCCGGTTGCGTCTGTTTGCGATGGGCTGTAAAGCCATCAGCGCGTGCCATGAGGACATCCACCGCTTCCGGCTCGAGTGCCAGCTCAGCTGCAAGCACAACCCGCCGCGGTGCTCCTTCTGCCTGGTCGCGCTTCAACACGCTATCGCGGTAGCCATATTCCAGCTCTTCGTTGCTGTAAATGCGCACTCCCTCCCCTGGTTCCCAAACCGTAGCGGCAATGAGCGTGCTGTGCATATCGCCGCCATGTGCCCCAGCATTACCGACAACGGCGCCGC
>JAVVFG010000382.1:0-3815 GCA_032260445.1 Anaerolineae bacterium | reverse complement strand
CCAAATCGTCCGTTGGGCGATTGAATCCGGATTGGTGGAATCAAGCGAATAAGGCTAACTGGCGGCGCGAACATAACGCCATCTAGCTCAGGACAACCATCGCTACAGGTCACACGGTGCCCGTAAATACGTGCGTTGATCCGTGAAAATACGGATGCGATCCGCCGGGAGCGGTGCTACGGTGTGCATGTCACAAATGGTTAGGGAAACGGCGCCGTAAGGTCGCCGTAAGGAGAGTGATCTTATGGCGAATGAAGAGAACAAAACAACCGTGCACGCTTTTTGGCAGGCGATCACAGCGAACGACGAAGATGCGCTGCGCGAGGTGTTGGCGCCCGATCTCGTAGCTTATAACCAGGTCGGGAGTGCCCCACAGAGCCGCGAGGAGCACATTCAGGGCATCCTCCAGTGGAGCCAATCGTTCAGTGCGAACCGGTTTGAGATCGAGGAGCAGATCTGCGAAGGAAGCACGGTCGTCACCCGCGGGGTGATGCGCGCGGTCCACAGCGAAGACTCCTTTCAGGGTGTCCCGCCAAGCGGGATCGAATTAGCCGTGCCGGGGATCACGATTGAACGCATCGCCGACGGCAGGATTGCCGAACGCCATGTCTGTAGTGACCGGTTAGGGCTGTTGCAGAGTTTAGGGATTCTGCCGGCCCCTCAAGCTGGTGGCGAGAGCGCTAGCGGTCGCGACCGGGCAAAGATACCAGTCGGAGCAGAAACGGATGACCGCAAAAGCCTCGAACAGATGGAGGACACAGTTATGAACGGTGAGGAACAGAAAGCCATTGCCAGACGTTACTTTCATGCCTGCCAGGGCAACGACCAATCTACGTTGAAGGCCGTGCTGTCAGCCGAGCTGGTCGCTCATCATCCCGGTCTCGCCGCCCCGCTGAACCGCGACGCGCTCCTGCACATGATCGACAGCTTCAGCGAGGCATTCAGTGCACAGGAATACACAATCGAAGAGCAGGTGGCCGAAGGAGATACGGTGGCCTCGCGCGTTACCTGGCGGGCCACGCACAGCGGGCCTTTTCAGGATGTGCCGGCCACGGGAAGGCAAATTGCGGTCGGTGGCATCGCCATCTCCCGCATCCAGAACGGCCAGATTGTGGAGCGTTGGTTGACGATGGACCAGATGGGGATGCTGAAGCAGCTGGGACTGGTCCCCTAGTCCACCGGCGCCAGACCTTCCCAAGGAAGGAACTCGTCGAGTCTGAAGTCCAGTCATATTCGACAAGAACGAACGCATATTAGCCCACCACTAATTACGAAAAGGAGGCACCATGACTGCGCCGTTAATCGTGGTCAGCACATTCCGCGTCAAAGAAGGGAAAGCCGGGGAGCTGAAAAGCTATTACCAGAGCATCGCGGAGATCGTTGCCGCCAACGAGCCGCAGCTCATCGCCTTTTATGGCTTTCTCAATGAGAACGCCACGGAGATGACCAGCATCCAGGTACATCCCGACACCGCTTCGATGGATTTCCACATGCAGGTGCTCAGGGATAACTGGGATGAATCCTTTAGCCAGTACAGCCAGCTGGTCGAGGCGATCAGTGTCGACTACTACGGGACGCCTCCCAGAAGTGCGCTAGATATGGATCTGCAGCGAGAGTACCGGCTGGGTCTCAAGCCTCGACACCTGGCGGGCTTTGTCCGCTCTGCACGGACCTGAACGAAACACGAAAAGAACCTGACGACCCTGAGTAACCTAGACAAATAGGAGATAATCATGATTCTCGTAGTTGGAGCCACAGGAACGTTAGGTGGGCGCATTACCCGCGGATTGCTAGCGCAAGGAAAGGACGTCCGCATTCTGGTGCGCGACCCATCTCCATCCGTTGAACTGGCGAGAGTGGGCATGGCCACGTCCGCGGACAGCCTCGTCGCGGCCGGCGCGCAACTGGTCGACGGCGACCTCACCGATCGCGCCTCGCTTGACGTAGCGTGCGCCGGCGTCGATACGGTGATTACCACCGCTACGGCGGCCAAGCGTGATGGCGACCTCGAGGCCGTAGATTTGAAGGGCACACACAATCTGATCACCGCTGCCAGCGAGGCAGGCGTCTCCCATTTCATCTACACCTCGGCCTATGGCAGTGAGGTAGGGCACGCTAATCCCATGCTCCATATCAGGGCCACCTGCGAACGGGCGTTGATTGAAAGCGGGATGACCTGGACGATATTGCAGCTATCAATCCTGTACGAGGTGTTGGTTGGCATGGTCCTCGGCCCCCCGCTGCAGGCCGGAGAGCCTGTGTCTCTCGTTGAAGACGGCCGTCACCGCCACGCTTACATCTCAGAGGCAGATGCTGCAGCCATAGCCATTGCCTCAGTTGACAATCCGGCCGCGCACCATAAACGCCTTGAAATTGGGGGCCCGTCCTATTCGTGGCGGGAGATCGTCGACGCCGCAGGCGAGGCCATGGGTCGGGAGCTGCCGGTCCGTTTCTTTCCGCCTGGGGAGGACCTCCCTTTACTAGACCCGAGCCTCAATGGCTGGCTTTCCGCCTTCGAAACGTACGAAGACTTCATTGATATGGGCGACCTGCCGGCTCGTTTTGGCGTGGAGATAACCCCGCTCAATAGGGTGATGGAGCAGATGTTTGCGCATCGCTGAGGCTATCATCTGCCGATCAGGTTAGCGACCGATACTGATGGTGGTAACGTGCCGCTGGTGGCAAGCTGTTCACACCTGGCTCGTTAGAAAACGGGGTTGACAGGGATTGTATACTGGGCATGAGGGTTTCTTCTCGCGTCGCTAAGTCGCCCGCCTGCGTCATCCCCCATTGCACTCCCATCACTGCCCATCCTCTGACTTGACTGTGCACCATGCTGCACCGCCCACCTACTCGCTAAGGAGAGGTTTCATGTCAACCGAAACCAATAAAGCGGTCTGCCGTCGTATGCTCGACCAGTTATATAACCAGAAGCGGCCAGACCTCATTCCGGAATTCTTTACGCCGGACTTCGTTTATCATGCGGGTCGTCCATCCCGTGAATTGCCTATCGATAGAGAAGGGTTCAAAGAACGGGTGACTATGGCTCTAGCGGCCTTTCCGGACATCCAGATTACGGTGGATGATGAGATCGCCGAAGGCAATAGAGTCGTCTGCCGTTGGACCGTGACAGGAACCCATCACGGCGCGTTTGGGGATATTCCGCCGACGGGCAAGGCGGCGACACGGGCTGGGGTCGCCATTTACCGTCTGGTCGACGGCAAAATCGCCGAAAACTGGCTCTTCGCCGACGATTTAGACTTCATGCGGCAGCTGGGTGTTCTTCCCACGCCGGAGTAAGCCCCCACCTGATTGCCTGTCACCGCTACCGTGCCCCTTGATTTGTTGTTATCAGGCAGACAGCCAGGGAGGACGAACCCATGCAACAGACACATCTTCACATCGACGGAAACTCGGTTGCCGTTTATGAGAGCGGTGGAAGCGGGCCGGCCATTTTGCTCATCCACGGCCGGTCGGTCGACGCCCAGACCTTCAGACATCAGCTTGGCGGCGACTTCGGGGCTAACCACCGCGTCGTCGCCTTTGACCTGCCTGGGCACGGCGACTCCTCGCCCGCCGCGGATCCGGAAGAAGTTTACTGCGCCCCGGGCTATGCGCGGATCGTCGGCGAACTGATCGACCGGCTTGACCTGGCCAGGCCCGTCGTCGCCGGCTGGAGCCTCGGCGGCGGTATTGCGCTGGAGGCGGCCGACCAGTTGCCTGACGCGGCCGGCTTCTTCATTTATGGGGCGCCGCCTCTGGGCAGCCCGCCAGCCATGCAAGAGGCTTTCCGCCCCAATCCGGCCATGCGGTTC
>JAVVFG010000381.1:0-3878 GCA_032260445.1 Anaerolineae bacterium | reverse complement strand
AATGGAGGCGTTCAAGTACAATACGGCTGTCGCTGCCCTGATGGGCTGGCTGAATGAGCTGGAGGCGGCGCGCGAGCGAGCGATCCGGCCGGAGCAGTGGCGCGAGCTGATCGAGACGTTTGCCATCTTGCTGGCGCCGTTCGCGCCTTTCGTGACGGAAGAGGTGTGGCAGGCGCTGCTGGGCAATGAGGAAACGGTGCACCGGGAGCCGTGGCCGAGCTTTGACCCGGCGCTGCTGGAAGCGGCGGAGGTCACGATAGCGGTGCAGGTGAACGGCCGCCTGCGTGACACGATCCGTGTCCCAGCGGGCGCCGAGGAAGCGGCGATCCAGGCGGCGGCACTGGCACAGCCGAACGTACAGGCGCACGTCGGCAGCCAGCCGGTGCGGCGGGTGATCGTCGTACCGGGCCGGATCGTCAACGTCGTCACGGCGTAACTGTCATGTCGCGCCACCGGAGAGACTCATGCTACGAAAAGGCCTTGTGTTTCGCAAAGGTTGCTTTCGCCTGCTGGTCGCCCTGCTGTTTTTGTTGTTAGCGGGCGGGGTGCTGCTCTACCGGTTTCTCGGTAGCCAGGTGAATCTGGCAGGCATTGTCGCTACAGGCGGGGAGGCGGCGGTCGCCGTGCCGGATGGTTTCTCTGCGGCTGTTTACGCCGAGGGGCTGCAGGGACCGCGCTTCATGGCGCTCGGGCCGGATGGGATGATTTACGTGGCGGAGCGCGGCGCCGGGAATATCGTGCGCCTGGTGGATGCGGATGGTGACGGGCGGGCGGAAGGTACGGAGGTGTTCGCGGCCGAGCTCGATAACCCGCACAGCCTGGTCTACCATGAGGGTGCGTGGTACGTAGGCGTGCCGACTGGCGTGGTGCGCTTGCAGGATGCGGATGGCGATGGCGTGGCGGAGCTCCGCGAAGCGGTCGTCGACGACATCCCTGGAGACGGGAACCACCGCACACGCACGGTGCTTTTCCTGCCGGATGGGCGTATGGTGCTCTCGGTGGGCTCGACGTGCAACGTCTGTGTTGAGGAGGATCCGCGGCGGGCGGCGGTGCTGGTCTACGATGGGCCGGATGGGGCGAATGGGCGTATTCTGGCGAGCGGGCTGCGCAACGCGGTGGGGTTGGCGCTGCGGCCGGAGACAGGCGAGCTGTGGGCGACTAATAATGGGCGCGATTTTATGGGCGATGACCTGCCGCCGGAGAACGTCTACGTGGTGCGGGACGGCGCCGATTATGGCTGGCCTGCCTGCCACAGTGGGGACATCGTCGACCCCGAGTTTGGCGAGCCGGGTGCGTGTGAGGACGTCGAGCAGCCGGTGGTGGCGATGCAGGCGCACTCGGCGCCGCTGGGCCTAACGTTCTACGATGGCGAGATGTTCCCGCCCGAGTACCGCGGTGACCTGTTTATCGCCTTTCATGGGTCGTGGAACCGCAGTGTGCCGACCGGCTATAAGGTGGTGCGGCTGCCGTTTGAGGATGGTGAGCCGGCGGACGAGGTGGTCGATTTTGCCACCGGCTGGCTGGATGTGGAACGTAACGCGGTGGACGGGCGGCCGGTGGATGTGCTGGTCGGGGCGGATGGGGCGCTCTACGTGAGCGACGATAAGGGCGGCTTCATCTACCGCATCAGTTACGAGGAGGGTTAGGGTGAAGGAAATGACGGTGGCCGAGCGCCGCGCTTTTCTGCAGGAAGGAGGGCGCACTGGCAAGCTGGCGACGGTTCGTCCCGATGGACGCCCGCACGTGGCGCCGGTTTGGTTCGTGCTCGACGGGGATGACGTGATCTTCACCACGTGGCACGAGACGGTCAAAGCGACCAACCTGGAGCACGATCCGCGCGTGGCGCTGCTGGTGGATGAAGAGGAGCCGCCGTTTGCCTTTGTGCTCGTCGAAGGGGTGGCGGAGATCGACAAACAGGCGCCGGATATGCTGCGCTGGACGACGCGGCTGGCGGCGCGCTATATGGGCGACGATCTAGCGGAGGAATTTGGGCGGCGGAATGCGGTTGAAGGGGAGTGGCTGGTGCGCATCCGGCCGGCGCACTTTGTGGCGCGAAAGGAGATCGCCGATTAAGGTGGGCAGCTCGCCGTAGTCAGCAGGCTTTTTATCGAGGGATTATGGAACGAACGATCCGCGGGTTGGCCCCGGAAGATGAGGATTGGGTCCTGGACTTTATCGACCGGCGGTGGGGGGCGCCGTTTGTCGTCGGGCATGGCAAGCTGTATTACCCGCATACGCTGCCGGGTTTCGTCGCCGAGGCCGGGGGCGACGTGGTCGGGTTGATCACCTACCATGTGGCGGGTGCGGACTGGGAAATTGTGACGATCGATAGCCTGGAGCCGGGAGCGGGGATTGGCAGCGATCTGATCTATAGTCTGCGGCAGGCAGCCAAACATGCGGGGGCGCGGCGCCTGTGGCTGATCACGACAAACGATAACCTCAACGCGCTGCGCTTTTACCAGAAGCGCGGCTTCGCGCTCGTCGCCGTTTACCCGAACGCTGTGGCGCGCTCGCGGCAGCTCAAGCCGAACATTCCGCTGGTCGGTGCAGAGGGGATTCCGCTGCGGGACGAGCTGGAATTGGAGATGCTGCTGTAACGTGCAGGTGGCCATGAAGAAGAGGAGTTTCGAGCTGGCGCCGTGGGAGTGGGTGCTGTTGCTGGGCGGGCTTCTGCTTTTTGCCTTGCAGGCCGGCCTGAGCTCGCCGCAGAAATCGGCGGCGTTCGACGAGGAGTATCACCTCGCTGCCGGCTACGCCTATCTGCGCACGGGCGACTTCCGCTTGAGCAGGAGCCACCCGCCGCTGATCAACGCGCTCAGCGCGCTGCCGCTTCTGGCGCTTGACGGTGTGGTGCTGCCGCTGGACCATCCTTCGTGGGCGGAGGGCGACTACTTCAACTTTTCCGACGTGTTCCTGTGGCAGGTGAACGAGAACCCGCAGCGATTGCTCGTGCTGGCGCGGCTGCCAGTTATTGCCCTGGGGACGCTGCTGGCGGCGCTGCTCTTTGTGTGGGCGCGGCAGTGGGCGGGGCCAGCCGCCGGCTGGGCGGCGCTGCTGCTGGCCGTTTTCGATCCGAATCTGCTGGCGAATTCACGGCTGGTGACCACGGATCTCGGCCTGACTTTGTTCATGGCGCTGGCGGTATGGCGCTTATGGCGCTGGCTGGAGCGGCCGGGTTGGCTGAATTTGATCCTTGCCGGCGCTGCGGCGGGGCTGGCGATGGCGAGCAAGTTTACGGGTCTGCTCATCTGGCCGGTTTTCCTCGCCATTCTCTTGCTCTACCCGCGGGGACGGGAGCGTCGGTGGTGGGGCGTTGGCCACCTCGCGCTCGCCGGCGTGATTGCGTATGGTGTTTTGTGGGCGCTCTTTGGCTTTGACGTGGGGCCGGTGGCAGGGGCGCCGTGGGCCGTGCCGGTGCCCGCGCCGTTTTACCCGGCGAGCGTGTGGGACACCTTTATGGTGATCGAGCAGCAGCCGAAGACGACGTTTCTGCTGGGCGAGACGTCGCCGCGCGGCTGGTGGACTTACTTTCCGGTAGCGCTTGCCGTGAAGACGCCGCTGCCGCTGCTAATCCTGGCGGGCGCCGGTCTCGTGTTGTTGTTGCGGCGCCAGTGGCGCGCAGGCAGCGTGCTGTGGGGGCCGCCGCTGCTAATGATGGCCCTGGCGATGACAGCGCGCATCGCTATCGGCTACCGGCACATTCTGCCGGCCGTGCCCTTCCTGATTTTGCTCGCGGCGGTAGCTGTCGCCGCGCTGTGGGGGTGGCGCCGGGAGACGCGGCTGGCTGTGCTATTGCTGGTTGTTGCCGCTGCGTGGCAGGCCGGGGGGACGGTGCGGCTGTTTCCGCATTACGAGGCATTCTTTAACCTGCTTGGCGG
>JAVVFG010000380.1:0-3882 GCA_032260445.1 Anaerolineae bacterium | reverse complement strand
CGAGGAGGGGGAGGTGCTGTTCGTGGCGGGGACGGCGATCAACCAAGGGAAGTTCCACGTGCAGTTCGATTACATCATCCTGCTCAGCGCGCCGGCGGAGGTGATCGTCGAGCGGCTGGTGCAGCGGCGCAACAATCCGTATGGCAGCACGCCACGGACACTGGCGCGGGTGCTGGAGCATCTGGAAACGGTGGAGCCGCTGCTGCGGCGCGCTGCCGGGCATGAGATTGACGCGTCCGCGCCCGTGGAGGAGGTTGTGGCGGCGGTGCTGCGAATCGTGCAGGTGGAGGATAATTGACCCACCTCCGGAGAAGGAGAGTGTGCTGGGATGACGAAAGCAGACGATTACCGCCAGGTTTTGCGCACCCTTGACGAATGGGATGCCTATCTGCTTGCTCAATCCGGTCTACCTGGACCGCGCGGTAATATCGAGCTGGCACAGGCCGTTGCGGAGGAAGGCGACCGGGCGCTATTCGAGCGCTACAGCGGGATCAGCGCCGCTGCCGCACCTACAAATACGCCGGGGGAGTTCCTGGCGTTTTGTGGCGTGCTGGGGCTGGGCCGGCTGCTGGCGGATGGGGATGAGGCGCTGTTGCCGGTGCTACGAGAGCATGCGACGGACCCGCGCTGGCGGGTGCGGGAGGCGGTAGCGATGGCGCTGCAGCGGCTAGGCGACGCGGATATGGTACGGTTGATCGCGGCAATGGCTGACTGGAGCGAGGGTACGCCATTGGAGCAACGGGCAGCTGCTGCGGCGTTGTGCGAGCCGCGGCTGTTGAGGCGGGTGGAAGATGCTCGGGCCGTCCTGCAGATTCTGGACAGGATTACGACGAGCGTCGAGCAGGCGACCGAGCGGCGCAGTGACGATTTCCGGGCACTGCGCAAGGGGCTGGGCTACTGCTGGAGCGTGGCCGTGGTGGCCCACCCGGAAGCAGGTAAGCCGCTGTTGGAGAAGTGGATGGCAGGGACGGACCCCGACATCCGCTGGATCATGAAAGAGAACCTGAAGAAGGCCCGGCTGGCGCGGATGGACGCAGTGTGGGTGGCGCATTGGCGGGAGTGGATGTCGAGCGAGGAGTCTGAACTTGGTAGTGCGCGTGCGTACAGGGGGTATTAGGTTGACAGACACGCGGCGAAGGGCTGCAGGAGGAACCGATCCCACTAAGACTGACGGGAGCGCACTGTATCATCTTAATCACCGGCAAGCGCATCGGCCTGTGCTCGCTCGTGTGCCGCACCCGCTGCGCCCGCCCGGACGTGGCGCAGGAAGATGACGGCGGCGAGAGCGGCGGCGACGGCGACGGTGGCGCTGATGAGGGCGACGGCGTGCATGCCCTGGACAAACGCGTCGCGGGTGGTAGCGAGCAGCGCCGGGCCGAAGGGCTCGGGGAGCTGGGCGGCGACTTCGACGGCGGCGCCAAGGGTGTCGCGGGCGGCTTCCGCGGCCGAAGTGGGGATCGGGGTGGGGTGGCGAGCGGCGAGCTGGCTGCGGTAGACGGCGGCGCCGATGCTGCCGAGAAGGGCGATACCCAGCGCACCGCCAAGCTCGGCCCCGGTCTCGGCGATACCGGAGGCGGCGCCGGCCCGCTCCGGCGGGGCACTGCCGACGATCAGCTCGGTGGTCAGTGACCAGACGGGGGCCATGGCCAGAGAGATGACGACGGACGCGCCGGCGACGAGGGCGGGACCGGTGTCGATGCCGGCCTGGGTGAGCACGACGAGGCCGATGGCGGCGACGGCGAGGGCGGCAGCGAGCACGTAGGCCGGACGGAAGCGATGGACAAAGTGTGCCGCGACGTTGGAGCTGACGATGAAGCCGGCGGCCGAAGGCAGCGACCAGAGGCCGGCGTGCAGTGGGGAGAGGGCAAGCACGAGCTGCAGGTACTGGGCGACAAAGAGGAAGTAGCCGACGGCGACAAAGACGGCGATGATGTTGGTGGCCAGGGCGACGTTAAAGGACGGGATGCGGAAGAGGCGCACGTCGACGAAGGGATCGGCCAGGCTGCGCTGGCGGCGCAGGAAGAGGGCACCGGCGGCAAGGCCGGCGACGATGGCGATGGCAGGCAGCCAGGCGAAACCGTCCTGGGCGATCTCTTTGAGGCCGTAGATGACGGCGAGAATGGCGACGAGGGAGTTGACGGCGCTGCGCAGGTCGAGCCGGCCGGCGTCCGAGTTGCGGAACTCGGGCAGGACGCGCGGGCCGAGGATGAGGAGCAGGGCCATGACGGGCAGGGCGAGGAGGAAGACGGAGCCCCACCAGAAATACTCGAGCAGCAGGCCGCCGAGCACGGGGCCGATGGCGCTGCCGGCGGAGAAGGCGGAAATCCACACGCCAATCGCCGCCGCTCGCTGCTGCGGGTCGAGGAACATGTTGAAGATGAGAGAGAGGGTGGAGGGGGCAAGGGTGGCGCCGGCGATGCCCATGGCGGCGCGCAGGACGATGAGCATCTCCGCGCTGCGGGCGAACGCGGCGAGCAGGGAGACGGCCCCGAAGGCGCCCGCGCCAATGAAGAGCAGACGGCGCCGGCCGATACGGTCGCCGAGCGTGCCCATGGTGATCAGGGAGCCGGCGACGAGAAAGCCGTAGATGTCGACGATCCACAGGAGCTGCGCGCTGGTGGGCTGCAGATCGGCGCTGAGCTTGGGCACGGCGAGATGCACGACGGTGAGGTCCATCGCATAGAGGACGCAGGCGAGGGCGAGCACGCCGAGCCCGATCCATTCGCGCCGGCCGGCGCGCGGTGGGATGGCACTGTTATCACGAGCACGTTTCAGGTCAGGGACGGTCATAAGTCCTCCTATCTCGTTGCAGAGGGTTGGTAAACGGACCGCTGCGGGGGAGCGACGTTTCGTGCCGCAGATAGAGCAGGAGCATGAGCAGGGCCACCACGGTGTTGAACGCGTGCAGGAACCAGATGGGACCAAACGGCAGGGCGAGGACGTAGAGCCAGTAGAGGAAATTGCCGGCGTTGGCCAGGCCGATGTTCGCGAGGCTGTAGGAGCTGAGGTCGCGAGTGCGGAGCGCTTTATAGAGCATGGGTAGGCTGCTGGTGACGAAGATGAGGGTGGAGAGCGAGCCGGCGAGAAGCTGGAGTTTCGCCATAGGAACCATCCGTTGGACCCGCAGGTCCCGAGAACAAACGTTCTAGTAACAGTATAAATAGATACTTCATAAAGTCAAGTGAGTGATTCATTAGATGAAGCTGGTAGTAGAAAGTTTGAAGTTGGACGAGTAGCGCGCTATACTGTGTGCATGAGTACGAGGAGCTACCAACAACTGTGCGGGTTGGCCTATGCGCTGGACGTGATCGGCGAGCGCTGGACGCTGCTGATCATCCGCGAGCTGATACCGGGGCCGGGCCGCTTTACCGATTTACTAGAAGGGCTGCCGGGGATCAGTACGAATTTATTGAGCACGCGGCTGAAGCAGCTGGAGGAGCGGGGTGTGCTGCGCCGGCGCGAGCTGCCACCGCCGGCCGGGGTGATGGTGTACGAGCTGACGGCGCTAGGGCGGTCGCTGGAAGCGTCGCTGCTGGAGCTGGGCCGCTGGGGGGCTCAGTTTGTGCCGGCGGAGCCCGGCGAAGACAGATTGCTGCACCTGGGCTCATACGCGCTGACACCGAAGACGTTTTTCCGGGCGGAACTGGCAGCGGGCGTGGACGACACGTACGAGCTGGAAATCGACGGGGAGCGGCAGCAGGTACGGGTGAAAGACGGCGAGCTCACGGTGCGACAGGGGGCAGCGGCGGAGGCTGACGTGGTGCTGCGCACCGACGTGGAGACTTACCTGGGCCTGTTACGCGGGCAGATTGGGCCGGAGGAGGCAGCGGAGGAGGGGCTGATCGAGGTCGAGGGGGATCCGGGGGCTCTGCGGCGGTTCTT
>JAVVFG010000379.1:0-3884 GCA_032260445.1 Anaerolineae bacterium | reverse complement strand
AAACGCGGCGAGGGCCGCCGCGCGCTCCGGCTGGACGAATGTCCCGGCCGGCGCCGCCTGGTAGGAAGCGAGCAGGAAGGCCGGGATCCACGTCCACATGGCGTAGAGCTCCCACATGTGGCCGAGGTAGCCGAGGTTAGCCAGCCGCAGCCCGCGGTCGCGCAGCCCTTCACCTGCATAGCGCCAGCGGAAGGGGGCCGGCGCGCTGCGGTGCGGGCCGAGGTGGCCGATGCGCCAGACGAGCAGGCCGCCGGCGAGCGCCAGCGCCGATGCCGCGAAGAGCACGAACTGCCAGCGGTCGACTCCGCCCAGCGCGCGCAGCAGGTGCGGCCCGGCCGAACCAACTGTGAGCGCGCCGACCAGCAGCCCCAGTCCCAGGCCGCGATCCGCTTTCATCCACGTGGCCATGATCTTCATGCCCACGGGGTAGACGCCGGCAAGCACAAAGCCGGTCACGAAGCGCAGCACGAGGGCGAGGCCGTAACCGGCCGGCAGCAGGGCGATGAGGGCGTTGGCCAAGGCGCCGAGCACTGCCGCGAGGGCGAAGATGTGGCGCGGCGACCAGCGGTCGGCGACGTTGAAAACGGCGCTGAGGAAAGCGCCGCTGACAAAACCGATCTGCACCATCGCCGTTAGCCAGGAAGCGCCGGCTGCGGTCAGCTGCCAGCGGCCGGCCAGCGCGGGGGTCACCGCCGACGCTGAGAACCAGAGTCCCATCGCCAGCAGCTCGCCCAGCGCCAGCAGCAGCACCGTGCGCCATTTGGTGGACATGGGTTGTCTCCTGGGCTCGTCTTGGATGACTGGACTGGGCTCTATTATAGTCGATTCGTCGCGGGTTGTCTGGAGCCGGCTCCATTCGCCTTAGGCGAACAGATCATCCAGTTCCGTTGCCGACCAGCAGATTATGCTCGTCCGCGCCGGCAAAGAGGTGGATGCGGGCCATATCGACCATCACCTCTTGCTCCATGCCGGTATGGACCTCGACGCGCGGGCTAAAGCGGGCGACAAATGATTCGTGCCCGGTGGTGAGGACGACGTGGGTCTCGAAGCCCAGCGGCTCGATCACCTCCACCTTCATGGGCACACGCACGAACTGCTCGCTGCCGCGCACCTCCTCGGCGTGGATATCCTCGGGGCGGATGCCGAGGACGAGATCGTCGCCGATGAAGCGCTCTACCGCCGCCGTTTGCTCCGGCAGGAGGGGCAGGCGGAGGTCCTGGCTCGTAAACCAGACTCTGCCCTCGGCAGCCTCCAGCTCGCCGCGCGAGAAGTTCATCGGTGGGCTGCCGACGAAGCCGGCGACAAAGAGATTGGCGGGCTGGTGGTAGACTTCATCTGGCGTCCCCACCTGCTGGATGCGGCCGTCGAGCATGACGACGATGCGATCGCCCATGGTCATCGCTTCCACCTGATCGTGGGTGACGTAGATCATCGTGCTTTGCAGGTCGTCGTGCAGTTTGGAGAGCTCGGCGCGCATCTGCACGCGCAGCTTGGCGTCGAGCGCGCTGAGCGGCTCGTCGAAGAGGAAAGCGGCGGGGTGGCGCACGATCGCCCGCCCCAGAGCGACGCGCTGCTGCTGGCCGCCGGAAAGCTGGTCGGGGCGGCGCTCGAGCAGGTTGGTGATGCCGAGGATTTCCGCCGCTTCCCGGACACGTTCGTCGATCGCCGCTGCCGCGAATTTGCGCCGCTTGAGGCCGTAGGCCATGTTGTCGTAGATGCTCATGTGCGGATAGAGCGCGTAATTCTGGAAGACCACGGCCACGTCGCGATGGCGCGGCGCGACGTCGTTGATGCGGCGGTCGCCGATGTAGATGTCGCCGCTGCTGGCTTTTTCCAGACCGGCGATCATGCGCAGTGTTGTCGTCTTGCCACAGCCGGATGGGCCGACGAGCACAAGAAATTCCTCGTTGGCAATCGTCAGGTTCATGTCGGCTACGGCACGCACGTCGCCAAACGTTTTGCTCACATCAACCAGCCGTACTTCTGCCATGCTTGCTTCCCTTATACCGCGAGGCGGTTCTCCAGATACTCCGTCAGTGCGCCGAGAATGGTGGTCATGATCAGGTAGATGGCGGCGACGCCGAGATAGATCTCGAAGGCGCGGAAGGTGGAGTAGATGATCTGCTCGCCGCGACGGAAGAGCTCCTCGATGGTGAGCAGCGAGACGAGCGACGAGTTCTTGAGTGTAATGATGAACTGGTTGGTGATGGGCGGGATCATGCGCTTGAGCGATTGTGGCATGATGATGAACGCCAGCGTGGCCGCATAGCTGGAGTCCATCATGCCCGCTTCCCACTGCGATTGGCTGATGGAGAGGATGGAGGCGCGCACGATCTCGGAGACATAGGCGCCGGTGTTGAGGCCGAGGCCGATCACCGCCGAGGGCCAGGGCGCAAGGTCAATACCGATGCTGGGCAGGCCGAAATAGATGAGGAATAGCTGTACGAGGAGCGGCGTGCCGCGCAGCGCGGTGACGTAGATGCGGGCGATGGGCGCCAGGATGGGAATGCGCCCAACGCGGAAGATCGCCACAAAAAACCCGAGGATGGAGCCGAAGAAGAGGGAGACGGCGGTGATTTCCAGCGTCACCAACGCCCCCTCGAGCAGCAGCGGAAGCCGATCAAATAGGATTGACCATTCGAGGTTCATCGCCCTTCCTATGATGTGCCTGATAAGCGGAGCGGGGCCTGCCGTTGTGCCGGGCGAGGCCCCGCTCGTTACTGGTAACTACTGTCCTGCAGCGCTAGGGTTCCTTACTCGCCTCTGGCGACGCCGAGCCACTTCTCGAAGAGCTCGTCATAGGTGCCGTCGGCCTGCATTTCGGCGAGGGCATCGTTGATCGCTGCCAGCAGATCAGCATCGCCATCATGCACGGCGATGCCGAGCCCGACGTTGCTCAAGAAGAGCGGCTCGCCGTTCTCGTCGGAGACGATCTTCAGCTCTGAGCCGGTATCGTTGAGGTAGGACAGCGTGTTCAGGTAGTCGTTGAGCACGGCATCAATGCGCCCTGCTTCGAGGTCGGCAAACGATTCGAGGGTTTCTTTGTACTCGCGCCGCTCCAGGTCGATGCCCTGAGCGATCAGCTCCTGAGCCAGCGCGTCGCCGGTCGCGCCAATCTTGACGCCAACTGAATGGCCGGACAGATCTTCTGTCGTCGTGATTTCACCTTCCAGCTCCGGGTCGACGACCATCACTAGCCCCGTTTCCATGTAGGGCGTGGCGAAGTCGACGACTTCTTCACGCTCGGGGTTGATGTACATGGCGGCGATGGTCATGTCGACCTTGCGTGTCTGCAGCGAGGGGATCAGCGAGGCGAAAGGCATTTCACTGAACTCAACCTCGACGCCGAGCTTGTCGCCGATGTAGTTGGCCACGTCGACGTCAAAGCCGATTAGCTCGTTGGTGTCCGGATCGTGGTACTCGAATGGCTTGGTGATGGCTGTGCCAACGACCAGCGTACCTTCTTGCTGGATGTCGGCAACCGTGAGCTCATCGCTCGCGGCCTCGTCAGCTTCGGTCTCGGCAGGTTCTTCGACCACGGCGGCGCCAGGCTCGGCAGCCTCGTCGACGGCAGCCGGTTCGGCCTCTCCGCCGCCACACGCAACTAACAGAGCCGCGAGCAGGATAGCTATCAGCAACAACTGCATCCGGTGTTTCGTCATACTTCTTCTCCTTGGTTTGCCCAGACGGTCAACGGCAATACGTGACCCAACCCAGGCCGTGACAGGTGTTTTACACAACCAGGGGCACTACCCCCAGCATCCCGCCCCACACGCGGCGATTATACTTAGCTCGTTTCTCCTCGCAAACGCCGCCGTATGCTTAAGTGACCTTCGTGGCAATCCACCAGGTGGTTCCGCCTGGATCCCGTACGCCGGCGCGTT
>JAVVFG010000378.1:0-3943 GCA_032260445.1 Anaerolineae bacterium | reverse complement strand
GCCGATCATCTTCATGCGCTTCTTGCCCTTCTTTTGCTTTTCGAGCAGCTTGCGCTTGCGGGTGATGTCGCCGCCGTAGCATTTGGCCAACACGTCCTTACGCAAGGCCTTCACGGTGGCGCGGCTGATCACGCGCTTGCCTACCGCGGCCTGGATGGGCACCTCGAAGAGCTGGCGCGGGATTTCCTTCTTGAGCTGGGTAACGAGGCGCTGCCCGCGATGGTAGGAGTCATCCTCGTGGACGATCATCGCCAGAGCATCCACCGGCACCTTGTTCACCAAAACTTCTAGCTTGACCAGATCGGAGGCGCGGTAGCTGTCAAACTCGTAGTCCATCGAGGCGTAACCGCGCGTGCCACTCTTGAGCTTGTCGTAAAAATCGACGATGATTTCGGCCAGCGGCAGGTCAAATTCGAGCACCACGCGACCCGGCGCCGGATAGTCTTGCCCGGTCAGGACGCCGCGGCGCTTCATCACCAGCTCCATGACCACGCCGTAATACTCTTCGGGCGTAAAAACCTGCACCTTCATCCACGGCTCGAGAATGGCTTCGATCTCCGATGGATCGGGCAGGTCGTCGGGGCTGTCGATCAGGAGGGTCTCGCCGCTATGGGCGTGAACCACCTGGTACTCGACGCTCGGGGCCGTGACGACGAGATCGAGATCGTACTCGCGTTCGAGCCGCTCCTGGATGATTTCCATGTGGAAGAGGCCGAGAAAGCCGGCACGGAAGCCGAAGCCGAGCGCATTGCTCGTTTCCGGCTGAAAGACGAGCGAGGCGTCGTTAAGCTGTAGCTTTTCCAGCGCATCTTTCAACAGTGAGTAATCTTCGCCTTCGGTCGGGTAGAGTCCGGCGTATACCATCGGCTTGACGGTCTGGTAGCCGGGGAGCGGCTCGACTGCGGGACGCTCGCGCAGGGTGATCGTGTCGCCAACGCGCGCCTCACGCACAGTCTTTAGCCCGGTGGCGATATAGCCGACCTCGCCGGCAGTAAGCTCCTGTACGGCCTTCATACGCGGGCTAAAGATGCCGAGCTCGAGCGGCTCGACGGTGACGTCGTTGGACATCATCTTGATCCAGTCGCCGTCGCGGATGGTGCCGTCGAAGACGCGCACGTAGGCGATGACCCCTTTATAGGCATCGTAATGGCTGTCGAAGACGAGCGCACGCAGGGGCGCAGCCGGGTCGCCAGCGGGCGGCGGCACGGCGCGCACCACGGCTTCTAGGACCTGCTCGACGTTGGCGCCTGTCTTCGCACTGATGGCAATGACGTCCTCGCCGGGAATGCCGATGAGGTTCTCGATCTCGGAAGCGACATCCGCCGGCTGGGCCGCCGGCAGATCGATTTTGTTGACGACGGGCACGATCTCCAGATTGGCCTCGAGCGCGAGGTATAGGTTCGCCAGGGTCTGCGCTTCAATTCCCTGGGTGGCGTCGACGACGAGCACAGCGCCTTCGCAGCTTTGCAGCGCCCGGCTGACCTCGTAGGAGAAATCGACATGGCCAGGCGTGTCAATCAGGTTGATTTCGTAGGGTTGCCCGTCGGCGGCGGTATAGGACATGCGCACGGCCGAGGCCTTAATCGTCACACCCTTCTCGCGCTCCAGGTCCATGTCGTCGAGGACCTGGTCTTGCATCTCGCGCTCGGAGATGGTGCCTGTCGCCTGCAGCAGGCGATCGGCAAGCGTCGACTTCCCGTGGTCGATGTGCGCGATAATGCTGAAGTTCCGAATGTGTTCTCTATCCATAGTGAGGAGTATATCAAAGGGGACCGGTAAAGGTGAATCAGCGTTTCATGAGGCGGCGTGGGCCCCTACTCGCGGCTGAGCGGCACGTGGTCATGCCAGCGGAGCGGTCTCGTCCGTGGCGGCGGCAATCGCGGCGGCGATGTCAAAGGCGGCTGGCTGTCCCGGCCGGAGCCAGATCAGGAACTCGATATTTCCTGTGCTGCCGGCAATCGGCGAGCGCATCAGGCCGGCCGGGTAGAGGTTGTTAGCGACGAACCAAGTTGTGATGTCGGCGAGCACCTGGCGGTGAACGGCCGGCTCTTTGACAATGCCACCCTTGCCGACCTGCTCGCGGCCGGCTTCGAACTGCGGCTTGATGAGGGCGACGATGTCGGCTTCTGCCACCAACCACTGCTGTACGGCGGGCAGGATGAGGCGCAGGGAGATGAAGGAGACGTCGATGGCTACGAAGCTCACCGGCTCGGGCAGCGTCTCCAGGTGGCGCGCATTGGTACGCTCCAGGACGACGACACGTTCATCTTGCCGGATTTTCCAATCGAGCTGCCCATAACCTACGTCGATGGCATAAATGCGCGCCGCGCCATTCTGCAGGAGAACGTCGGTGAAGCCGCCGGTGCAGGCGCCGACATCGGCGCAGACGCGGCCGCTCACGTCCAAGCCAAATTCCGCGAGTGCCCCCGCCAGCTTGAAACCACCGCGGCTGACATAGGGTAGCGGGGCCACCACTTCGATGGTCGCATCGGCGGGTACGGGCATGCCCGCTTTGTCGGCACGCGCGCCGTCGACGAGCACTTCTCCAGCCATGATCAGCGCCTGCGCGCGCGACCGAGTCGCCGCCAGGCCACGGGCAACGAGAAGTTTATCGAGGCGCTCCTTCTTCTTGGCCATCTAGGGGACAGATTCTTGCTCTCGCCGCAAGCGCTCGTGCCAGCCGTAGTAGGCATCATGGAGCGACTGCCGTAAATGGATCTCGGGCCGCCAGCCCGTGTCTTGCTCCAGACGCGCATAGCTGCCGTAGAGAACGGGCACGTCAGATGGCCGCATTCGCTCTGGATCGTAGGTCACCTCGACGCCGATGCCGGCGATCTGGATCAGGGTGGTGAGCAGGTAGTGGATCGGCACCGGCTGCCCGGAAGCGATGATGTAGGTGCCGCCCGGCCGGCCATCGCTTGCCAGCCGCTGGTAGGCGCGTACGACGTCGCGCACATCGGTGAAGTCGCGTTCGGCGTCGAGATTGCCCACGAGCATCTGCGGCTCGCGCAGGCCAAGAGCAATCGCCGCCAACTGGCTGGCGAAATCGGGGACGACAAAGCCTGGCTCCTGCCCCGGCCCGATGTGGTTGAAGGGCCTAGCCTCGAGGACCGGCAGCTGGTAACGCTGCCAATATAGGCCAACGAGCTGGCCGGCGGCCCACTTACTGAGACCATAGGGATGTCGGGGATCGGGAATGCTCCTTTCGGTGATTGGGAGGTCGGCCGCGGTGACCTGCCCGTAGATTTCCGCGCTGGTCACGGCAACCACGCGGGGGCGGCCAACGGCAAGCGCCGCCTCGAGTAAGTTAGCCGTCCCGCCGGTGTTGATCGCCAGCACCCGCGCTGGGTCGCGCCAGGACTCAGCCGTCAGCGCCCAGCCGGCAAGGTGATAGATCACATCTGGTTTCGCGGCGACGACGGCCTCTTTCAGCGAGGCCAAATCCTGCAAGTCGCCTTCTATCGGGGTGTAGGCCGCGGACGTCGTCTCGTAGCGGCGCGAATCGCCACGGTAGACCAGGCCATAGACCTGGTGGCCCTGTTCAAGCAGGTCGTTGACGAGGTGGGTTCCGGCAAATCCCGTGGCGCCGGTAACGAATACGCGCATACGGACTCCTGGGCGGCGATAGTGTGGCGCCTATTATACTGCAGGCGCCGGACGCGTCACTTCAGCCCGCCCTGGACGGGCGACAGCTCCGACGCAGCAGGTCCTGGAACTGGTTGCGCCTGGCCTGTCTCTGGCGATAATAAGGCTCATGGAGCGGGCGATAAACGCGGTTACTCGATCCCTGTATGACCAGCTTGGGGAAGAGCTGGTCTCTATCCATTTGTACGGTAGCGTGGAACAACCCTACTTCCAGGAGGCTGTCTCCGACGTCAATCTGCTGGTGGTTGTGGCCGACACGGCGGACATGGATGCGTTGCGCGCGGCTTTCTTGCCAGTC
>JAVVFG010000377.1:0-3944 GCA_032260445.1 Anaerolineae bacterium | reverse complement strand
GGTGTGGACTGCGCCCCTGCCGAGTTCGGTGTGTCCCGATTCTCTTCCGAACTGCCACTACGCCTCACCGGTCATTTCGGACATCGACAATGACGAATTTGGCGAAATCATCGTAGCGACGAACAAAGGCCACGTCATCGCCTTCAATCACGACGGTAGCGTTGTCTGGAATGTCGACCTCGCTCCCGCGTTTGGCATGGCGACCGGCACCCAGCAAATTACATCGTCGCCTGCAGTCGCGGACATTGATGCTGACGGTCGCGCCGAGATAGTTGTCGCTACTGGTACGATTCTTTCTAACATTTGCACGCAAGGTGGCATTATCGTTCTCGAGCACAATGGGGCTGTTAAGCCAGGTTGGCCTGTTTTCGCCGACGACCATGCGGTCGCTCCCGCCGGTTGTGCCGATACCATATTCTCCACCCCTGCCCTCACCGACCTGGACGGGGACGGCTATCTGGAAATCATCACCGGCGGGTTTGACAAACGGATACGCGTCTACCATCACAATGCCCAACCTGTCGATGGCTTCCCCCCGGATAGCCACTTAAGTGCGGCATTTCCAACATGGACGGATTTGCGGCAACGGCTAGGGGATACGATATGGAGCTCGCCGGCGGTCGGTCTCCTCGACGGGGACGAGCGGCTCGACATCATCATTGGTACGGACGAAGGCTACCTGAACAGCCTGGGTGGATGGAATTGCCCGTACACGTTGCCCGCTGGGTGGGCCGAAGGATACTGCGGTGGTTCACTCTACGGCCTGACTTCCTCCGGTGCTAGACTCGCCGGGAATTTCCCCCGTTACTTCTACGAAACAGTCGGTTCAACACCTGCGTTAGCGGATGTCACCGGAGATGGTCGCCCGGAGATTTTTCTGGGCACCGGGACCTTTTACTATAACCACAGCCCGGATCATCCGACAAATGGTTTTCGCGTTTATGGCCTCGACCATCGTGGAAATGACCTCCCCGGCTGGACCGGTGGGAAGGTCGTCGGCGGCACGGTGCCCGCATCGCCAAGCGTTGGCGACATCACCGGGGACGGCAATCCAGAGATCGTTGTGGCTACAAGCGGGCCCGAGCGCAAGCTCTATGCTTGGCATTCGGATGGTCGTCTCGTTGCCGGCTTCCCTATGCAGCCCGTTGACCACTATGGCAAAGCGAACGCGGACTTTAATGTCGGAACAGGTTTTGTTCTCGCAGATACAGATGGTGATGCCACCAACGAGATCGTCTTTAATCAGGGGTGGACAGTGACCATCGTTGACGGCACCGGCCGGCAGTTAACCTCTCCTCGATTCCCGGCAACGGATCGGCCGATCTATCTCACGGATGGCATGCTCCTCAACACGCCCGCAGTGGGCGATATCGATAATGATGGCAAGCTTGAGCTGGTTACGCATAACAGTCGCCTCTACGTGTGGGAACTGCCGCAATCGACGTCTAAGACTGCGTGGCCAATGTTTAGGCATAATCCAGCGCGCACTGGAAATAATGCGCCAGCCTACCTAAAGGTCGCGCCGGTTCCCGCAACGGCCCTGGTTGAGCGCAATTCCGGAACGATCGAGATGCCCATCCATGTGAAGAGCGTCGGTGGTGCCGCCGTCTTTGAGTGGCGCGCTGAGGCGCAGACTAGCCCCACCGCACAACTCCCGTTAACGGCAGGCACGGCAACAAATGAGGTCACGATCTTTCTAGAAGTCGCCACTGACCACCTGAGGCTGGGTAGTAACGATTTGGGTACGGTAGAGATTATGGCGTCAATTGAGGGCGAACCGATCTCCGGTAGTCCCACCTCAGTACCCGTGGTTGTCGTCGTGGCCGAGAACCTCTACACTGTCTCCCTCCCGGTCTTACAGCGCTGATCGCCGGTTTCATCTCATCTCTTTGATTTCATTATGCGCCGCGATGACGGCGCATAATTGCTTTCTGGCGTATAATTACCCCCCATACGTAGCTTACGTCCGGCCACCTAGATATCGATGTCCCATATCCTCTTTGTCACGCCCGCCTTCCCTCCACTAACGGGTGGCGGTGAGCGCTATACCCATTCCCTTGCCTTGGCCCTGTTTGATGCCGGCTACCAGGTAACCGTGGTGACGAGTGGCGCCCAGGCGGAACACGACTTCTGGGAAGGGCAAGGCGCTCCCGCGACCGTGCCGCAGCACGAAGATGGCTTGGAAATCTGGCGACTGCCTGTGCGTCCTTTCCCAAAGGGGCGGATAGGTCTTCTAGCCTGGCGTAAGCTCATGGTGGTACTCTCTGCACTGCCGGGCGATCGGCGTGTACGGCTGCAGCAGATGGCTCAATGGATTCCGCCCATTGTGGGTCTGCCCGAAACCCTTGCTCGATTATCCGGCGTTTCCCTGGTCCATGGCTTCAACATTTCGTGGGAATATGCGTTGCTGGCTGGATGGCAGTTTGCCCGGCACAACCAGCTCCCGTACGTCGTCACCCCGTTTGCGCACTTGGGCGAAGCACGCCGGGCGCGTGTCGCCCGTAACTCGCTGATGCAGCACCAGCGCGCCGTACTCGCCGATGCCGATTCCGTCCACGTGCTGACCCGCATAGAAGCAGAAGGGTTCTCCACCTGGGGTGTCCGACCGCGCCGTTGCCTGGAAGTAGGCAGTGGTGTAGATCCCGTAGCGGTTGCTGGTCATCCAAAATCTGCCCTCGCAGGCCTCAATATCCACTTGCCTTTCGCTCTATTCTTGGGTCGTGCCACCTACGACAAGGGCGTCCAGCATGCGGTGCAGGCGGTACATCTGCTGCGCCGGCAGGGAACGCCCATTCATCTCGTCCTCGCCGGCCCCACTGCGCCTGATTTCGCCGCCTTCTATCAACGTCTGCGTCCTCAGGAGCGCAGTGGCATCCACCAGTTAGGCCTGGTGGATGAAACCACAAAACATGCTCTCCTCGCCGGGGCAACGGCCTTGCTGTTACCATCTCGCAGCGATTCGTTTGGCATCGTTTTGCTCGAAGCATGGAGTCACGGCACACCCGTGATCGGCGCGGCTGCCGGGGGAATCCCAGGTGTCGTTGATCATGCCCACAACGGCTTGTTGGTTCCGTTTGGCGATGTGGACGCACTTGCGTCTGCGCTGGGCACGCTCCTGTCTGATGCCGATCTGCGCCATCGCCTTGGCCGGAATGGCCAGGAGAAGGTAGCAACACACTACACGTGGGCGCGGGTGCGTGATCGCGTTTTGGACAGTTATAGCCAGTTACTGGTCTGATGCGCATCCTTCACGTCGTCCACCAGTATCTGCCAGAGTACGTCGGCGGAACGGAGCTCTATACGCAGACAGTCGCACGGTACCAGCAGCGGCACCTGGGACAGGACGTCGCCATTTTCTACCCGTCCACCGCTCCTATCGCCGGAGAACAAGTTCATGTGACCGAGGATAGCGGGATAAAGGTTTACGCGGTTCCGCTTGGCCCTCGCAGCCGGCGCGATGTCTTCCTGAGCCTCTGGCGCCAGCCAGCCGCTAGCGATGCCTTCGCCAAGGTGCTACAGCGCACCCACCCCGATATCGTTCACCTCCAACACCTCATGGGTTTGCCCGCATTCATCACACGTCAGGTAAGCGCGGCTGGCATTCCCCTGATCATTACGCTGCACGACTATTGGTTTCCGTGCGCCAACGGGCAGCTCATCACTAACTACGACGGTACCCTTTGCGGCGGCCCAGCATTATGGGTCAATTGCGGCCGCTGCGCTCTAGCCCGCGGTGGCTTTGGTGACCGCCCGCTATTGAGCCCGCTCGCGGCGCCGCTCCTGGCACATCGCAGCTATCTGCTGCGCAACGTTCTGGCTGCGGCCGATGCCGTCATCGCCCCAAACCGCTTTGTCTATGAGTCTTACGAGAAGTTGGGGATGCCGCTGGTGAAAGCCACCGTTATTGCCCACGGCATCGACGTTCCGTCGCGTGTCCTCAACGC
>JAVVFG010000376.1:0-3959 GCA_032260445.1 Anaerolineae bacterium | reverse complement strand
GCAGTTGAGCGCGGATGATGTCTAGATAGCGCTGGTTGGTGGAGACGAATACATTCTGGGTCCCAAAGGGCTCGAGAACACGGTCGACGGCGAGTTGTACGGTCGATTGGCTGCCGAGAATCGGCTCAAATTGTTTTGGTGTTTTCTGGCGGCTAATCGGCCACAAGCGGCGGCCCGTGCCACCGGCAAAGATGACGATCTTCATCGATTCCTTTTCCTGTCTGTTAGGCTGGCCTGGCCGGCCGGTCAGACCGGCTGCGCACCCTCGCCAGCATCAGCCGTGCTGTCAACATCGTAGGCCGGGCCTGGCTCGCGCGCGAGAACGTACTTCATGCCGCCAACCTGCTGGACCATGCCTTTGAGCTCCATCAAGGCTAACGTGCTGCCTACCTGGGCGCTGGATAGGCCGCTCGCCCGCGTCAGCTCATCCACATGCACTGGTTGGGGCGAGAGATGAGCGAGCAGCGCGGCTTCTTCGGCACTCTCCGGCAGCGCCATCTGCACGGCCACCTGCTGGGTCACCATCGTCAGGTTGAGCTCTTCGAGGACATCCTCAACGGACGTGACGAGCTTTGCGCCTTGCTGAATTAGGCGGTTTGGCCCGCGGCTGGTGTGGCTGTTGATATTGCCCGGCACCGCGAATACCTCGCGATCCTGCTCGGCGGCAAAATTAGCTGTGATCAGCGCGCCACTGCGCTCGCCGGCCTCGACGACGATTGTTCCGAGGCTGAGCCCGCTGATGATCCGGTTGCGCGGCGGGAAGTTCTTTGCGTCGGGCGGTGTATCCAGCGCATACTCGGTGATCACGGCACCGCGCTTTTCGTCAATGATGCGCCGCGCCAGGCTGCGATGTTCGGGCGGGTACAGCGAGGCAAGGCCTGAGCCCAGCACGGCGATCGTGCGCCCGCCAACGTCGAGCGCCGTCTGATGGGCGATACCGTCAATACCGCGCGCCAGCCCGCTGACGATGGTGACGTTATTCCGCGCCAGCCCGGCGACGAGCTCGCGCGTGATCTGCCTGCCGTAGGGCGTCAGCCGGCGCGTGCCGACGACGGCTACCGACCAGCTATCCATCTCCTGCAACTCGCCGGCGACATAGAGGACGGGCGGCGCAGCCGCAACCTCGCGCAGGAGCCGCGGATAGCGCTCTGACTGCCAGGTAAGCACTTGGATGGCCATCGCCGCGACGCGGGTGTGATACGCGTCGAGATCGATTGTTGCGCGCGCTTCACGCAGCGAGGCAATAGCGCGCCGGTCAAGACCAATGTGCCGTAGCTGATCCTCCGGTGCGTGCCACGCCGTGGCAAGATCTCCGTAGTAGTCAAACAGCGCCTGGAGCTTGGCCGGCCCAATGCCCATCACCAGGTTGAAGCCGAGCCAGTACTTCAAATCGTCCATGTCTTTCAACGATAATAAGGGCAGATGTTAGCGTCAAATTCGAGCTGCGCCCGCCCATCGCCCACCGCTGCCGGCCACCGGCAACCTACAGCAAACCAGGCAGAATGTGGACAGTGATGCGCCCTGACTCCAGATCGATGTCCTGCACGACCTCGAGCGTGTTGGGCAGAAGCAAATCGCCGCGGCTACCGGCGACGACAAACACCTCATTCGCGCCAGTCTCAAGCACCTCACGCAGGACGCCGAGGATCTCGCCTTCGTCGGTAACGACTTCGAGCCCCTCTAGCTGGTAAAAGTAGTACTCGTCATCTTCCAGGGGCAAGGCATCGTCCAAGGGTACGAGGAGGAGCACGCTACGGAGGTCCTCCGCCGCTTCGCGTGAGTGCACGTCCTCAAGCTGCACCAGGGCCTGTCCTTTGTGCAGCCGCACCCTCTCCACAACTGCGACTTCCGGCGCCGGATCATCGGGATCGCGCGACAGGAAGACCTGTTCGAGCCAAGTGAGCCGCTCAGGGAGCTCGGTCAGTATCTCGACCCGCATCTCGCCACGCACGCCATGCGGGCGCACGATGCGGCCGACGACCAAAAAACGAGGCTCAGGGGTGCCTTTACCCACTGAGCCTTGTTCCTGCTCTTACTGAGCCGGTTCCTGCGTATCGTTCCACGAGCCGTATCCTCGCGCGTGAGAGCCGGCTAGCTTTCACGCCAACGATGTGGGGAGAATGGTCCAGCGTATTAGTCGACAACTTCCAGGGTAACCCGCTTGCCTTCGCGCGCCGCGATGACCTCGACAAGCGCACGCATGGCATTGACGATACGCCCGCGCTTGCCGATTACGCGCCCCATGTCCGATTCGGCGACGCGCAGTTCAATAATGATCGCCGAGGTACCCTGGATCTCCTTGACGTTGACGGCGTCAGGGTGATCGACCAGCGATTTCGCAATGTACTCAACCAACTCTTTCATAGGCGTTCTCGACCAGGGAAACTATTCTTCTTCGGTGCTGGTAACAGCACTAACCGCCGCACCCACGGCCTCGGCAACCTGTGAAGCTGCATCGCCGAGCGCCTCGGCCGCGTCCTCTAGGACATCCTGCGCTTGCTCACCGAGGTCTTCTGCAGCCTCCTCGACTTCCTCGACCGCCTCTGCGACCGCCGGTTCTTCGACCGCCGGCGCTGCGGCAGGCGCCGGAACGGCCCGCGGCTCCGCCTCGGCAGCGCCGGCGATTTCGGCTACCAGGGCTTCCATCGGCTCACCCGCCTTGAGACGGGCGAGGCGTTCCATGGTACCCTGCTTCTCAAGGAGCCGGCGCACGGCGTCGCTGGGCTGCGCGCCGACGCTAAGCCAGTAAAGGGCACGCTCTTCCCTGATCTTAAACGTGATCGGATCGGTCAGCGCGGTGTAATGGCCGATATTCTCGACAATGCGCCCATCACGCTTTGCTTCCACGTCGGCGACGACGACGCGATAGTACGGTTGTCTCTTTTTCCCCACCCGGGTTAAACGAATACGCAGCATTCTCTATCTCCAACAGGAATTTGCTTGGGGTAGCCGACAGTTCGCGGCTACGCTGTTGCCAGTAATCATTATTGGCCGAAACCGCCGAGGCCGCCAAATAGGCTGCCTAAGCCGCGCCGGCCGCGACCGCTCCGCAGCTGCTTCATCATCCGCTGCATCTCGCGGAATTGCTTGAGGAGCGCGTTCACGTCTTGGACGGTCGTCCCGGAGCCGCTGGCGATACGACGCTTGCGGCTTGCCTTGAGGATTTTGGGATCGCCCCGCTCCTGCGGCGTCATCGATTGGATAATCGCTTCGACGCGTTTCAGCTCTGATTCGGCGTTCGACAGATCGACGTCACTGGCCATCTGCTGCATGCCGGGAATCATCTCCATGAGCTGGCCAATCGGCCCCATCCGCTTGATCTGCTGCATCTGCTGCAGGAAATCCTCGAGGTCAAACTCGCCGGCGATGAGCTTTTCGCCAGCCTTACGCGCCTCTTCTTCGTCCATCTCCGACTGGGCGCGCTCAATCAGGGTCAGCACGTCGCCCATACCCAGAATGCGGCTGGCCATCCGGTCAGGATGGAAGAGCTCGATGCCATCCAGCTTCTCGCTGGTGCCGAGGTATTTGATAGGGACGTCGGTGACCTCGCGCATCGAAATGGCGGCGCCACCGCGAGCATCGCCGTCAATCTTGGTCATGATCAAGCCGCTGAGATCGACGGCGTTATCGAAGTCGGTAGCGACGCGCACGGCTTCCTGCCCGGTCATCGCGTCGGCGACGAGGAGCGTTTCGATAGGACGGACGCGGTCTTTGATGGCGCGGATCTCGTCCATCATCATTTCGTCGATGTTGAGACGGCCGGCGGTGTCGATGATAACGGTGGTCAATCCCTCGCGCGAGGCGTGCCGCACAGCATGAGCGGCAATGTCCGGCGGGTTGCTTTCTGTCCCTTCGTCGTAGACGGGGATATCAAGCTGGCGGCCGAGGGTTTGCAACTGCTCGATGGCGGCTGGGCGGTAGACGTCGGCAGCGACGAGCAGGGGACGGCGCCCTTCGCG
>JAVVFG010000375.1:1664-3968 GCA_032260445.1 Anaerolineae bacterium | reverse complement strand
CGGCGGTCACCGGCCCGCCCGCGCACCCGCTTGTGCCAGAGCGCCTGACGCTGCGCAGGTTCTTAGGGATGATGGTGCAGACAGTCGAGCCACAACTCTATCCTGCCGCGGCACTGGTGGAGCTGATCCCTCTCTGGCTGCGTTTTCTCGACGTACGCCAGCTCGTCGCGGCAGAGGTCCTACACGAAGCAAGGGCTGAGCTCGCCGGGTTAGAGGAAGAACTCGCACCGGTATGGCATGATAGTGGCGACGCTGTGCTTATAAGGAATCTGCTGGATGCGGGAGAGCGTCCAGCAAACTGATTCCGTGGTCCTTGAGGCCAACTTAGCCTGTTGCCGAGACGTACTTCGCACCGGTCAGACTGACGAGGTCGGCCACCCCAACCTTCAGATTGATCCCCTTCTCCCCAGCGCTAACATAGATCGCGTCAAAGGCACGAGCTGTCTCGTCTATCGTCACTGCAAAGCCGCGGTTGAGGAGCGCCAATGCCGAGATGCCACCGACTTGCAGGCGGGTCAGGCGCTCCGCCTCCTCGTGGGTAGCCATCTGCAGCTTCTTCTCGCCGACTTCCTTCGCGAGTAACTTCAGGTCAAGGTGGCGGTCGGCCGGAATCATCACGAGCAGCGGCTTGCCCCGCTCGCGGGTCACGACTAGCGTCTTGAAGACCTGCCCAGCCGGGACGCCAAGATAGCGCGCGACGACAGTCGCGTCGCGCTCGCTTTCGGGGTAGGTGACGGCTTCATAAGGAATCTTCTTGCCCTCAAGGAGCCGCATCGCCAATGTCTTCTGCGCCATAATCAACTCCTGGCATGCCCCGGCGGAGAACCCAGATTCAGGCAGCATAGCTGCGCTGTCGCGTGGTCGCCGCGGCCGATCTGTGTGATGGCGACGTTTGCCGAATTATACCGTGTGTGTCATACAACAGGACAACCAGCTATGTCCAATGAATTAGTTCTACGCTATAATCCCTGCGCTCGCACGCGATGCGAAGGAGATAAGTAGACGTTCATGGATGTAGAGATTATTACGCCCGATTGGGTTAAGGACGCTGTTTTTTACCAGATTTTTCCGGACAGATTTGCGAAGAGCGAGCGGGTAGCAAAACCAAAGAACCTGCAGCCGTGGGACGCACCGCCGACGCATCACGGCTTTAAGGGGGGTGACTTGCTGGGTGTGGTCGAACGCCTCGACTATCTTGAATCGTTGAGAGTCAACGCGATCTACTTCAACCCGATTTTTGCCTCCACCGCCAACCATCGTTACCACACGTTTGATTACTACCACGTTGATCCCCTTCTGGGCGGGAACGCCGCGTTCTTCGAGCTGCTCGAGGCCGCACACAAACGGAACATACGGATCGTACTCGACGGTGTTTTCAATCATGCCAGCCGCGGCTTTTTCCAGTTTAACCATCTGCTTGAGGCGGGCGAAGAATCGCCGTACGTCGACTGGTTTCACGCCTACCGCTGGCCGCTCAACGCCTACGACGAAAACGAGCGGGCCAATTTTGCCGCGTGGTGGGGACTACATGCTCTGCCAAAGTTCAACATCCAGAATCCAATGGTACGTGAGTTCTTGTGGAACGTCGCGACCTACTGGCTTGAGCAAGGGATCGACGGCTGGCGGCTCGACGTTCCCGCGGAGATAGACGACGACAACTTTTGGCGCGAGTTCCGCCGCCGCTGCAAGGCTGTCAATCCCGATGCCTACATCGTCGGCGAGCTGTGGGACGACGCCCATCGCTGGCTGGCTGGCGACCAGTTTGACGCACAAATGAACTATCCCTTTATGCGCGCCGCCCTTGGCTTCTTTGGCGGGCACAATCTTGACCAGAGTGACACCGTTCATACGGGTCTCGGCTACATCCAGCCACTCGATGCCCCGGCCTTTGCGCGCGAGCTAACGGCGATGCACCAGAAGTATCACCCGCAGATCGTCCAGGCGCAGATGAACATGCTCAGCAGCCACGACACACCGCGGCTCTTCACGATCGCCAACTGCGACAGCGCGGCCGTCCGCCTGATGTTCCTGTGCCAGATGACCGTAGCCGGCGCGCCAAACATCTATTACGGGGACGAAATCGGCCTGCCGGGAGCGCGCGACCCGGATTGTCGGCGGGCATTCCCGTGGCACGACGAGCAAAGCTGGAACTGTGCCCTGCTTGAAGATGTGCGGCGCTTTGCTGCCTTGCGCCACGCGTTACCCGCGTTGCGCCGTGGTGACTTCCGCGTCCTCCACGCAAATGATCAAGTCGTCGTCTACCAGCGGCGCTACGAGGAGCAGACCGCCGTCGTTGCCTTCAAC
>JAVVFG010000375.1:0-1564 GCA_032260445.1 Anaerolineae bacterium | reverse complement strand
AGTCGTCGTCTACCAGCGGCGCTACGAGGAGCAGACCGCCGTCGTTGCCTTCAACGCCGGCAACAATGAGCGCAGCTTTAGCATCCACCAGGCGTTACCGGATACGCTTGTGGACGGGCTGGATCCGGACGAACCGAGTCTCAGGACCGATGACGTGTACACCCTGCCGCCGCAGAGCGGGCGGGTATGGGCCTCGGGATAGGCCAGCGTTATGTCGCTCAAGACGCGTGTGCTCTATATTGAAGATGATCCAGGCAGCCAGCGTCTGGTAAGTCGGGTATTAGAGCCGGCCGGTTTCGACGTTTTCCTCGCCGACGAGGGGCTCGCCGGGATCAATCTGGCGCGCGACGTACAGCCAGATCTTATTTTGATGGATATCAATTTGCCAGGTCTGAATGGGCGCGAAATCACCACCCGGCTGCGGGGCCTCCCTTATTTCGCCGGCGTACCGATTATCGCGCTGACCGCAAACACGAGCTCACAGCACCGCGAGCGCGCCCTCGCCGCTGGCTGTGACGGTTATCTTACCAAGCCGATTGACGTTGCTACCTTCCGAAGCGAGATCAAAGCGTTCTTACACGGCCGGCGCGAAGAACTGGCGGCTCCGGATAAACTGGTACATCTTGAACGGCACGCACAGCGGATTGTAACCCGTCTTGAAGACAAGATACGGCAGCTTGAGGAAGCAAACGCCCGCCTGCGCGAGCTAGATCGCCTGAAGAGCGACTTTATCGCCCTCGTGAGCCACGAACTGCGCACGCCTCTGACCCTGCTCGAGGGTTACGCACACCTGCTCGATGATACCCTACGCGACGCGGAGAGTGGGGACCCGCTTCCTGACCTCCACCTGTTGGTCGACGGGCTGAATGTCGGTGTCGAACGCATCGGACAGGTGATCAGCGAGATCATTAACGCGTCGAGAATAGCTTCGGGAGAAATTGAGCTGGCAATCCGGCCCATCCTTCTCCATGAGCTGGTCGCATACATTATCGACGACATCGCCGATGTCCTTGCGCAGCGGAATCTCAGATTCAGAGTGCTGGAGCTTGAGAGCCTGCCGTCGATCGAAGGCGATCCTCATCACCTCTACACGGCCTTCAGCAATGTCGTCGGCAACGCGATCAAGTACACGCCGGACGGGGGCGCGATCACCGTAAGCGCACGGCAGGTAGGCGACGCGGTCGACGTTTCGGTTGCCGATACGGGTATTGGCATCCCGCAGGCTCAAGCGGGGCGCGTTTTCGAGCAGTTCCATGTGCTCGGCGAGGTGGAGCACCACACGACGAGCAAATCAGCTTTCAAGGGGGGCGGCATCGGGCTGGGCCTGACCATCGCGCGGGGGATCATCGAAGCGCATCGCGGGCGCATCTGGGTGGGAAGCGCTACTGGTGAGCAACCGCCGCCGCAGGGCGCCACGTTCCACGTTCTGCTGCCGCTGCGCCAGCCAGCGGCTGATAACACTGGCAACTGCTAGCTGCTGAGCGCCTCAGCCACCAGGCGCGGTAGCGCATCCAGCGCCGCGGGTAGTTTGGCAACGTCGCGGCCACCAGCCTGCGCCAGATTG
>JAVVFG010000374.1:0-3985 GCA_032260445.1 Anaerolineae bacterium | reverse complement strand
GGGATCGGCTTCTTGCCAGCGCTGACGGGTACGGGTCCAGTCGGCGGCGAGCGCCGCGCGCAACGCCGCGATCTTTTCGAGGATCTCGTTGCGCTTGTCAATCCAGGGCAGGGTGTAATCGTTATTCTGCAGCAGCTCGAAGGCGAGCGCCTGATCTGAGGCGTAGGGGTTCTTATTGAGCTTGAGCGGCTTACCCTTTCCCGGCAGATTATCGAAGGCGCCCTTCTCGGCCGCTTCGTCGATAATCCGCTCGATCACGCTGCGCAGATCTTCCTCGCGGCGCTGCCGGCGCATGCGCTCGATGGCGTCTTTATCCGAAAACTTGTCGTAGATATCGCTCATGTTCGTAGCGCTCCAGTGGCGTCGCAGACCTCATTCGTACAAGGAGGTGACAAGGGCGGCGGGCGCGAGGTCACCTGTAAAACGAAGGATAGCCGCTGACGCCGGGAGCGCCACGCGGCCCTCACGTACCTGTAATCCAGCGCCGGAAAGCAGATCCTCGTACGCGCCGTCAGGCAAAGGCACGCCGGCGGAGCCGCTGTCGCCGGCGACGTTGAAGAGGCCGAGAAGACCGTGGGAGGGCGCCTGCCAGACGCCGGTGACCGGCGCGGCGGAGGAGGTCCAGTAGAGCTGGCCTTCGCGGACGGCTGGCTCTTTCTTCAGGGCAGCGAGGCGGGTGAGCAAGGGCTGCAAGCGATAGTCGCCCCATTCGACCGGATCGCGCTCGAAGAGCGATGGCGTGCGGCGCGCCCCGGATTCCTGCCCGGCGTAGATGAGGAAAGCGCCTTTGTTAAAGGCTGCCAGGGCCGTCCAGGCCAGCGCCTGCGCCTCGCTGGTGCGCGCCATGATGCGCGGCTGGTCGTGATTTTCGACGTAGCGCAGCTTGACATAATTTACCGGATAGATGCCGTCCTGGAAGCGGAGCATCTCCAGATAGGCGCCGACTGCGGCCGGCTCGGCCATCGCCGCCTCCATTTGCGGGAAGACATCGTAATCGTAGGTGATGTCGAAGGCGCGGTAAAGCTCGCCGTCGCTATAGGCGCCCAAACCGGTGCGGCGCCGCGCGCGGATGAAGCTTACGTGGACGGACTCGGCAAGCCAGATCACGCCGGGTTTGACGGCGGAGACGGCCTGCCGCGCCCGCTCCCAGAAGGCGACGGGCAGCAGCGACGCGACGTCACAGCGAAAGCCGTCGACGCCGAGCCGGACCCAGTGCTGCAGCGTCTCGATCTGGTGGGCCCACAGAGCCGGATCGTCATAGACGAGGTCGATGATGTCGCTCCACTCGGGCACGGTGGTAACCGGCCGGCCGGTTTCATCGCGGTGATACCATTCGGGGTGCTCCTGCAGCAGCCGCGCGTCGGCGGCGGTGTGGTTGAAGACGACGTCGATCATCACACGCAGCCCAAGGTCATGGGCGCGGTCGATAAGGGCGGCGAAATCGTCGAGCGAGCCATATTCCGGATTGGTGGCACGATAGTCGGCGATGGCGTAGGGCGAGCCGAGGGTCCCTTTGCGGCGGGCCACGCCAATAGGATGAATGGGCATGAACCAGACGACATGGACACCCATGGCGCGGATGCGCGGCAGGTCGGCGGCGACCGCGGCGAAGGTGCCCTGCGGGCTGTGGTTGCGCACATAGATCTCGTAGATGACGAGCTGGCGATAGTCGCGTGGGGTGTCAACGGCCATCTTCGTTCTCCAGATCATGCTGGCCCCAGAGCAGCGCGCGGAGCAGGCGGGCGATGTTCCAGGCGTCGTCGTCGCCGCGGTGATAGACGCCTTCCAGCTTCCAACCGAAGTGCGCCAGTGCCTCTGGCAACGGCACTTCTTGCTCGAGACGGAGGATGAGGGCTGCCAAACTCTTGACGTTGAGGTGGGTCAGCCCAAAGGGGTAGGGTACGCCGCGATCGGCACATTGCTCCTCGAGCTGGCGCCGGTCGTAGTCGCCGTAGCTGGCCCAGATACGACGGCGTGAATTGTATTCGCCACGCAGAAGCGCACACGCCTCGGCGAAACTGATACCCTGGTCAACCTGCTCCTGTGTCAGGGTCGTCAGCTCGGAGCAGAACGGACTGAGCCGCGAGCGCTCCGGCCGGATGAGAATGCTGCGTTTGAGCTCGAGACGGCCGGTGGGGATATCCAGCAGGCAAAGGCCAATTTCGACAATCTCGCTTTCCTCGCCGGGCGGCGGCCCATGCTCCCAGCAGGTCGCCTCGAGATCGACGACGATTAGCTTGTCTAACCGGTTACGGTTCGGCATCGGGTTCCTCGCCAGCTTGGCGCGGGCGGTAGCGTTCGTATTCTCCAGGCCGGTCGAGATCGAGCAAGACAGCTTCGGACTCGACGGCGAGCAGGTGGAAGGCAGCTTCATGTGCCTGCAGGAGATCGCGCGGCGCGCTGCCGGGCGCCAGGCCGAGCAGCTCGGCAAAGAAACGGCGCCCGATGAGCACCGGATGGCCGCGCTGACCTTTGTAGGTGGGGGCGACAATCCGTTCTTGGTCATCGTCAAAGGCGGCGATGACCTGGTCGAAGATCGCCGTGGGAATCAGCGGCTGGTCGGCGAGGACTACGAGCACGCCGCTGCAGCGGGCCGGCAGCGCGCGGACGGCAACCTGGAGCGAGGAGAGCATCTCCCCGGAAGCATAGCTGGGATTAAAGAGCACGCGCGCCCCAAAGTCAGCCGCAACCGCGCCCACAGCGCCAGCCTCGAAGCCGGTCACGACCCACACCTCGCCGACCTGGCTCGCCAGCAAGTTGTGCAGGATCTGCCCGAGGATCGTCGTCTCTCCCCAGGGCAGCAGGGGTTTAACGCGCCCCATGCGCCGGCTTTCGCCGGCAGCAAGCACGGCGGCAAAGACCCGCCTAGCCGAACGCGGCACATTACCGCCGATAGTCGTCGTCGAAGGGATCGGGGTTACGCGAGTATACTGTTGGTCTACCCGTCTTGGCGCGGCCTTCGGGGCTAAAGATGGCATAGGCGAGGAAGAAGAAGAATTGGAGCACAATCACGCCGGCAAGAATCAGCAGTGCCCAGAGCGCCCACTCCGGTACCCAGCCCGGTAAGAGGAGACGATTGTAGAGGAAGTCGAAGGATAGATACTCGTTGTCGAGCAGGTAACGAATAAACAGATAGGTGGCGCCGATGGAAATGAGGAGCCAGGTTCCCTGGACGATGGTGCGGGTCGTGAGACCTTTACGGCGAGCAAGTTCCTCTTCGCGCTGGCGATCAAGACGCATGAGCTATTCTCCTTGTGTGGCACTCCCAGGGCGTTTGCTCACGGGACCGACTGAACGACACACCAGGCAGCCGCCCAGCCGGCGTCCTGGCGGTCGGGAACAAAAACATTAAAGAAGGTCGTGTCAAAGGGCATCGAGGTCGTCAGCTCGACGACTGTTTCGACGCGTTGCTCCAGGATTTCTACCTGGCTGTTGTCGGGAATCGCGAGGTCGAACTCGGCCGGCGTGACAGACGGCCCTTCGCGGTTAAGGAGCACGACCTGACCACGATCAGGGCTGGTGCCGCACAAGCCGCGGTTGGCACATTCTTGGCTGCAGGTGAGCGTCGCCTGGAAGCTCTGCGCGATCCCGCCATCAGCAGGAAACCCTTCGGGCGGGAGTTCTTCGCCGCCACCGCAGGCTGCCAACACCAGGAAGACGAGCAGGGTAAAGGCGCCCAACCGCCATCTTGTCGTCGCCGCAAATGGATGTGCCGCGTACACTCTCACCTCCCTGGCGCCGTTGGCCTTCTGCGAGCGGGCCGTTGCCTCAGGTCAATTTCGCTGCAACAGTGCGCGCAAGCACTTCGGGGACGCCCGGCGAGCCGGACGGTGCAGCCACTGACACCAGTCTAGCAGAAGGGATAGATGGCGACAATGGGTAAGGCGGGTAAGTAGGGGGGTCAGTCGTCGACGCGCCAGCCAAGCGCTTGTGGATCGGCACCGGCGAGCAGCTCCTCGGGAAGATCGGCAAGCACGAGCTCGGC
>JAVVFG010000373.1:0-3988 GCA_032260445.1 Anaerolineae bacterium | reverse complement strand
GCCAATCGATGGCGGCCGGTGCATCACGGTAGCTAAGGCTCGGAATGATCGTCGTGCGCGTCTTCTTCGCCAGATGAGACATAGACCTCTCCTTCAGGAACGAATCTTGTCGTCAGGTTCAGAAAGTAACTTCCCCTGCGTTTCCACACTGGCGATAAACCCTCCCCAGCCCCGACCCGGCGTCACGCTCGGCGGATACGTCACAACGAGCAGGCGCGCCGGCCCCTCGCTGCGGATGGTGTAGCCGTGCTCGATTCCCTTAGGAAGAAACACAAAGCTACCCTCTCCAACGTCAAAGCTCTCATCCCTGCATCGAACGGTAAGTTCGCCCTCGAGCACGTAGAACATCTCGTCTTCCGTGGCGTGCGTGTGCTCGGGAGGTTCTTCTCCCTTTACAGTGGTGTATTCCACGAAAGTTGCGCCACGACCCGGATGCAACTCACCGGCCTTAACCGTAAAGACCACCTTATCCCGGTACGTCCAGCCTTCACTGGCCTTAAGTGTGTAGGGGTCCATGCGCTATATTCTCCGCTTACCCGAATAATGGAAGCGCCAGTTCTGTCTCTCGGCGCGTTGACATGCGTTTCGCTCATAGTGTAAGCATGTGCAGGGCTTCTCGTCTTGTAAAAATTTAACCCGCTGGCAGATGGTTTAGATATTGCGCGTGCTCTGGATTCTCAATGTGTGCCTCGCGGCGCAGACGCAGGTACTCACCTGGACTATGTCCCGTAAACGCCTTGAAGTCCTTATGGCAGTGTGACTGATCATAATAGTGCGCTTGATGCGCGATCTCTGCCCAATCCACCGCTGCCAGGGGGTCAAGATTCTGAAGCACGTACCGGAAGCGATAAACACGGGCCATCGCTTTTGGCGTCAAGCCCACCGCGCGTTTGAACTGGGTAATCAACTGCTTCTGGCTCAAGCCCATGCGCGCACTCAACTCCCCTATGGACAGGCTCCCATGGCAACGGGCGATGGCCTCCACTGCATGCCGCACTGCATCTAGCCCGTTCTGAGCGTCGCTCAGGCGTGCGAGCAACAATCGCTCCAAGAGAGAAAAGCGCGCCTGTACCGTGGTCGCTTCATAAAGGTGTTCGCGCACCACGCCGGCAAAACTCCCCCAAATCGCATCGAGTGAAATAGTCTGATTGTGCGCTTCCGAAAGCGGAAAATGCAAAAACGGAAACGCGCCACCTGGCTTAAAGTCGACACTCATCATCTGTATTGTCGGCGACACCTCAAGAAAGCAATACCCGCTCCTCAAGCCACTAATCCAGCTCTCTGTACAATCCGTGAACTGCCGTGCTCTGTTTGGCGTAGAGACGCGAGAAGGGTCGCCGAAATTGAAGGTCATTCCTATACTCACACTAGGAAGAATCTTCTCGCGTACGGCCGGCGCCACGCCGGCGCTGTGCCATATCGCTTCCACATAGTAATTCAATGGGGCTGACGGAACGTGATAGACGTTCATTATAGAACGAATCTAGCATAACCAACTTGAACGACCAAGATAGATGACAGTTGACACATTTGGCACATCAGACCCCGCCAGGGTAACGGAGACAAGGCAGCCACGTCTCTACGGCGTTGTAGGCACCACCTGCGCAGACTTTCCAGGAGAATTCAGTGTTTAGCGACATATGTCGGCACCATGGCGTGTGTTAGAAAAAGGCGGCGAGCGGCGCTTCAGGATTTTCCGGTAGAGGGGGAATCAGATGCGCCTTCCCCAAGAGCACGCGCCGTATTAGCCAGGCACACCATTCTTCTACTGGCTCGCCCAAGGTAGACAACTCTTCGAGTGAAAAATAGGCAGCAGCGTCGGTTTCGATTCCATCAGCTGTTGGTGTTCCAGACAAGTGCCGGCACAGAAAGATTAAGGCAACGGCCGTTTCCCAGGGGAACTGCTGGTAACCAAGAAGCCCTTCCATCACGGCCGTAACGCCGCTTTCCTCGGCCGTCTCACGCAATGCGGCCTGGTCTGGCGCCTCGCCTGGCTCAACGACGCCCCATGGAATACTCCACTCGCCTGCCAGTGAATGTCCTTCTGCCTGACGTACAAGCAGAACCTTCTCTTGCTTCCTGACAACGGCACCAACGCAGACGACGATCCGCGGTGGCCAGGTGCTTTTATCTTCTTGCATGCTGTTGCCTCCCAGACACGCTTCCCCTGTAACAGCAATTTCATTCTCCACATGTCAAGGGTGGAGCATAATTGAAGCGAGGGCAAGCTCAACGAAAGATAGTGGTATGCTTTGAATATGGAGAAGTCGCCCAAACACATGCTCGCGATAGAGGCGGATGTTATCCCAGCCGATAAGAATGACATACTCGAGGGACGATGAAAAGGGTAGAGAAAATGAAGAGCAGATTGCTGGCCCAGTCGAAGAAGGAATACCCAGCCGGGCAACGATTGCTGGCGATTCTGGCGGCGGGCGTGCTCTTTCTCGTTGTTTTTCCCATTGTACTTGCACGCGCCTCGCGATCCCTGGACCGTATTCTGCAGTGGCCACGAATACAATCTGCTCGGTTGGCCGCGATCCTCGGCGGTATGATGACGGTAGGCGGATTCCTTTTTGCTTTGTGGTCTATCATTGTGCAGTTCAGACTCGGTCGGGGCACGCCGATCCCTGCGATGGCTGCGCAGACCCTGATCGTGCAGGCGCCTTACGCCTACACGCGCAATCCGATGGCCCTGGGAACGATTGTGATGTACCTGGGAGTAGCCGTTCTGCTCGGCTCTTTCTCAGCCGTGCTGATGGTCATGGGGGCGTCGGTCTTACTGCTGAGCTATATCAGGATTGTCGAGGAGCGGGAGATGGTCGCTCGTTTCGGAGACGCGTATCGAGTGTATCGTCGGCAGACGCCGTTTCTCCTTCCTCGGTTAATGAACAACAGTGCCGGGGGTGGCGGGAGGTGAAGGAGCAGACGCCCATCTGAGAACCGGCGTTCCGGGCTGCATCCGGGGAGAGATCTGTTCTCAAAGGCGGTCGTCTCATCTAACCGAACTCCTTCCGACCTGGCGAGATCTGATGTGCCAAGTGTGTCAACTGTCATTGACCAAGTTTGTACAAATACTACAGGACTTCTTTACCGCCTGCGGCGTTGAGGACTTATCCCAGTTATTTGAGGACTTACAACAACAGCACGCCTGGCATCTCCACGACGGCCGTGCCACCGAGTCGTCTGCTGCTGTTGCTGCCGGTGCATTGCCTGACCTGTTGGATTCGCTTGGCATCCAGGAGCCGTCGCGAGGCCGGACCGTTGAGGCGTCACCAACGCTGGCCATGGCTGTTACCTGTGCCCTCTACGCGCAGAAGGAAAGCGGCTTGGCCAACCCGGCCGGCTACCTCATTCGCCGGCTGACGAGCGGAGACCAACCGCCGGACGATTTTCTGCAATTGTCGCAGATGAGTTGGGAGCAGTGGCGGGTCTGTGCCGCGGCCGTCTGCCTGCATGCCCGCGGAAGCCGGCCTTCAGCGCACATCTGGAAGGAGCCTGGTTTTCGGTGCTGGGCGATGCACTACGGCCGTGTACATCCCGATGAGCTGCCTTTTGGCGTCGGTGCCGGCATTGCCGATCTGGCCCAGCTGCTGCCGCCGCTCGAAGAGAGCGATGACGGCGAGGAGATGGAGCTGCCCGCTGTTACCCCGGCCGATGCTGCGCTCTGGCGAGCGGTTCTCGAGGAGCTTTCCATGCAGATGACGCAGGCCACGTTCGCGGCCTGGCTCGCCGACACCCGTCTCGTCGAGCGGGAAAGGAACCGCTTCGTGGTAGCCGTGCGCGACGCGGCGGCGCGCGACTGGGTCACCCACCGGCTGCGAGAGCCGATTGAGAACGCTCCGTTACGTGGTTGGCGTGGAGGGAATGGAGATCGTCTTTGTGGCACGTTGACGAAAGGCCTTGTCGCAAAGAATTCCAAAGAATTCTGGGGTCAGATAACCGGCGTCGCTTCATCTTGATCCCAGAAAGGCGGCTGCGCAGGCCTGTT
>JAVVFG010000372.1:0-4003 GCA_032260445.1 Anaerolineae bacterium | reverse complement strand
GGGCGGCGACGCTGGCGGGGATCATCGTGATGAACACGCCGCACGCCAATAGCATCGCCACCGCCGAGCAGACGCTCGGTCTGATGCTCGCGCTCAGCCGGCACACTGCGGCGGCGCATGCCTCCTTATCACAGGGCGAGTGGCGGCGCAGCGATTTTGTCGGCGTCCAGCTATACGGCAAGACACTGGGCATCATCGGCCTCGGCCGGATCGGCCAGCTTGTCGCCCAGCGCGCCCTGCCCTTTGGCATGGAGGTCATCGCCTACGATCCCTACGTCTCTGAGGAAATCGCACGCGAGACCGGTGTCACGCTCCTCGACCTCGACGATCTCCTGGCAGAGGCAGACTACATTACCCTGCATGCCGTGGTCACGCCGGAGACGCAGGGAATGATCAATGCGCGCACCATCGCGCAGATGAAAGATGGCGTGCGCATCGTCAACGTGGCGCGCGGCAAGCTGATCGACGAAGCAGCGCTGGCCGAAGCACTGCGCAGCGGCAAGGTCGCCGCGGCAGCCGTCGACGTCTACAGCAAAGAGCCGCCCGAGGACAACCCGCTCATCGGGCTGCCGAACGTCCTGCACACGCCGCACCTGGGGGCAAGCACGCTTGAAGCGCAGCGCGACGTGGCGACCGAGATCGTCGACCAGGTGCTTGGCGCGCTGCGCGGGCACGACGTGCGCAATGCGGTGAACATGCCCTTTCCCACCGGCCCTGATTTCGCCGCGGTCCGCCCCTATATGCTCCTGGCGGAGAAGATGGGCATTCTGCAAGAGGCGCTGGCGCCGGCGCCCATTACGCGGCTGGAAGTCGAAGTGCGCGGCGACGCCGTGGACGAGCTTGTCCGGCCCGTGGGCGCAGCGCTGTTGAAGGGGCTGCTGGAACGCTCTTTGCCCGCGCCGGTCAACCACATCAATGCGCCCATCCTCGCCGAGGAGCACGGCATCGCCATCTCGCAGACGAGCGGCGTCGCCAGCGCCGAATACCCGAACCTGATTTCCTGCCGGGTGTTTTGGGATGGGGGCGAGCGCACGATCTCTGGCGTCCTCTTTGGCGGCACCCAGCCGCGCATCGTCCAGGTCGACGACTTCCACCTTGATGCCAACCCGACGGGGATGGTACTCGTGCTACAGAACAAGGACGTGCCTGGCGTGATCGGGCAGGTCGGTACCGTTCTCGGCGCCTACGGGGTCAATATCGGCGAGTGGCGCATGGGGCGCGTTGCCCGCGGCGGTGAGGCGATGAGCTTCATCAACCTCGACGGCGAGGTGCCGCAGCCCGTCCTCGATGCCCTGCGTGGTATTCAGGCAGTCACCACGCTGCAGCTCGTCGAGCTGTAGAGCGACTTTTCTGAATCGCTGCTAGCGGTCCTTCAGGTAAACGCGCACCCGCCGCGCGGCCCCCTCGCCGACGCTGCTCGTGTAGACGCGCTCGTCATCGCGCAGCGCCATGTGGATGATGCGCCGGTCGTACGCCGACATCGCCTCTAGCGTCACCGCACGGTTGCGGCGCACCGCCTTTTCGGCCGTGCGCTCGGCCAGCTTCGTCAGCGCCACGCGCCGCCGCTCCCGGTAGCCGTCGACGTCGACGATAAAGTTTGCCCGCCGCTTCAGCTCGTGGCCGGCCATCAGGCGCGCGACGTACTGCAGCTCGTTCAGTGTCTCCCCACGCGGCCCGATCAGGCCAGCCAGATCCGGGCCGTCGACCTGAACCACGGTCATCACCCGGCCGGTCTTATCATCTGGCTCCGTCTGCTCCACGCTGATCTCGATATTGCGGAAACGCATCTTGTCGAGCAGCTCGGAGACGATCTCCAGTGCGACCGAGGCGGCTTCGCCGTCGGCCTCCTCCTCGACCTCTTGATCGGCCCAATCCTCGTCCTCGTCCTCGTCTTCGTCCGGCGCCGGTAGCGGTTGTGCCTGGCGCGCCGGCAGCGCGGCTGCTTCTTCCTTGCGCGGCACGGCAGGCTCAGCCGCAGGCGGCGACAGCGGTGTCAGGCGTACCGTTGCCACGCGGCTGCCAAGCCCCAGCACCCCTCGCCGCCCCTCATCCACCACCTCGACGATCACCTGGTCCGGCGTCAGGCCCAACTGGCGCAAGCCAGCGGCGACCGCCGTATCAACATCACTACCCTGTACTTCAATCGACCGGTCGCTCATCCTTGTCTCCCTATCTCCGCAAATGCATCCAGACGGCGCAGCACCATTCAGCCGGCACTGCTCATGGCACGAGAGCGTGCGTTGGCGCCTGCGTTAGCGCTTGCGCCGTTTTCGCTTCTTCTTACTCGCCGCTGCTTTTCGACTGCTACCATTACTTGCTGGCTGCGGCTCGGGAATCGGTTCGGGTTCGGGTATCGCTTCCTGCTCCGGTGGCCCCTTCGCCGCGCCTGGCGCTGGCATCGAACGGCGCAGCAGCATGCCCTGGCCGACGCCGACGATGTTGGAAAGTACGAAATAAATGGAGAGGCCGGCAGGGAATGACAGCGACATCACGCCGAACATGAGCGGCATGGTATACATCATCGATTCGGTCATGCCCGACATCGGGTTCTCTTCTTTTTCCTTGCGCTTTTGCTCCGGTGTCTTCTCATCCTTCGGCTTACGCGCCGACATCAGCTTCTGCGAGGCAAACGTCGTCGCAAAAACGAGGATAGGTAACACGAAGTAGGGATCGGCCTGGGCCAGATTCATCCACAGGAAGTGATTGTCGACAGGCAAGAGGCGGGTCAGGTCAATACCCTCATAGACCCGCTGCGTCAGCTCTAGCAGCGCCTGCGGCGTGGAGCCCATCACCACGAGAATGGCCCGGTAGAGACCAATCAGAATGGGGAATTGGATGAGAAGCGGCAGACAGCCCAGGAGGCTCTCGGCGGGATTATAGCCAATCCGCTGGAACTCCTCCTGCATCTTCTGCGGGTTATCTTTGTACTTCTTCTGAATGCGCTGGATTTCCGGCTGCATCTCCTGCATGCGCATCGTCGCCCGCTGCTGCCGCAGGTTGAGCGGCAGGGTTAACAGACGAATGAGCAGCGTGAAGACGGCAATCGCCACCACGAAGTTGTTCGCCAGCAGATCATATAAGATCAGCAAGGCGTTTATCATGGGATTAAGAATAAAGGTGTCCCACATAGTTAATCTCTCGTTACTCTTCGCTCGGCGGCGTAAAGGTCCATTCCAACGCCCCGCTTTCGCTATTGAATACCTGTAAGCGTAGCACGGCTCCCTCCACCAAAGCGATGACGACACTGTCGCCGGCCTGAGCCGGCGCGGTGAAGACCGGCGCGGGCGCCGGCATTTCCCAGAGCCTTTCTCCGCTTTCGGCGTCGAAGGCCACGAGGCGCCCACCCCGCTGCTCTTCATCCCCGGCGACATCGCCGGCGGCGACAAAGAGCCGCCCGTCAACATTCAACGGCGCACTCTGCACGGCGCCGGCAACCTGTTCCTGCCACAGAATCTCGCCACTGCTGCGATCGGCGGCATAGACGTGACCATCCAGGTCGGCGAAGTAGACAGCGCCCTCGTTCAGCGCCGGGCCGCCCCAGACCCAGTTATCGGCATCCGCCCGCCACAACTCCTCGCCCGTGCTCGCGTTCAGGGCGTGCACAGCCCGGTCAAAGCTGGAGACGTAGAGCACCTCGCCGTCAAGCACCGGGCGGCTGGCAATCGAGCCGCCGAGCTCGCTCTGCCAGATAGGATCACCCGTCTCGAGGTCGAGCGCGTAGACGAAGTTGTCGAGCGAAGCGGCGTAGACGACACCGTCGCCGAAGACGGGATCCGCCCAGACGCTGTGCCGCGTCTCAAACTCCCACACCAGTTCGCCGCTCTCCGCATCCAGGGCCAGTAACTGGTTGTCGGAAGTGCCCACAAAGACCAGACCCCCGGCCTGCAGCGCACCGGCGACAATGCGATCCGTCGCCAGATCATCGCGCGACCAGACGACGCTCGGCGTCGAGCCGGGGGCGCCCTGCTGCAGAGCATAAATCGTCACAGTCGTGCCCGGCGAG
>JAVVFG010000371.1:0-4006 GCA_032260445.1 Anaerolineae bacterium | reverse complement strand
CCCAAAGTCGCCGCGCAGTGGGAAAAGGTACGCGAACTCATTCGCGCGATCCGCGCCGCGCGCGCCGAGTACGAAGTGGAGCCGGCGCGCCGCATCCCCGCCCTCATTGCCGCCGGCGACGCCACATCGTTCCTCGAGAGCCAGCGCGCCCTGCTCGTCTTTCTGGCTCGCCTCGACGACGATGCCCTGCAAATCGTCCCAGGCCCCGAGGCTCCTGAGCAGGCGATCACCGTCGCCCAGGGCGACGTCACCGCCTACCTCCCGCTCGCCGGCCTCGTCGACCTGGAGCAGGAACGGCAGCGTCTGGAGGCTGAGCTCGACAGCGTCGACAGCCAGATCCAGCGCCTCACCGGCCTCCTCAACAGCCCCTTCACCGAGAAAGCGCCTGCCAACGTGGTCCAGCAAGAGCGCGACAAGCTCGCCCGCTACGAAGCCGAGAAGGAGGTCCTCACCGCCCGCCTCGCCGCGCTCTAGTTCCAGCTAAGGCCACAAGCCGCGCCTACCTGCAGATCAATGGTAATGTTGGCGTGGTGACAAGCTGGCATGGTGGTGTTACCGTCACCGCACCTGCTCCTTGCCCGATTATCGGGTCTTCTCGCCGCGAAAGGTCGGGAATCACCCCATTTCGGCGTTCCAACGCAGACGGTAAGCTAGACAGTGACATGTGTGACAGCGTGGCTAGTTTGGGGACGCTGCCTTCACATCACCCCGTCCAGACTCTCCACGCTGCACACGTCGACCGATATCCAAAGAGAATGAGGAGGCATACCATGCACTTCAATCAATTAGAGGACCTTTTGGTCCACGAGCTGGAAGATTTGCTTAGCGCCGAGCAGATGCTCGCCGATGCCCTGCCGAAGATGGCCAACGCTGCGAGCAACGAAAAACTGGAAGAGACGTTCAACAAACACCTGCGCGAAACGCGCGAGAACCACATCACCCGCCTCAACAATATGTTCGTCATGCTCGGCCGCGAGCCCAACAGCAACCATTGCAAGGGCATGGCCGGCATCATCGAAGAGGCGAACGAGATTATCCGCTCCTCCGGCGACCCGGCGACGAAGGACGCCGCCTTAATTGGCGCCGCCCAGCGCGCTGAACATTACGAGATTGCGGCCTATGGCACCGCCCGCGCCCACGCCGAAGAGCTCGGCCACAAGAAAGTCGCCGAGCTGCTCCAAGAAACGCTCGATACGGAAGGCGATGCTAACAAGAAGCTCACGAAGCTTGCCGAGGGCCGTTTCCTACGCAAGGGCGTCAACCCTGTCGCCGCCCGCTAAGCGGTAACCTGACCTATGCTACAATAGAGAAAGCCCGGCTCGAGTGCGACCGGGCTTTCAAGTTGACATCCGGCACTCACGCCCAGGAGGAGATCGTGGCCGAAGACCGTAACCCGAAACGCGAGCCTGCCCCCAGGCAACCTGACGAAGAAGCCGACGAGGCACGCGAAGAAAGACAATACACCAGTAGCACGCCGCAACGCGACTACGAACAGCAGGCGCTGCTCGACACGGAGATGGAGGACGACGAGGGTTACCCGCTCGGCGGGCAAAACGAGTTTGACCGTGTCTCCACGGCCGACAATACCGACGTCGTCATGGACGAGATGCGCGACGCTACAGACGACACGGAGATCCTCGACGACTTCGAAGAGCGGCAGCAGATGCCCACAGACGAGCAGGGTCTCTTCCGCCGTTTGCGCGAGCATCACGCCGAGACGCCGCAGCTCAGCGGCGGCGACCTCGATGCGGCCTGGGACCAGGCCCAAGTCGGCGACGAGACGGCCACCGTCGAGCCTACTCCCGACCAGGACCTCGTCGACGAAATCGGCGGCGCTATGGGCGTCACCTATGAAGACGACGAAGAGCTCGGTTTTGCCGAGAAAGTCTACCGCCGCGACGAAGAACGTTGGGAGCTCAACCCGGCCTCAGCCGAAGACGCTGAGCCCCTCGATGACGAAGACGAACCTGCCGTCAACGAAGACGGCGGTGACGACCCCTTCGAGTTGGATACAACGGAGACGGAGACGGACTAGTGCTCCCCAGACATCCGATTTCTCAAAGAAATCGGATGTCTCACCGTAACTACTCGCTATCGATCGCTTTCAGGAGCTCGTCGGCGGCCTTTTCGATCGCCGTGTGGTCGTATTGTGCGGCGCGCTGCTTGGCGGCGATCACCCCATCACGGTGAACCTTTTTGAAGTCGCCGTACGGGAAATTGTAGCGGTCCTTTGTCTCTTCGCTGGCATTGGTGTCAATCGCTAGGAACCATTCGCCATACTCGTCCCAGGCATGGTCCTCGAGATAGCCGTTCTCCTCGTCGGCCGACGGCTGCGTCTCGCTCCAGTCGCTCTCCATGTCCACCTTGCCGTCGCGGATCAGCGCCTTCGCCTTCTTTACCGCCGCATCGTTCACGTTATACTCACTCGCCATCCTGTCACCTCCTAACCTATTAGCTCTATTCGCGAAGATAGCGCCGCGCACGCTGGGATACCTGTATCTGAGGTATACAGCGACGATACAAACCATCCCGTACCGCGGAGGTGGAAGTGGGCCGCGAACTATGTCATAATGGAGTAGTGTTGTCACCCGAAGCAGGAGATGCCGTCATGGAGAAGTCCCCGGTCCGTTACGCGGACTTGAGCGACAAGAAGCTTAAGAAACTGCGCAAGTTCGAAAAGGAGCTCGGCGCGTGGGTTCTCGCCGTGCAGCCCGCCGCCACCCTCGCCGAGCTTGGTGAAGATCAGCTCGCCCACATCCAGCAATTAGAGGAAGAGCTCGGGGTCGTTCTCCTCGCTTACAGCGACGAATAGCCGCGCGTTAGCCGTACCTGACAGGTTGCCGCCATCTGGCGGTTTTAGCGAATAAAGGCGGGCGCAATATTGCCGGCGCGCAGCCGTGCATGCACGGCCGTCCCCGTGGCAACGTCCACCTGGTGCGGCTGCCAGCTATGCACGATACTGTCGTCCCGGAGCGCCAGCCGGTAGACATAGGCAATTCCCAGGAACTGGCGTGACAATACGCGCGCATTGGCCGCGGGCGCCCCTTCATCCTCCGCCGGTGCAAAATCGACGTCGTCCGGACGCAGCGCCACGTCCACGGCGCTCCCGGGCGGCAGCGCTGTCTGCACCGGTATCCGTCCCAGCGCCGTCTCCACGTCAGCCGTTGCCACCACGCGCCCCGCGACGAAATCCGTCTGCCCCATGAACGCCGAGACGAAACGGGTCTGCGGGCGCAGATAGACGTCCTCCGGCGTGCCCATCTGCTCGATGTGTCCCGCGCGCATCACCGCCACCAGGTCGCCGACGTCAAGCGCCTCGCTCTGATCGTGTGTGACCCACAGGCTCGTGGTCTGCGTTGTCCGCAGCAGGTCGCGTACTTCGGCCCGCACCTCCGCCCGTAGAGCCGCATCCAGGTTGGAGAAAGGCTCGTCCAGCAGCAAGAGGCGCGGGTCCGGCGCCAGTGCCCGCGCCAGGGCAACACGCTGCTGCTGCCCGCCGGAAAGCTCGTGCGGCAGCCGCTCCCCTAGGCCAGGAAGCCCGACAAAATCGAGTAGTTGCGCTGCGCGGGCCGCCTGCTCGCCAGTGTCACGGCTCGCCAGCCCAAAAGCCACGTTCTCCGCTACGTCCAGATGCGGGAAAATCGCGTAATCTTGGAATACCATGCCGATACGGCGCTGCTCCGGCGGCACGTGGCGCTCGGGGCCGGCTACCTTCTCGTCACCAATGAAGATCTCCCCACCGTCAAGCCGCTCAAAGCCGGCGACCAGGCGCAGGGTGGTCGTCTTGCCGCAGCCGCTCGGCCCCAGTAGGGCCAGAATCTTGCCCGCCGGCAGGTGGAAGCTGGCCCCGGCAACGGCCGGCGTCGTGCCATAATGCTTGTACAGGTTGGTGGCAGTTAGCGGGAGCGGGGCGCGCCGTGCAGCGAGCGGGGAGTGGTCAGCCATATACGCAGTGTAGCAGCCGTGCGCCAGGAAGCAATGGAGTCAAGGCGGCTGGAGTTGGCGC
>JAVVFG010000370.1:0-4008 GCA_032260445.1 Anaerolineae bacterium | reverse complement strand
GCAGATAAATGGCCAGCCTCGCGAGGGCCGGCGCCAGCGCCGAGCCGGTGCCGCCCAGGCCCACAAGCATCACGGTCAGTTCGTAGGCCGCCGGCAGTATGACGCGATACGTTGGCTCAATATCAAGCGACTGCATAGCCTGCTCCTTTCTTCGTCTTCTGCCCGACGATGTCCACAAAGCCACCCATCCTGTCAAAGAGCAGGCTGACCGGCATTGGAAACCAATAGCCATACACCCCCAACCGCAGGCGGATTTCCGGCCGCTCGTCCAGCCGGCCGATAACGCCATAGACCCGGAAACCCTGCTCGTCGCCGTCGTCTGTTCCCGACCAGAAGGCGCCCATGTTACCATGGGAATGCAGGTCAAGGAGCACGTTGGCGATGTCCGCCTCGACACCGACCACACAGGTGGCTGTTGCCCCCTGTGCCGGCTTCACGACGCGCACGCGAGCGCCATCGCCATCATGGTGGAAGTGATAGAGCGCCTCGTTCAGGCCGCCATCCGGCCGCCGCGTCCGTCGCGCATCCAGGAGCACGGCATCCAGCAGCCGGCCGGGCAATCGCGGGACTTTGAGGCGGATGTGTGGCTCGAGCGGGGCGAGGCCGCGGATAGGGCAGTGAGAAATCGGGAGCAGCACGTCGAAGAAGCGATTCCCGGCGCGTAGGTAGGCGCCGGCGGCGGCGAGGACGTACTGGTAGGCCAGGGCGTCGCTGATCGGAAGCGGCCCGCTTCGGTGGATATGATAGGTCACGATTGAATCAATCATTATCAGCCTGGCAGGATCAAAAAAGCCGTCGTCCACTTGCTTGTGGCGACGGCTTGTACTGCTCTTTGTTTGAAAAGATGGTTACTCGGCTTCAGTCACAATCGGCCTTCCGCTCACCAGAAACCGCTGTTCCGGCCCATTGAGCAGCAGATAATAATCCACCAACCAGTCACGACCGAGAACGGCAAAGGGAAATGGCAGGAGAATCACTTCCATTATCACGGCATCATGGTCCGCCACAGTGATTCTCGCTTCGTAGGTATAGACCGGCTCCTGATGACCCCGCGCATCTTCCATCTGGAGGCGACTGAAGGGATATAGTCTCAAGCTTTCTTGTAGATGAGCTGGTATAGCCGTTACATCGGCCCCTGTATCGACAATGGCCTGGACGCGGGCGCTGGGACGTTCGTCAGCCACGCCAGATAACGTGGCGGGTACGACTATCGCCGGCGGATCAAAGTTTGCATCGTAGGGAATCATTCGCGCGTCACGCGAGGCGAAGGCATGCGGACCGTACGCAACGGGCCCGGCGTGACCAACGCCACGTAGTAACCGCCCGGACCATACCGTTCACGCACCTGGCGCGAAACGTCCAGCTTCTCCTTTCCATTGGCTACCACTTCTCCCTTACGAACGGCCACATATTCACCGGCGTACTGTTCCAGTAGCCTCGGTTTCAGCCTTTGGAATGCGGCCACTTCCCGTTGAAAAGCTTCCAGCTCTTCGTCTCTGTCCGCTCGTACTGAATCGAGATGAGCAGAAACCCATTCAACTACAAGGGTATCAGGGGATTTGTGCTCAGCGGCTGCCTGCTGGCGCACCGCGTCGTATATTTCTGGGGGTAATTCAATTACATTCCGGGTCATTTTTCGCTACTCCCATTCTCCTTGAACCTGCAGCTCTTACCCAGGATGAGTGCAGAAGTACACCTCAGGCCAAGGACGCCTCTCGCTTAAGGTCTTCCTCGGTTAAGCGAAAGGTATCGACACCATAATCGGCCAGCCGGCTGAGAAAGATCGTTAGCGGCACGCCGGCCAGCTGCGCGGCAGCACCCGAAGATAGGCGGCCGAGTTCAAAGAGCTTGACGGCCGCCGCCATTCGCAAAAGCTCGCCCGCTTCTTCAGAAGATGCCCTCAGGGCCATTAACATATCCGGAGGGAGGTCGATAATGATCTGACTCATACACACACTTTCACTTTCCTGGTTAACAGAGCTGTTGCTCCGCCTATTATAACGCAAAGTCCAGTGCGGTACGGACAGGAACCAGCTCGCCGATCGGAAAGCGTTTTGCCCCGTCCAACTGCGTCCATAGCTTGCGCACATCGTCGGGAAAGCGCCGGCACTTGCCTCCGGCCAGGTCGTCGTTGAAGAGGCTACCCTCGAGAAACAGAGAGAGCGCCTGCTCGATGGTGTCGCTCGCGCAGACCGGAAAGGGCGCGCTGCCCTGGCAGACGGCGCCGTCGGGATGGACGTTAGGCGTGGGACAGTGAAACAGCTCGAAGGGCATCGCTTGCGGCCGCCATTTCGCGGCGTAGATCTGGTACGCATTGCCGCTGCCCACAAAGACGAGCGGCGGCAGGGGGACGTGGAAGATGCGCTCCGCCGTCCGCAGTTGCCAGCGCCGGCCGGGGACGTAGATGGCCATACGGATCTGCCCGTTTTCGCGCCCCCAGAAGAGGCAGTTGGCCGGCAGCAGGCCGCTCGAGATCGGCACGCGGCTGAAGGCAGCGACCAGGTCGTCGACGGCCACGGGGTAACTTGTGTGGCGGTCGTCTCCCTCACAGCGCGTCAGAACGATTGCCTCCTCGTAGAGGTCCAGCCGGGCGCGGGGGTACCGAATCCACTTACTCATGTCTGTCCTCCGTCCGGTATGCCTGCAGCAGGAGGTCGACGATGGCGTGCAGTCGCTCACCATCCGGCGGACCAACCTGCTGCGGGTTGCACCAGTCCACCAGCGCCCATACCCGCTCCAGCCGCGGCCGCGCCTCCTGCCACGTCTCGGCCAACCAGGCGACGCTTTCCGGGTCGTCCCAGGGCAGGTCGCTACCCATCTCCGCCAGGTCGGACATGGAGTAATCCATCCACGGGTTCTCACAATCGCAGCGGACCATGGCGATGGCGTCAATCAGGCCGGAGAATGGCTCCGGCAACTCCATCTGGCCCAGTTGTTCAACGGTGGTGGCCAGGTTGAAGCCGACAGGGAAGTCGTAATCAGGATATGCTTCCTGGAGGGTGTTGCTGCCATCCTCCTGCTCGTAGCAGTGCTCGATGTGCAGCAGCAGGGCAAGCGGCTCGCGGTAGTCGTCGAACTGGTCATAATACCAGTGTTCGAGTCCCTGCGGGATGATGGGGATCTGGTCAAGGTAGTACAGGGCGTTATCCAACTCCACGTCCCATACGTCGACCATCACGGGGAAAAGATGCTCCTCGACGCGCGCCAGGAAGGTCTCCGTCATGCCGGCGAACGCTTCTTCGGCATCGTCAGCTTGCCAGTCAAAAGTCTCCTGGAGCCACTCTGGATGCTGCGGGAAGATGTCGTGGTAACGCTGGGCCAGCCTGGTAGCGGCAAGCAGGCGGGAAAGGTGCGTGCCGGTGAGTGGGTTGGGCGCCACAGACGGCAGCTCGTGCGCGGGCGGCGCCAGAATCAGAATCAGAGAGGCACGCCGCGAGTGGGGGAGGGGGAAAGGTCCAGGCATCGTTTCACCACCTGTGCGGTGCGGTCGGCCAAACCAAAGACCTGGCTGGCATGGGTCTGCAGCGTATCCCAAGCATCGAGGATGGCTGCCAGCGACAGGGGTCTGGCGCCGAGCGCAGCAGTGAGTTCGGCCAACGGGTCGTCGTAGGACGGAACCTCTTCCAGTTCAGCCAGCAGTGAGAACAACCGGTTGTCCGGCTCATAGCCGCTGCCTTTGCGCGCCACCTGCTTACGGAACGTGATTTCCATCGTGCCGTCCGGCAGCGTCTTCTCCTCCGTCGTCGCGTGGGCCAGCTCCGGGTAGTACTGCACCAGGTGCTGGCGAATCTGCTCGGCCGTGTACTCGCTGCCGGGGTCGTCGAAGCGGTGGTCGCCGTAGATGAAGATGCGGCGGGCCGATGCCGCCGTCATCGTGTCTTGAGTCATGGTTGCACCTCCTAAAACAGGGACAGGTTCTGGGGCCGGGGTTGTGGCCGAACGGGTTGCGCTTGCGGTTGTGGCGGCAGCGGCGCGGCCGGCGGCGTTTCATCTCCGCCGCCTTCGTCG
>JAVVFG010000369.1:0-4027 GCA_032260445.1 Anaerolineae bacterium | reverse complement strand
CTCCACCCACCCCTGGTCCCAGCCCGACGGCAACGCCGACGCCCACACCGACGCCAACCCCCAGCCCGGTTCCCTGCACCCCCACCGGCATCGACCTCGTCGTCACCAGCATCAGCGTACGGCCCAACAACCCGCGTGCGGGCGAAGAAGCGATCGTCTCCGTCACGATTAAGAACCAGGGCAGCAGCGGCGTCCGTGCCGGCAACAACTTCTACGTCGACTTCTACGTCGACCGGCTCCCGGCTCGCCTGCTCCAGGGCGATCTCTACTGGGGCGTACAGGGCGCATGGCTCCCAGCCGGCGCCAGCCACACGCTCTCCGCGACCTTCGTCTTCGACCCCGGGAGCCACAACCTCTACGCGATGGTCGACACCGATAACAGTGTGGACGAATGTCCCCATGAAGGTAATAATAGCTATGGACCTGCCGGGCTGAGCGTCGCGGCCAGCGCCCTCAATCCGGGCGAGCCGGCGGGAACGGTAGAGCCAACCGCGGCACCAACCATGCTCGTGCCCCGCGGCACGCCGACGCCGCAGCCGGGAGACCATGAACCTTGAGTGTCAAGGCAGGGTAACGCCTGAGCTTCCAGGCGCGCGGGACCTCCCCTAACCCGCCCCCGCCACCCCATCACGAAGCAGCGGGCGGCCGGTCACCTCAGACCAGCCGCCCGCTTGCTCTCACTCCCATCGCTGTTAGGCTGGGTTTCCGGCCCGCCTACGCCCCCGTGCGCCGCTCGCGCACCAACATGAACACCCCCGCACCGATGAGCAGCATGGCGACAATCGCCGCGATCCACAATCCCGGCATTGCCGCCGCCCCCGACTCCGGTAGGACGACGCCGCTTGTACGCGTCGTGCCCACGCAGAAGTCGACGCCCGTCGCCAGCGGGTTCTCTTCCGTCAGCGTCACGCTGCGGCTCGCCGCCGAGGTCACTACCCCCTGGTCTGCCGACGGTTCAGCGCTGACCGTCCATGTACCTAACCCCGAGGCCACCAGCCCGAAGGTACCGTCAGCACCCGATTGCAGGTACAGCTCGCTACTACCGTTGCTGAAACGGATCGGGATCCCCGCCAGTCCTGTCTCCCCAGTCCCCACACAAAGGCCGTCATTGTTCGTATCGCTGTACACAGTGCCCCGGATACTGCCAGCGGCGCCGTCCTCCTGCTGCTCAGTCCCCTCAGGGGTCGGTGTTGGACGCGGCTCCTGCGCCAGGGCAGCACCACCAACCAACAACGCCAGCAACAAAACGAGCGATATCGCCAGCCATACTCTGTTGCGCATCATGAGTTCCCTCCAATGAATCGCAGCGTGACGGCGCACCACCGCCGCGCCAACTAATGGCATGTGCCTAATATTATAAACAGATACCAGAGGTTATGTACACTCCCATATTGGTACCGGTACCCCTTGTCCGGCTACGGCCCGCTCACCGCCGCTTCGAAATCCGGCAGCACTACTTCCACCTGCCTCACCGCCGGCGTCGCCACCAACAGCAGTGTCGTCGCCAGAATGAGTGCCCCCGCCACCAGCAGCACGAGCCCGATTGCCCCCGCTTCTCCCCGGCCAACTAGCGGCGCCACAACCGACCAGCCAGGACGACTCGCCGCCGGAACCAGCACCCGGTCTACGAGCGGGCCGACCAGCAAGAAGCTGCTCGTCGCCCCCACGAAGCCAAGCTGGTTCACGAGCGCAAAGATCCGTCCCTGCGCGTCCGGCGGCGTCTTGCTCTGTAGCAGCGAGACAAACAGCGCATTGCCCATCGGCAGCGGCGCCACCAGCAAGAAAGCGGTCGCCCCCAGCAGCAGCGGCTGCCGTACCGTGCCGAAGAAAAGAAACATCATGCCCGTAAGCAGGTAGCCGCCGAGCATCGTCGGGACGCGCGGGCGGATCCCGCCCCAGGCCACAATCAGCGCCGCGCCGGCAACAGCACCCGCCGCCGCGGCCACCGGTCCACCAGCACCCCGGCGAAGCTGCCAGCAAAGACCGCCGGTAGCTCGTTGAAGAACGCCATCAGCAACAGCGGGGTCGCCGTGTTCGTCGTGCTGTACAGCCAGATACCGATGCCGATCACCGTCATGCGGCTGCCGATGAGGCTCAGCCCCTGCGTAAGGAGGAGCGCATAAAAGGTGCGCATTTTCGCCATGAATCATTCCGAACTAGGACTAAATTGCTAGTGCTATGTGGCTGCTGGACCGCGGAATTGTAGAGAAAAACGGTTAGCCTGTCACGAACTTTCCGGTAGAATAGACGCTGCACTCACAACTTTGTGGCAGTTCGTATAATTGAAGTATGGATTCTTGTTGTCTACTTCCCTATTCGGGGGTCAAGATCGATCGGCGTCACCGTTGGGTGAAACGCGCCTAGCGTCTCTCGCGCTTGCTGCCACGTTGAGGAGTGCACCATGTCCCGTCTGCAAGCCTTCCTGATCATCTGGGCCGGCCAGGCCGTCTCTCTGTTCGGCAGCCGCCTTGCGCAGTTCGCCCTCATCTGGTGGCTGACCAAGACGACGGAATCGCCCACCATCCTGGCCCTGGCCACAATGGTCGGTCTCTTACCCCAGGTTCTCCTCGGCCCTATCGTCGGCGTGCTCGTCGACCGCTGGTCGCGCCGCGCTATCATGCTCGTCGCCGACAGCACCGTCGCCCTCGCTACTCTCGTCCTCGGCATCCTTTTCTGGCGTGATCTCGCCAGCGTTCCCGCCGTCCTCGCCATCCTCTTCGTCCGTGCCCTCGGCGACACGTTTCACTGGCCCGCGATGTACGCCTCTACCTCGCTCATGGTGCCCAAACAACACCTCACGCGCATCCAGGGCCTCAACCAGACGCTCAACGGCAGCCTGCGCATTATTGCCGCCCCCATGGGCGCGCTCCTGCTCGAGTTGATCGGCATTACCGGCATTATCATTGTCGACGTCGCCACCGCCATCTTCGCCATCGATCCCTTGCTCGTCATTGCCATCCCCCAACCGGAGCGGGCGCCCTCTGCCCGCGGCCTCGCCAGCGTCTGGCACGAGCTGCGCGAAGGCCTGCACTACGTGCGCACCCGCGAAGCGCTCCTCCTCCTCATGGGCACCGCCCTGCTCGCCAACCTCGTCCTCACCCCGGCCATGTCCCTGGTGCCCATCCTCGTCACCAGTCACTTCCGCGGCGAAGCGCTGCAGTTTGCCTGGCTCCAGGCCGCCATGGGCGTCGGCACCGTCACTGGCGGCCTGCTCCTGAGTGTCTGGGGCGGCTTCCAGCGCCGCGTCTACACCACTCTCATGGGCGTCATGGGCATGGGCCTCGGCGTCACCCTCGCCGGCCTGGCGCCCAGCGGGCTGCTGCCCGTGGCTATCGTCGCCCTCTTCCTTGTCGGCACCATGCTGCCCTTGGCCGACGGCCCTCTCCACGCCATCTTGCAGGCCTCGGTCGCCCCTGAGATGCAGGGGCGCGTCTTCATGCTGCTCGGCAGCCTCGCTTCCCTCATCGCCCCGCTCGGCCTCCTGGTCGCCGGCCCCCTCGCCGAGCTGTTCGGCGTTCGCTTCTGGTTCCTCACCGGCGGCATCTTTGTCCTCTTCGTCGGCATCGCCAGCACCTTTAACCGCACCCTCCTTTCCGTCGAAGACGTCCCTGCGCCTTCGCTCGCCCCCGCCGACTGATCGCCCGAACCCCCCACAGCTTAGCCGCCGCACCCTCTCCCACCGGCCAGCCTGGATACAGCGATCGGGGGCGCACGTGCCCGCGCTGTTGTGCGCGTTAGCTGTAACACTGTTGGAACACGTCGCAGGACACTTACTGCCCCCAATGGGTCGCCACCCGCTCCAATACGACTGTCACATCTCGCGAAACACGTCACCACTATTGACTTTTTGTTGTAGAATGTGAATAATATTCGTGAAAGTGTAAAATTTTTGATATCAGACTTGTAGGATTACACCAATGGCGCGACTTCGTCCCTTTTTCGTCCTCTGGACCGGCCAAGCTTTTTCCCTCCTCGGCAGCCAGCTCGTCCAGTTCGCCCTCATCTGGTGGCTCACCAAAACCACCGG
>JAVVFG010000368.1:0-4041 GCA_032260445.1 Anaerolineae bacterium | reverse complement strand
CGGACCCGAGTTCCAGGTGGAAGTCCTTGCCGGCGCCGCCGGGGAATTCGTCGCTGACGGCGGCAGATGCGGCCGCCTCTTCCTCGGGCGCCGGCCCCGCTTCTTCGGCCGCAGGCGCCTCCTCAGCCTCAGGTGCTTCTTCCGCTTCTTCCGCTGCGGCGGGGGCGGCTGCTGCGCCGTCGCCAGTCATGCCGCTGATGTCTTCCCCTTCCGTGCCGACGATGGCGATGTTCCCGCCGACGGGAACAATCGCGCCTGCTTCTTCTAGTTTCTTGAGCAAGATGCCACTGGTCTGTGCTTCCAGCTCCAGGGTCGCCTTATCCGATTCGATTTCGGCAATGATCTCGCCTTTCTCGACCGGATCCCCTTCCTCTTTGAGCCAGTTGACCAGCTCAGCCTCACGCATGTCGAAGCCTAGCTTGGGCATCACAATATACTCGGCCATTATAGAATCTCCTTGACCGCCGCAATCACTTTATCGGGATTGATCAGCGCCATCTGTTCTAGCTCGCGCGAGTAGGGGAGGGGCACCTCTTCCTGGGCGACGCGGCCGATGGGCGCGTCCATGTAATCGAACGCTTCATCCTGGAGCCGGGCGACGATCTCGGCGCCGATACCGTAAGAGTAGTGGCCTTCTTCGACGACCACGCCCTTAAACGTCTTCTTAAAGGAGTCGATGACCGGCCCCATATCCAGTGGGCGCAGGCTGCGCAGGTCGACGATCTCGGCTTCGATGCCTTCTTCGGCCAACTTTTCTGCCGCTTCCAGGGCAACCTGGATGCCCTGCGCATAGCTGACGATGGTCACGTCGGAGCCTTCGCGCTTCACATCGGAAACGCCGATGGGCACGGTGTATTCTTCTTCTGGCACTTCGCCGCGCACCTGGTAGAGGGTGGCGTGCTCGATGAAGAGCACGGGATCGTCATCACGGATGGCCGTCTTCAGAAGGCCTTTAGCGTCATACGGCGTCGCCGGCGAGACGACTTTCAGGCCGGGGAAATGGGCGAAGATGACGTCGGGCGTATGGCTGTGGGTTGCTCCTAACTGGCGCCCGCCGCCGCCGGGTGCGCGGAAGACGACCGGCGCCTTGATCCGGCCGCCGAACATATAGTGCACTTTCGCCGCATGGTTGACGATGGCGTCGAGGGCGAGCATAGCGAAATTGATGGTCATGAATTCGGCCACGGGCCGCAGGCCGTTCATGGCGGCGCCAGTCGCAGCGCCGCCGATGACCATTTCGGCGATAGGCGTGTCGCGCACGCGCTTATCGCCGAACTCGTCATGGAAGCCACGGGTGACGGCGTAGGTGCCGCCCCAGACGCCGACTTCCTCGCCCATGATGAATACATTTTCGTCGCGGTGCATTTCTTCGCGCAGCGCGTCGGTAATTGCCTGTCGCATGGTAATTCGCGCCATCTTATGCCTCCACGTAGATATTGGCGTACAGGGCTTCGGGCTCGGGCAGCGGCGATTCTTCGGCGAAGGTCACGGCCTGCTCCACGGTCTCCTGTGCCTCCTGGTCGAGCTGCTCCAGCGTGTCCTGATCGGCAATGTCTTCCTCAAGCAGGTGGCGTTCGAGGATGCCGATCGGATCGTCTTCGCGCCACTTCTCGACCTCATCTTTGGTGCGGTAGCGCAGTGGGTCACCCATGCTGTGCCCTTCGAAGCGGTAGGTGTCCATTTCCAGGAACTGAGGTCCGGCGCCATCGCGAATCTGCTGCAAAGCTGCCTGGGTTGCTTCGTAGACCTCGAGGACGTTCATGCCGTTAACTTGTTTGCCTTCCATGCCATAGGCCTGGGCTTTCTGCAGCATGGTGCCCGCAGAAGCGCGTTCGACTGCCGTGCCCATGCCGTACTGGTTGTTTTCGACGATCCAGAGGACGGGCAGATCCCAGACGCCGGCGAGGTTCAGCGATTCGTGGAAGTAGCCGATGTTCGTGGCGCCATCGCCCAGGTAACAGAGCACGGCGTTGTCTGTGCCCCGGTACTGCTCGGCGAGGGCGATGCCGGCAGCCAGCGGCAGGTGCCCGCCGACGACGGCGTAGCCGCCCCAGAAGCGCCCCTCGAGGTTGACCAGGTGCATCGAGCCGCCTTTGCCACCGCTGACGCCGGTCGCTTTGCCAAACATCTCGGCCATGACCTCGCCGGGATCGGAGCCGACGGTGAGCGCGTGGGCGTGGTCGCGGTAAGCGGTGATGACGTGGTCGCCTTCCTGGCGGGCGGCAATGGAGCCGACCGCTACGGCTTCCTGCCCGATATACAGGTGGAGGAAACCGCCAATTTTTCCCTGCTGGTAAAGCTCGGCCGAGCGCTGTTCAAAGAGGCGAATCAGCACCATCTGCCGGTACCAGTCGAGTAACATGTCCTTATCCATTCATGTCTCCTTTGCCTCACTGGTAAGTGAATGTGGATATCCCGGCTGCAGACGCCGGGTCTGTCGTCCGTTTCCACCGGTGTCACCTGGCGGCGCACCGTGGCGTAGTGTAGCAAACTTCCCTATGGCTGGCTAACGAGCGTACCGTGGAACTGGCTCTATTTAGGCTGTGGTAAGCTCCGCTCCCTGGTGGTCGCTGCGCACGGTCCAGTTGCGGCTGGCAACACCGTCGTGCGCAAAAGCGGCCATCATCTCTGCCGCCAGCTCCTCGTGGCCCGAAGTGGCGAAGGCGATCAGCGACGGGCCGGCGCCACTCAAACAGGCAGCAGCGCCTGCCGCGCTGGCGGCGGCGAGGGCGGCGTCAAGGCCAGGGATGAGGGGCGTCCGGTATGGCTGGTGCAGCCGGTCGGCCATCGCCCTCGACAGTGCTGGCACGTCACCGCTTGCCAGCGCCTGGAGGAGGAGGCCCATCCGCCCAAGGTTGAACACGGCATCGGCAAGCGGCACACGCTGAGGTAAGGCGGCGCGCGCGGCCTGCGTCGACAGCGTCACGGCCGGCAGCACAACGACCGCCCGGAGCGGAGCGACGTTGAGTTGCACGACATCCTCGCCGGCAACCAAGACGAGACCCCCGTAGAGCGCCGCCGCGGCGTTGTCAGCATGGCCCTCCAGCTCGGCTGCCAGGGCGAGGACGAGCGGCGGCGGCAGCTCGATATCGAGGAGCGCGCCGCCGGCCAGGAGCCCGGCGATGACCGCGCTGGCGCTGCTACCCAGGCCGCTGCCGACCGGGATGTCGTTGTGCTGCACGAGGCGCACGGGTGGCAGGGAGCGGCCGGCGTAGGTGGCGAGATGGCGCATCGCCCGCAGCACGAGGTTCTCGTCGCCCTGCGGCAAAATTCCGGCGCCTTCGCCTTCGACCACGACCTGTGTCCGGCCGGCGCGGCTCACCTCGACGTGGTTGCGCAGCGACAAGGCGAGCCCGAGGCAGTCGAAACCCGGGCCGAGGTTAGCTGTGGTCGCCGGGACCGAAATGCGGAGGCTCACGGCTGTCTACTCGGCCCCGGCGACGGCGTCGAGCTCGCTGCGGTCGCGTGCGAGGGGAGACTTTTCCAGCGCTTCGCGGACGCGCTCTGAAAGGCGGCGGCGCGATGGCTTGCGCCGCCCGAGGCCCTTCAGCCCTTCGAGTAGATGGTCGCTGACAATGCGCGCCACCTTTGCCGTCGCCTCGCGCGAGAGCTGCTCGCCGCGCTCAAACCAGAGAATGGCGGCGTACCCGAGGGCGACGGTCGTGCCGGCGGCGACGGCAGCTGCCAGGAGCCAGGCTGGCGGGCCACCGAGCTTGGCAAGCTCGTAGAAAAGGGTGCGCGCGAGGAAACCGGCGCCAAAGACGCTCAACGCTTCACGCGCTCGCGCTACCGTCAGGCGATAGTTGTAGATGCGGGCGATACCCAGAATCAGCGAAACCTGCAGCGCGACGAGCGGGATGAAGTCGACAAATGGAAGTGGGGTGAGGGCGACGAGGCTGGCCGTGGAGGCCGAGCGCGTGATCAGTTGCCAGGCTAGGCCCCAGCGGTAGGCAGGGAGCCCGCGGCCCAACGCCGCCATCAGCCGTGGCTCGGCGATGATGATCGCGTTGACCACCGGTTCGAGGTTCTTCTGCTTGAGGG
>JAVVFG010000367.1:0-4093 GCA_032260445.1 Anaerolineae bacterium | reverse complement strand
CCTCGGCACCGCGCTGCTCCTCGTCGCCGGCGAGCGGCTGCGTCGCGGAGGCAAGAAACTGGAGGCACTCTCCTGGTTCGATGCGATCATCGTCGGCTTGTTCCAGATGCTGGCCCTTTTCCCCGGCATCTCGCGCAGCGGCAGCACGATCACGGCTGGCCTGATTCGCGGCCTGGATCGCGAAACCGCGGCGCGCTTCAGTTTCCTCCTCGGCGTCCCGGCCATTGCCGGCGCGGGCCTCCTGGCGCTTCTCGACGTGCTTGCCGCCGGCAATTTTGCCGACTACTGGGCGGTGTACGCCGCTACGTTTGTGGCTGCCGCGGTGACTGGCTACGCCTGCATCTATTTCCTTCTCGCCTGGCTACGCAGCCACAGCCTCTATCTGTTCGCGCTGTACTGTGCCGTCCTCGGCCTGGCAGCGTTGCTGATACTGTCATGAAGTGGCTCTTTACCGGGCTGTTGCTGGCAATGAGCCTGGTTAGCTGCAGCGGCCAGGCACCGCCGCCGCCGGCACTACCTCCCCACCCCGCACCGTCGCTCCTGCTGATTGGCCTTAGCAGTGGCGCCGCGCCGGTGGCGGGTCTCGTCGAGGCAGCTTATGAGACGAGCAATGCGAATACCAGTCTTAGTTTTGTTGAAGGCAACGAGACGTCGCTATTTGCCGATCTGGATAGCGGCGCGCTCGACGCCGTCCTCGTTCACGTCCTGCCGGCAGGCAGCGCGTATTGGTACAACCCCGTCGCTCTTGACGGCCTGGCGATCGTCGTCCACCCGGACAATCCGGTGCGTGAGCTCAGCAGCGCGCAGGTGCAGTCGTTGTTCAGCGGGACCACCAGCGATTGGGCCGGCGTTGGCGGACCTAAGTCGACGGTGGTACCCGTGGGCCGGGAACGAGGCGCCGGCGCCCGGCGCCTCCTCAACGAGCGCATCATGGCGGAACAGCGCCCGGCCATTGGCACACTGGTCCAGCCAGACGACGAGGCTCTACTGGATGCTGTCGCCGCCGAGCTTGGCGCCATCGGGTATACGATGATCGGCAGTCTTGACAAGCGCGTCGCGGCGGTGGCCATTGACGGCGTCGCCCCGACACCGAACAACGCGGGTAGCCAGAACTACCCCCTCTCCGTGCCCCTCTATTTCGTCAGCCCAGCCGAGCCGCAGGGAGAGCTGCGTGCTTTGCTCGCTTGGCTCCAGTCTCCTGAAGGACAGATGATTTTGAGTGAAAAATATGGGCGAGTCAGGTAGAATAACGGCACTGGCTGTACGCCGTGTTTGTTCACCGCTTTCATCGCCTTAGGCGAGGGAGATTTCGTGTCTTCGTCGTTTCCCACCTTTGTGCTTCTCTACTGGACGGGTTACATCTAACGTCGCGGTCTTTTTCCATCCTTATTGACTCGTTCTTGTTTTGTGCGCAGCAGCGGGCTGGCGCCGCTGTTTGAACCATCGAGGAGACACCACTGTGACAACCAGTAGCGATGCATACATCGAATTAGAAGAGAAATACAGTGCCCACAACTACTTGCCGCTCGACGTCGTGCTCAGTGAGGGTGATGGCGTCTGGGTATACGACGTAGAAGGCAATAAGTATCTGGATTGCCTCAGCGCCTATTCGGCGGTCAACCAAGGTCACTGCCATCCTCGCATTCTCCAAGCTGCTCAGGATCAGATGCAGCGGATGACGCTGACCTCGCGCGCGTTTCGTAATGACCAGATGGGGCCGTTTCTGCAGCAGCTATGCGAGCTCGCCGGGTATGAGAAGGCGCTGCCGATGAATACCGGCGCCGAGGCGGTGGAGACGGCGATCAAAGCGGCACGCAAGTGGGGCTACGTCGTCAAAGGCGTGGAAGACAATCAGGCGGAAATCATCGTTTGCCGCGGCAACTTTCACGGCCGGACGACGACGATCGTGGGCTTCTCCAGCGAAGAGAGCTACCGCGAGAACTTCGGCCCGTTTACACCCGGCTTCGTGATGATTCCCTACGGCGACGTCGCGGCGCTTGAGGCAGCGATCACGCCCAACACCGTCGGGTTCCTCGTCGAGCCGATTCAAGGTGAAGGCGGGGTCATCATCCCGCCCGATGGGTACCTTAGCGCCGCTGCCGACGTGTGCCGGCGCCACAACGTCCTGCTGATGACCGACGAAATCCAGACTGGACTGGGGCGCACCGGCCGGCTGTTCGCCAGCGAGCACGAAGGGGTACGGCCGGACGTCATGATCGTCGGCAAAGCACTTAGCGGCGGTTTCTACCCGGTTTCTGCCGTGCTCACCGACGAGGAAGTCCTCGGCCTCTTTGTGCCCGGCGACCATGGCAGCACGTTCGGCGGCAACCCGCTGGGCGCGGCGATAGCCCGCACGGCACTTGACGTTATCGTCGACGAGCAGCTCGTGGAGCGTTCGAATGAGCTCGGCGACTACTTTAAGGGCCGGCTCGAGCGCATCGAGAGCGAGCACGTCAAAGAGGTACGGGGTCGCGGCCTGTTTATCGGCGTCGAGCTACACGTACCCGCCCGTCGCTTCGCCGAAGCGTTGCGGGAACGCGGTATCCTCGTCAAGGAAACACACGAAACGGTGTTGCGCTTCGCCCCACCGCTAGTAATTACCCGCGAGGAAATCGACTGGGCGTTGGAGCGTATCGAAGAAGTGCTGATGATGCCCTGAGAGGCGCACCACTCCGATCTACCCGCAGGGCGTAGCCGGTCGCGAACAGCCGGCTGCACCCTGCTTTCTTTCACATCTCGGGGTCGGGAATTGGCTCGGGACGGGGATCGAGCATCTCATCGAGATGCATCCAGATGGCACGCGAGTAACGAAAGATGAGGGGCGAGAGCAGAGTGAGCGCTGCCAGACTACCAAGAGCGAACCAGATGAGCGGGGCCTCGATCACATAGAGCAGCACGTTAAGCGGCAGGATCACAAGAAAGCCAAGGACATAGCCAAAGAAGATGGCATTCATAAAGTAGCCCGTCTCGCGCTCGTAGGTGATGCCACAGACGGGGCAATGGGTGTGCATTCGCCACAGGCCGCTGAATAGCGCGCCGCGGTAGCAGTGGGGGCAGCGCAGGCGCAGGAACGCGCGAAGGCGGCGCATCGATTACTCCTCTTCGGTCGCGTCGTGCGGGCGCAGCGCCAGGGCGCGGTAACCCCGATTCCAGTAGACAAGGGGTGCGTCGCCAGGGCGCGGCGCTGCGCTCGCCTGTACCTCGCCAATGTAGATGTGGTGCGTGCCGGCCTCGTAACGCGCGTAAATCGTGCAGTCGAGCCAGGCTAATGCATCCGCAAGGATCGGCGCTCCCGTCTCCGCAGTCCGCCAATCGCCTGCCAGAAAGCGATCCTCGTCCTTCAGCCAGGCAAAACGGTTGGACAGCTCCATCTGATCCTGGTGCAAGATATTGATGGCAAAGACGGCATCTGGGTGCTGCAGCAGGTGAAAGGCGCTGTGCTGATGGTCGATCGCGACCATCACCAGCGGCGGCTCCGGCGATACCGAGGCGAATGCGGAAACGGTAAGGCCGTGGACCGCGTCGCCGGCGCGGATGGTAACGATCGTCACGCCGCTCGGGAAGTGGCGCAAAGCTTCACGGAAGGCTTCGGAAGAAATGGGCATAGCTTACAGCTCGAGAAAAGTGCGCACGACAGGCGCGATATCTGTCAGGTCGTGAATCCTGGAGGCCAGGCCGGCATGGCCCGCACCGACAAGAATCGTGGGGACCGGATTGGCAGTGTGCCTCCGCCGATCCTTCGCCTCGATATTACCATGATCGCTGGTGATCACCAGAAGGCCCGACTCCTCATCCCAGCTCTCCAGGAGGCCGCCCAGCGCAGCATCAATGAGCTCGAGGTGTTCGACCGCTTCCTGCAACGAGCCACGATGACCGCTACGGTCGCTGGGCCAATGCTCGAAGAAGCTGAAAGTGTGCGTCTGGGCCAAGTCACCGATACGTGTGCCAGCTTCGGCCGGGCTAAGCAGCGGTATATCGTCGTAGCCGAGGTGGTCGCGCCAGCCCTGCGCTGTGAAATCGGGGCTGACGGCGCGACCGGCACGCAGATCGTCGGCGTTGCGTAGCGGCAGCCCCGCGCTCGTCGCCGCCAGCG
>JAVVFG010000366.1:0-4103 GCA_032260445.1 Anaerolineae bacterium | reverse complement strand
GAAAGAGCCCTTGGCAACCCCAAGGGCTCTTTCGCTTCCACGAGCTGTTGTCCACTCCACGGCCGGCTATGCAGCCCCTGGCTTTTTCACAACCGGGACAATAGACGTCATCGAATGTGAGTAAAGACACTAGCCAAAACTGCCCGTTGCCCATTAGGGTAATGCATAGGGCGCGCCATGGGCGGCGTGGCCCGGCCGTCACTCGCAATGCAGCCTGGAGGGAAAGCACCTATGCGCACGGTCTACGCAGTTGCCGGGGGAGTGAGCAAGTTCACCAAAGCACGGCCCGATAAGACCTTTCCGGCGTTGGTCAAGGAAGCCTACGATGCGGCGCTGGCCGACCTTGGGTTGAGCCAGCGCCAGTTCTTTGGCGTCGTCGATGGCAGTGTCGCCTCGTACTTCTCGGACCATTTCACACGCCAGCTGATGGCCGGCATTATGGCCCAGGATTACCTTGGCCTCGTGCCCAAGCCCAGCCACCGCGTCGAGGGCGGCGGCGCCACGGGCGGTATCTGCTTCCAGGAGGCGTGGAAGGCAGTCGCCTCCGGCTACATGGACGTCTGCGTCGCCTACGGCTTTGAGACGATGAGCCACGTCGAGACCTGGAAGGGCAACGAGTTCATCGCGCTCGCCTCCGACGTGAGCTTCGACTATCCGGTCGGCGGCTTCTACTCCGGCTACTATGCCATGATGGTCACGCGCCACATGAAGGAGTTCGGCACGACGCCCGAACAGATGGCGCACGTCTCTGTCAAGAACCACATGAACGCCTTCCACAACCCGTACGCGCAGAAGCGGCAGAGGCTGACCATCGCGGACGTGCGCGCGGCGCCGATGGTTGCCTGGCCGCTGACCCGGCTCGACATTTGCGTCATGTCCGACGGCGCCGCCGCTGCCGTGCTCTGCAGCGAGGAGGGGCTGCGCAAGCTGGAAGCGGCCGGGGCCGAGCTGCCGCAGCCACTGGTGCGCGTCACCGGCATCGGCCGCGGCACCGACGCCATGCGCATGGCCGACCGTCCGCACGCCAGCTACGATGATTTTCTACGTGACTATCTGCTGCCGCACGAGGACACCGGGGGAACACGCACCTATTACCGCGAGCTGTGGGACGCTGGATTCCGCTATCCGGGCGTACACTCCTTCCGTGCCGGGCGCACCGGCTCCAAGGAGGCGTACGCCAACGCAGGCATCAGCGATCCGCTGCGCGAGCTCGACTTCGTGGAGCTGCATGATGCCTATACCAGCTCCGAGTTGCAGACGTATGAAGACATGGGGCTGTGCCGCTACGGGGAAGGGGGGTGCTTTGCCACGAGCGGTAAGGCCTTCATGCCCGGTATCGACTACGGGTTGGAGCTGCCGGAGGTGCCGCTCTGCCCGGTCAACCCCAGCGGCGGCCTGATTGCCTGCGGCCATCCGGTCGGCGCCACCGGCCTGATGCAGGCCGTATTTGCCATCTGGCAGCTGCAGGAATCGATTGGCGAGCACTTCGGCGACGCGACGCTGCAGGTGCCGGCGGCGCGGCGGGGCGCGATCCACAGCCATGCGGGGACAGGTACCTACGTTACCGTCAGCATTCTAGAGCGGGAGGATTAACCATGGCGCAGCACAAGATGGAAGAAACGCTTGGGGGTCACATCCTACATAGCGTACCGTTTCCGACCAACCTGGATGCTGAAGCGCTGGCACGGCTGCCGGAGATGGCGCCGATCCTTATCGAGCAGCAATATGCCATCACCTACCTGCACTCCTACGGGCAGGATTCGCCCTTCTTCGCCGGGCTGGCCAACGGCCATTTTCTCGTCACGCGCGATCCGGAGACCGGCTACACCTACGCCACGCCGCGCGGGCACGATATGGTTACCGGCAACGAGACGGAATGGGCAGAGATTGCCGTCGAAGGCGCCGTACACGCCTTTACCGTCTGCTATTTCGGGAGCGAAGCCTTCCTGCCAGAAACGCCCTTCGTGCTGGCATTGGTCGAGTTTCCCGGCGTCAATACGCTGTTCCTCACCCGTCTCATCGGGGTGTCGACGGACGATGCCAGCCTCGACTGGATCGGCATGCCGGTGCGCGGTCGCTTCCGCCGCCTGAGCAAATTTGCGCCGACCGACGTCTACTTTTCACCAGCGCCGGACGACTAGCGCCGGGCAGCGATTGCCCATCTAGGGGAGTTTGCGGCGGCCCTGCCATTCGCCGCCGCGCTATCTGCTATAATGGAAGCGGCGGGGCTGGCTGTCGCCTGTGCGCGTCCGGCGCACGCCGTGGTTGGAAGCCGGAGTCTGGACAACGCCAGCCAGCGCCAGGCGTCAAGGCAACGGCCGTTGCACTGCGTAGAAGGTGATGTGGTTGGGCGGGGCTGAGATAGGAGGCTTCCGTGGCTACGTATATTTTGCTCAGCACACTGACGGACGAGGGGGCCAAGACCATTAAGAAGCGCCCGGAGCGCATCCGGGAAGTGAACCAGGAACTGGAGCAGTTCGGCGTACAGGTGACCCAGCAGTACGCCGTGCTCGGTCCTTACGACTTCGTCAACATTGTCGAGGCGCCGGACAACCATACCATTGCCCGTGTCTCCGCGGAACTGGCGTCGCGCGGCAGCATCAAGATCATGACCCTTCCTGCTATGCCGGTCGATGCGTTCATCGCCGATCTGCAGAGCGAAGAGTAGGCACAGCGCACGGGTGCGGGAGCAACCTCCGGCTTCCAGGTCAACGTGATGATGCGGGTGGGGAGCCTGCTCTCTTCCACGCCATTAAGTGTGCGCATGACACCACTTTCGTCTCGCTGTTGACAGTCTAATCTCTTTCGCTACGTCGAGCGGGCGACCCTGGTATTAACTCCTTGTAAGTGGATCCACAATTCTAAGATAGGTGCGCTACAGTCGTGTACAGTGGCGCCGTCCTCGCAGATCGAGGAGACGGTGCCACCAACAGAGGAGACATACTGCTCTCGCAGCAGTGGAGGAGATAATGCGAAGATTTGTGAAACGACTGGCTGTGCTGTTTCCCTTGGTGCTCGTGCTCGCGGTAGCCAGCGGCTGCTCGGCCACAGACTTGTTACGGCAAGTCACTGGCGTTGATGGCAACCCGCCCGTGGTCGCGCAGCCGGCGCCGGCCGAAAGCCAGCCGCTGGCGGTACCGACACCAACCCTTGCCGCGACGACCCGTAGTCAGGAGCGCTTGCCGGCGCCCTCGCCGACAGCCGTGCCACACGATGTTGATGTGCCGGCAACGCCAACGGCCGCAGCGGCAACGGCGACAGCCCCTCCGGCCGCTCAGAGTGGTCCCCTCTCCGGCACCTTTGTCGGCCTACTCAACGGCGATGGCGACAGCCAGGCCCCCCTGGTTCTCGAGCTAGAGCAGCAGGGACGTATTGTGGGCGGCGTAGCCTCGCTCGGCGAGGGGATCACCATCAACGCGGGGGGATTCTGCGGCCGGTTTGCGGTGCCTGCCTCGACCTTCGAGGCGCGCGAGGAGCTCGAGTCAGCAGACAGTCGTCGCCTGCAGACGACCACATCGGTTGACGTGGAAGGGTTCGTCATTCCCGTCGACTTGACGATCTCCCTCTCACCTGACGGGAAGACGATCACGGCCGAGGCAACGCTGGAGACACCAGCTTTGTGCGCCAACGACCCCACGCTGGTGGGCACGCTGACCAGACGCGGCGGAGGCGACTAGCGGGGCGCGTCAGGCGGTACGCAGTCAAGGGAGAGTCATTGCCTCCGCCCCGACCAGCGCCGCTTGCCTTTGGCATAGCGCTTTTCGCGCCGGGCGGGCTTAGCTGACGCCTTCTCTTGTGCCGATGCAACGCGGATGTTGGCCTGCCGGCGGCGGATTTCGGCATTCGCCATGCGCTCCAGTACCTGCTGGCTGTACTTCGCCGGCACGTCGACGTAGGTGAAGTGGTCGTAGATGTCGATGGCCCCGATCGCTTTGCCGGGGATATTCGCTTCGTTGGCAATCGCGCCGACAATGTCGCCGGGACGTACGCCTTCGTTGCGGCCGGCGTCGACAAAGAGGCGCACCATGCCGTCTTCGGCGTGGGGCATCAGCTCGGGCTCAGGCTCGAGCGGCACGGTCAGCGGCCGGCCCTCATGGGCCAGG
>JAVVFG010000365.1:0-4170 GCA_032260445.1 Anaerolineae bacterium | reverse complement strand
CACTGACGGTGGGCTTCGCGCACCAGGAGCGTGACGTACAGCGGGCAGCGGCGGCGATCGAAAGGCAGTTACGGCATGAAGGCGCTCTGCGCGTGGTCGAGCGGGCGGAGATCGCCGAAGCTATCTTCTACCGCGGCAAGGGCGCCTACGTGGTAGGGCGGCTACAGAGCGGCTCGCACCAGCTACCCCTCGTCCTGGCGATTCGTCATGACGACGAGGCGGGGCTGACCCTCGATGCCGTCCTGCTTGAAGAGAATGATGCCAGCATCCTCTTCAGTTTTGCCCATTCCTACTTCCACGTCGACGTCGAACGGCCCTATGATCTGGTGCGATTTCTCAAAACGATCATGCCGCGCAAGCGCATCGCCGAGCTGTACATCGGGATTGGCTACAACAAGCATGGCAAGACCGAGCTTTACCGCGATATCTTGCGCCACCTGGGAACCAGCCGCGATCTCTTCGAAATCGCGCCCGGGCAGCGCGGCATGGTCATGTCGGTTTTCACGATGCCCGGGTATGATCTTGTCTTCAAGGTGATTAAGGACCAGTTCGCGCTTCCCAAGAAAGTGACGCGTGAGAAGGTGATAGACAGATACCGGCTTGTCTTCCGGCACGACCGCGCCGGGCGGCTGGTGGATGCGCAGGAGTTCGAACACCTGGAATTTGCCCGGTCGCGCTTCGACAGCGCGCTGCTGGCGGAGCTGCAGGAGGCGGCGTCCAGCACGGTGGAGGTCCGGGGCGAGAACGTGATCATCCATCACTGTTACGTGGAGCGGCGCATCATTCCCCTTGACATTTACTTACGGGAAGCGAGCGAAGGAGCGGCGATCGCCGCCGTGGTCGATTACGGACAGGCCATTCGCGATCTGGCGTTTACCAACATCTTTCCGGGGGATATGCTGCTGAAGAATTTCGGCGTGACGCGCCACGGACGCGTTGTCTTCTATGACTATGACGAGCTCAGCCTGCTCGAGAGGTGCAACTTCCGTCGGCTGCCGCCGCCGCAGAGCCTGGACGACGAGCTGGCGCGTGAGCCGTGGTTTGCGGTGGACGAAGATGACATTTTCCCGGAGCAGTTCAGCCACTTCATCGGCGTCTACGGGCCGCAGCGCGCAGCGTTTATGGCGCGCCATGACGACCTGCTCGACGTGCGCTTCTGGCGGGACGTGCAGGCACGCCTGGCAGCCGGCGAGGTCATGTCGATCATCCCCTACGGAGAAGAGAAGCGCTTGTGTAACCAGGACAGTGTCACGTAATGGGCAAAGCCAGCAACAGGAGTGACGGATGGACGATCTACAGAGCCGCTTTGAGCAGGCAGCAGCCGAGGTGCAAGGAATTGCCACGAGGCCGAGCAATGAGGTCTTGCTGAAGCTCTACGCCCTCTACAAACAGAGTACGGCGGGCGACGTCAGCGGAAAGCGCCCCGGAATCACCAACCTTGCCGGACGGGCCAAATACGACGCGTGGCAGGGGGTGAAAGGGATGCCACGCGCAGAGGCGATGGAAGCGTATATCGGCCTGGTCGACGAGCTGAAAGCGGCCGGCTGACAACAACCCGGCGCCGCTAGAGCTCCATGAGGCGCTGGGGGACCACGGCCGCGCCGACGACGCCCGGGCCGGTATGGACGCCGAGGACGGGCGAGACGCGCAGCACCTCGGTCTGCACCACTGAAAGCTTCTCGCGCAGCAGAGCACTGAGCGCTTCCGCCTGAACCGGAAGCTGACCGTGCATCACCGTCGCTCGCAGAGGCTCGTCACCGTAGCGCTGGGCGAGGAAGTCAACGATCTGCGCCATACAACGCTGCAGCGTACGCGCTTTACTAACCGTCGAATACTTGCCGTCTTCGTGGGCGACACGGATGACCGGCTTGATATTCAGCAGGCTGCCAGCAAGTGCCTGGACACGGCCGATGCGACCGCCGCGCGCCAGGTATTCGAGGGTCTCTAGCGTAAAGGCTACCTCGGTCGCTGCGCGGATCTGCGCGAGCCGCTCGACGATCTGGGCGATGGTCCAGCCGGCCGCGACCGCCTGCGCGGCAAAGAGGACCTGGTAGCGTTGCCCACCAGAGAGAGTCATCGTATCGACGACGGTCACCTCCTGGTCGACATCGCCGGCAGCGATGGTCGCCGCCTGGATGGTACCGCTTAGGCCGGATGAGATGTGGACGGAGAGAACGGGCTCAGCGGCGGCCTGGTTATAGAGGCCGGCGAAGATACCCGGTGAAGGCTGAGCCGTGGTGGGAATTTCCGGGAACATGGCGGCGAGGCGATCGTAAAAGGCGCCGGCCTCGAGTTCGGCCGAGTCTACCGGCCCTTCAGGGAAGTTGATGAACAGGGGAGCGACCTCGATGCCGAGGGCGGCGGTTTCCGCGGCGGGCATGTCGGCGGCACGATCGGTGATGATTTTGACCATTTCTGTTTATTGCTCCTTATCTTGTTCGCGACGGTGTCTCCAGAAGAGGAGAACGCTGCCGGCCACACTGGCGATAGCAACCGTCATCTGGGTTATGCCAAGGCGGCGCTCAATACGGTCGAGCCGCTGTAGCAGGGCTGGATCGGGCGCCATCTGCACGCGCAGGCGACCCTGCTCGGCAGCGGTGAGCACGCGCTGCATCTGACCAGGCAATGTGAGCATCGGGCGCAGCGTGGTGACGAGCATCTCCCAGCCGGTGGCGCCAGTGCCTGACCGGCGGACGATCTCGCGCCCGTACTCCTCTACCTTGCGCCAGGGGTTGATCTGGGGATCGAGAAGCGACGACAGCCCGGACAGCATGCCCATAGCCCGGCCGAGATAGATGAAATCCTGCGGGATCTGGAAGGGGAAATCGAAGAGGATGTCCTTGAACTCGCGTGTGATTTCTTGAATCTCGGCGGGGTCGGGCTGGGTCAGTTCGAGCAGCTCGCGCCCCCATAGCTGCTCCAAAAGAATGGCCTGGGCTTCAGTGATCCGCTCCAGATCGGCGGAGGGGAGCAGGAAGCCGAGGTCGCGATAGGATTCGGTCAGGGCACGTGAATCCTGCTGGCTGATAGCGATCAGCAGGCGGCGCAGCTTATCACCGGTGAGCGTCTCGATGTGGCCAACCATACCGAAATCGACGAAGACAAGGTAGTAGGTTCGAGGCCCATCCTCCAGCTGTTCGGCGCGCGGCCAGACAAAAAGGTTGCCCGGATGGGGATCGGCGTGGAAGAAGCCTTCCTTGAAGATCTGGTGAAAGTAGGTGTCTAGCAGGCGGTTGGCGACTTCGGCGCGATCCACACCGGCCGCTTCGATCGCCGCGACGTCGGTGATCTTGATCCCTTCGACGTTCTCGAGGACAAGGACGCGACGCGTGCTGTGGCGACGGTAAACGAGCGGAATGTAGACGCCATCGTCGGCAGCAAACATCTCGGCAAAGCGCTCTGCATTGTCGGCTTCCAGCTCGTAGTCCAGCTCCTCCCACAGGGTCGCGGCGAATTCTTCGAGCAGGGCAGGCATATCGGCACGGCGCCGGATTGGGGGATAATGCATCATCCAGCGCGCCACGCGGCGTAAGGCAGCGAGGTCGGTCTGGACGAGCTTCTCGATGCCCGGCCGTTGTACCTTGATGACGACGGGCGCACCGCGCTCGCGCCGCTTGTCGTGGGGACAGAGCCAGGCGCGGTAGGCCTGCCCCAATGATGCGGCGGCGAGTGGTTCCGGCTCAATGGAGGCGAAGTGCGCTTCCAGGTCGCCGAGCTCGGCGCGCATTACTTCAAGGATCTCGGCTGTGGGCACGGCTGGGACTTCATCCTGCAGTCCCTGGAGCTCGCCGATGATTTCGGGTGGCAGCACGTCAACGCGTGAGCTCAGAAATTGGCCGAGCTTGATCAGGACGCCGCCCATATCGACGGCGAGCAGCCGGAAGCGGCGCGCGACGGCTCGCCAGCGGTCTGAGCGCGTCGAAAGGACGCGGCCCGGGATGATGCGCCGCAAAACGATGTCCCACCAGATCACGTGCGCCAGCAGGCCGGTGAAGAACCAGATGATCCGTTGGTAGCGCTGCCGGTCGATTGCCGGGGGAATGTCGATCATATCCGCAAGCTCGTCGCGTGGCTTAAAAAAAGGAGAGGCTCCACCAAGAAGCCTCTCCTAATCCTGTGCCCCATAGGGGAATCGAACCCCTGTTTCGGCCTTGAGAGGGCCGCGTCCTG
>JAVVFG010000364.1:0-4175 GCA_032260445.1 Anaerolineae bacterium | reverse complement strand
GGAGGCCGATCTCTATCGCCTTTTCGACGTTGATGTATTTGCCAAAAGCGCCGCCGACAAGGATCTGCTCGACCTCCTCAAGCGGAAAGCCAACGCTCACGGCGAGGACGGTAAACCCGGCGTATATTGCCGCTTTGGCGCGGAGCAGGTTATCGATATCGACGGTGGTAATGACGATGTCGCGCCCGTGGCTCGTGTCGGCGCCCCAGGCGACAACGTATTCCAGGCCGTGCTCGCCGTTGCGCACGCGATCGGTGGGCAACGAGCGATTGAAGTGACCTCCTTTGTCGATCAACCCGGTGAGGAATAGCTCGCCGAGAAGGCTGATCAGCGCGCTGCCGCAGAAGCCCTGCGGCGGCGCATCGCCGATGACCCGGTAGGTCGGCTCATAGGTCTTGCCGTTGATCCAAACCTCCTCGATGGCGCCGCGGGTGGCGCGCATGCCGAAGAGGACGCCGGCACCCTCAAAGGCAGGCCCCGCAGAACAGGCGCAGGTGACGAGCCACTCGGAGGAACCTAAGGCGGTCTCGCCATTGGTGCCAATGTCGAGGAAGAGACTTACCTTTTCGCTGTCGTCCATGCCGGAGGAAAGCACGCCGGCACTGATGTCGGCGCCGACATAGCTGGCGACGCCGGGCAGGCAGTCGACCGTGGCCTCGGGATGGACAGCAATGCCGAGTTCGCGCGCAGGAAACGGGGGGACGTCGTTGACGGCGGTAATGAAGGGCTGGAGGCGAATGCTATCGGCAGGGATACCCAGAAGCAGGTGCATCATGGTGCTGTTGCCGGCGACCGTAACTTTGAGGATCTCGGCTGGCTCGATACCGACCCGTTGGGCCGTGCGCTGCAGGAGCGTGTTGATTGACGTCAGGACGAGCTCCTGCAGCTCTGCGCCTCCGCTGTTCTTGCTGGCATAGACGATGCGGGAGATGACGTCCTCGCCGCGGCGGACTTGCCGGTTGTACTCGGCCGTTTGCGCGCCCACCTCGCCGCTGACGAGGTCAACGAGCCAGACGGTTACGGTCGTGGTACCGATGTCAACCGCGGCCCCCCACAAGGGCGCCTTCGCGGGCACATGACCGGGAACGATATCGATGAGGCGCGGTCGCGCATCGGGACCGGCGCCCTCGTCGACGAGGGCCGTGACCTGCCAGCCGCCAGCGCGCAAGACGGCGCCGAGACGGCGCAGCAGCGGCAGCGACACATCGACATCGCAGCCGATCTCGGGGAATAGCGTGGTCTGCAGCCGGCTATAGTCGTCTGTCTGGTCGTCCATGGAAGGCGGGGACAGGGTAAGTGGAATGCGGCGTAGGGACTGGCGCCCGAGGTCGTAGCCGGCAGGGACTTCGACCGTCGCGGCGACAAGGTCGGAGGTCAGATGCCGCTCCAGTTGCTCCTGCGGCAGCACCTCGATGGTGGCATCAGCTTCGACGACTGCCTGGCAGGCGAGCGCGTAACCCACCTCGAGATCAGCGGCGGAGAGGCGCAGGGTGCTGCGGCGCCGGACTTGGCCGCTGGTGACGTGCACCGCACAGCGCCCGCAGCGCCCCTGTCCGCCGCATGGCTGTGCCATGTCGATACCCGCCAGCCGGGCAGCCTCGACGACGAGGGTGCCGGTCGGCACGACAACGGCCGGTTCGGCATCATTGAAGGTAACGCGATGTTCGGCCATAGGCGCTGTCGGCGATCAGGTGGTGAGCACAGCTAGGTGCTCACCAGCGACCGGCTATTGCAGGACGACACTTTTTATATACGCGGGCAGATCGACTGCCTCACGCGGGCCAACACGGACATCCCAGCCGGGCAGCTCTTCTTCCAGCTCGCCGGAGATGACGGCCACGTGGCCGGGGATGACAATGCGCTGGTGATCGATCTTGTCGGCAACGCCGAAACGTTTGACGTCCTTGGCGATCCGTTCGGCGTCGAAATTGCCGGCTGCCCAGGCGGTGAGCACGCTCATCCCTTCGGCATCGGCGACGAGCAACCACGCGGGCAGTCCTGCTCCTTCGACCTCATTAGCGACGCTGAAGTAGGTGATGCTGAAGTTTGTCGTCACCAGGAGGGGATCGCCCGGTCGCGGCGCGTTGATTTCGTAGAGACCCGGCTGCACCTGGATCGGCTTTTGCGGGTCGGTGTATAGGTTTTCGCGGAGAACGAGGAGCGGGTAAACAAGTTCGGGGGCAAAGTGATCGAGAACGACGAGGCCGGCATACTTGCTGATCGTCTGTGCCGCGAGGGCTACCTCGCGCCCGGCGTCGCCCTGCTCCGGGTTGTTCTCCCCGGCAAAGGCGATGACGGGATAGCCAAGCGGGCGGAAGTTCTTCTTGAGAGCGAGCCGGCGGATCTGAGTGCTGGCGGTGAGCCAGTGGCTGAAATCACGGACGGCCGGGTCGAGTACAAGATCCTCCACGCCTGCTTCCTGCAGTTTCTGGGTCAGCGCCGCCAGCTCGTCGAGGGTTGGGGCAGAGACGGCCAGCGAGGCCTTGTGCTCTTTGGCGAGGGCGGCGAGGGCCTCCCAGTTTGACTCGTCGGCGCTGTAGAGCAGGGGCGACTCGCCGCTGACTTCTTCTAACCCGGCGGCGAGCACGGCGGGGTCGCGGCTCATGAGGATCAGGGGGTATTTGCCGACGCTCTGGACTGCGGCGACAGCAGCGGCGAAGCGTTGCAGATCGCCACTCGTCGCGTCGATGGCGAAACCGTCCAATGCGAGATCGCGGCCGACGTAGTTGACGCTGTAGTTAGCGGCGCGCGTCACGTTGGCGGCAATCTCCGCCACAGGGAGCTCGTCGCTGAGACGGATGAAGAGGCCGGGTTTGTGATAGAAGGTCTTTTCGTGGCGGAAGAGGACGACCTCATTGCCGACCTCGACCTTATGGCCGTTGCCGGTGAGGGTGATTAGGCGGATGGGCGGCGCGGCCGATTCGGCAAGCTCAGCGCTGGCTTCTTCGCTCACGTGGGGGCAGGCGGACAGCTCAATCTGTTTGGCCGCGAGCTTCATGGCGAAAGCAAGGCAGGTCGGGAAGCCGCATTCCTTGCAGTTGGTTTTCGGTAAAAGCTTGTAGATTTGAATGCCGGAAAGAGCCATGATCGTAACTCCCTATTACGCGGCGGCGGGCACGCGCATCAATTCGTCTATGGTGGCCTGGACGCGGCGCACACTCTCGGGATGGCGCAGGACGACGATATCCGCCCCCGACTCTAGCAAGGTCACAGCGGTGACGGTTTCCCAGTTGATCGCCCGCTGCTCCCAATCACCCCACTCGGGCGGGACGTCGGCGCCGACCTTTGCCTCCTTGGTCTTCCATGCTTCGTAGCCGGGCGTGACGATCATCGGTAGCTGGGTCATCGTATCGCCCTGGAGGGCTGCCAGCCGGAGGCGTTCCATGGCGGAGTAGCCGTATTCAATGCCGTAACCGAGGGCACCGGTTGTGGGATCCATCAGGATACGGTCGAGCGGCATGTGCATGTCGCTGATGAGGATGTTGAGCTGTTTGGCGAGGTTGACGTCCATCGGGGTGCGGGCGACGACGAGATGGTCGCTGGCCATCGCCGCGGCGACAATGGTGCGGTAGTTTTTGTCCTCGCAGACGCCCAGAGCGAGCCGCTCGCCGCGCGTGGCATCGGCTACCGGCACGAGCAGTTCGTTGTCCGCCTCGGCCTGGCCGGGGCCAATGACGATGAGCGGCAGGCCTGTCGCCGCGAGCACTTCCTTTACGGCGGCAACAGCAGCCTCTGGCGTTGTCTGCTCGCCGCCGGCAGGGGTGAGGCTGAGGGAGAGCTGGATGAGGTCCGCGCCTGCCGCTTCGGCCGCCTGTGCCCATATGCCTGGGCTCTCGGCGGCAGCACCCCACGCCTCGAGCAGCAGGGACGACCAGTCGTCCGGGCGGCGATCCATGATTTCGATGGCAACCAGCGGGCGGTGCGGCATTTCCGCTTCAAAGTGCATGAAGGGGAGGGCCTTCTCACCGCCGACAGTGACGGTTCGTGCCCGTGTCCCGCCCTCCGCGGCGGTGGCGCCGATGGTGACAGTACGTACGGCCCCCGGCCAATTATCGCTAGGAATTTCGATGGGCATATCTTTCGCTCCTCTCAACGCAGCTCACTTGAACTCTCAACGGTCTATCCGTCCGTGTCGCGGGGATGCCGGCTAGCGGCGACCGGCGCGGCGACGTGCC
>JAVVFG010000363.1:0-4179 GCA_032260445.1 Anaerolineae bacterium | reverse complement strand
TATCATTCGGCTTCAACAAGCCGGCGTCGACAGCGTCGCACAGAGCAATGGGGATACTCGCGGCGGAAGTGTTCCCGGCCCGATCGAGATTAAGGAAGAAGCGCTCGGCCGGTACCTTCAGCCTTTTCGCCGCCACCTCGACGATGCGCGCGTTGGCCTGGTGCGGTACGATGAGCGCTACGTCATCGGTCGTCAGCTCTGCCTCTTTGAGGACATCCTCAACGACGTCGGCGATGACGTGCGTCGCAAAACGGAACACCTGGCGCCCATTCATGCTAATCGTGTTCTTTGGCCGGCCATTCGCCGAGAAGAGCGGCTCGACGCCGGGTACCGCACTGGTATAGACAGCGGGCAGCCGCAGGACATCGGCACCCGACCCATCTGAACGCAGTGAAGAAGCCAGGAGACCACCGGGGATGCTCGATCCCTTTAATACCACCGCGCCGGCGCCATCGCCGAACAGAATGCATGTGCCGCGATCCTGCCAGTCAAGCACGCGCGACATCGTTTCGGCACCGATAACCAGGGCAATGCGGCTGCTTCCCGCGGCGATAGCATTCCCTGCCATGGACAACGCATAGACAAAGCCCGAGCAGGCTGCACTGAGGTCGAAGGCGCCCGCGCGCCGCGCGCCGAGGAAATCCTGCACCAGCGAAGCGGTTGACGGGAAGACTGCCGCCGGCGTCGACGTCGCCACGATAATCAGGTCGACGTCGCTCGCCTGCACGTCGGCCACGTCCAGCGCCCGCGCGGCTGCTTCAAATGCCAGCGTAGCCGTCGTCTCCGTCGCGGCAGCGATCCGCCTCTCGCGGATGCCTGTGCGGGTTGTGATCCACTCGTCTGACGTCTCGACAATGCGCGAGAGGTCATGATTGGTGAGCACCCGCTGCGGCAGATACTTCCCCCAGCCGATAATATGCGCGTACTTCATAATGGTATCCTACCTCACCTCTGTAAACCCCAGGGGCCCGCGCTGGTTGCGCTTTCCACTCTGACCCTTATAATCAGCGCGTTGAAAGGCACCCGTGATCAACGAGATAATTACCGGCAGTCTTGTTGTATCGCTGGGAGCAGTGTGGGTTGTTTTTCGGCAGCGGGCGACGCGACGCCCTGCTCATTGATATCCATCGTCTGCGCAAGCCCTGTTCCGGCGACTGCCAGCTCGCGCCGCTTGACGATCGGGCCTATTATGAAGATTTCGGCGACGAGACGCAACCGTGGGCAAGAGCCGTTCTGAAAGTAGCGTAGAAACGACGGCATCACCACGACAGTGGTGGCTCCTTGGCGGCTGTCTGGCCCTGATCCTCGCGCTGAGCTGTGCAATGATCGCCGGTACCGTCGTTTTCCTGCTGTTCGGCGACCAGACGGCAGGCACGGCGACCGAGCCTGTGGCGACAACAATTGCCGCCGAACCCACGACCCCGTTTTCTTCTCCTACTGCCCCAGCCACCGTTACCCTCGAACCGCTGCCCCTGCCGGAGGCGACAGCCAGCCCGCCGCCGTCGGCACTACCCGGCGTACCTGCCCATATCCGGCAGCAGCCTGCTACAGGCCACGAGTATGCCAACCTGGATGCACTGCTCCGCGCCGATTACCCCGTACACGACCTGTTTGATGTCGCCCAGCGGCTGGGCCGCAGCGCCCCGCAGGCGCGCACCGTTCAGCGATCCCCCTTTCAAGTTGGCGACCGCCATCGCTTCCTGGTCGACGGCGGTGAGGTCGATGCCACGCTCATCGTCGTAACCGACCACACGTACTTCTGGGTGGAAGACGCTCTCGAGCTGGACGAAGACCTGCTGCGCAGCGCCGCGGAAACCTTCGAACAGACCTTTTACCCAAAACTGGTTCATCTCTTTGGTCAGGAATGGCAACCGGGCGTAGATAACGATCCCCACTTCAGCATACTGCATCTTGCCCAAGACGAAGGACCCGGCGGCGAGCTGGGCTATTTCTACAGCGGCGATGAGTATCCGCGGGCGCTCAGCAGCACCTCAAACGAACAGGAGCTGCTCTATCTCCACGCCAACGCCCTGACGCCAGGATCGGACCTCTACTATGCCACGCTCGTCCACGAATTCCAGCACCTGGTGCAGTGGTACCTTGACGGCAATGAGGCCATCTGGCTAGACGAGGGGCTTTCCCAGCTAGCCGAACGCTATGTTGGCCTGGATACCGTCGAAACCATCGACTATTTGCAGGCGCCGCAGACCCCCTTACACCGCTGGCGTACCGACGACACGATTTACGCCCATTATGCCGCAACCTACCTGTTCAGCGTCTACTTCTGGGAGCAGCTCGGCGACGAAGCGGTCCGCGAGCTGGCGCGCCATCCGGCGAACGGGCTTGCCGCCGTCGATAGCGTTCTGGCCGGTTACCGGCCGGAGCTCTCCCTCGTCGAGTTCCTCGGCAACTGGTCGGTCGCTAACTTCGTCGACAACCCTGCTGCCGGCCCTGACTATCACTATGAACAGCTTGAGCTCGGGCGCGCCTCGACCGGGGCTGGGATCAAATTCGCCCCAGTCGAGCTGGCCGGCACGGTGCCGCAAATGGGCGTCCACTATGTGGACATCGCCCTCGACGGCCCGGCGACCCTGAGCTTCGCCGGCGACTCCCTCGCCCCGCTCTTGCCCGTGCCGCCGCGTAGTGGCATGACATTCTGGTTTGCCCCGGCCGCAGGCAACGTCAATGCGCACCTAGCGCGCGAGTTCGACCTCTCCGGCGTCGAAGCGGCAACGCTAACCTTCTGGAGCTGGTACGACCTGCGCTTTGACACCGACGCCGTTTACGTCACGGTCTCTGTAGACGGCGGTGCGACCTGGCAGCTCCTCCCCCTCTACAACGGCCGTGCGGGCGAGTATGGGCCGGCGCTCACCGGGCGCAGCGCCGACCGGCCCGCCGCGGCGAAGGGTGGTTGGGTCCAGGAATCGGTCGCGCTCGACTCCTATGCCGGTCAGCGCGTCCTGATCCGGTTTGAGCTGTTGACCTATGGCGCTTCCGATGCCGCCGGCGTGGCCCTCGACGACATCAGGCTGGACGCGCTCGGCTTCCATGATGATGTCGAAGACGGTGATGCCGGCTGGCAGGCTGCCGGGTTCGTCCGTGCTGGGCAATGGCTCCCCCAGCAATGGGCCATACACTATATCCGCGACGGTGCGGCGCCGGAAGTCGTCCCCCTGGCGCTCGATGCCCGCAATCAGGGAAGGTGGCAGCTCGACCTGGGCCCCGCGGGCGGCACGCTGGTCGTCGCGGCCCTGACGCCATATGCCGAGCCTGACGCGAGTTACTGGCTCGACGTGACCCGCTAGTTCATCCGGCCGCGCAGCTTCATCCGCTCGAACTCGGCTGTTTTCTCAGCCTCCGTCCGTTCCATCGCCAGCCGCGCTTCACGCACCGCCTGCTCCCAGCGCGCCTGCGCATCGGCGCGCAGCTCCGCCCCGGATTCGGGCGCAAAGAGAAGAACCACTGTGGCGCCGACAACCGAGCCGGACAGCAGCCCGGCGGCGAAACTAAAGAACGTCTTCATCTTTACTGCCTCCTCTACTTGTCATGCGGTCGTTCGCCTAGCTGGGGCGATTATACCGTCGCCCACGCACGACTGTCACCTGCGCATGCCGCTTGCTTCGCCGCACGCCCGCCGCTACCATTTGTCCACGGACCGCGACCAAGAGGACCCATGTCGGAATACGTCGAGATTCACACGGAAAGCGGCGACGAGCCAGACACTCTCCTTATCGAGACCAACGTACAGCTCGCCGTAGACGAGGCCGAGCAGTACAACTCAGTCGAGGGGCTCGAGGAAGGCTCGCCGCTGGCACAGGCCCTGGCCTTTGTGCCCGGCATCCGCCAGGTCACGTTAGAGGGCCGCACCATGACGGTACGTCACGATCCGGCCGTGCCCCTGCACGTGATCGTCGCCGACATTTCGGCGGTCATCCGCGATTTCTTCCTCTAGCCGCAGCGCCCGCTGCGCTCAGCCTGTCTCCGCTTCCCGTTCGGTTTCCGCCGAAGGCGCCAACTGGATATGTAGCTCTGCAAGCTGGTGTGGCGCCACGGCCGCCGGGGCATCGGCCATTAGGTCAGCAGCCTGCTGGCTCTTCGGGAAGGCGATCACTTCGCGGATGTTCGGCTCGCCAGCCATCAACGCCACTAGCCGGTCGATGCCCGGCGCAATTCCGCCGT
>JAVVFG010000362.1:0-4196 GCA_032260445.1 Anaerolineae bacterium | reverse complement strand
AGCCCGTCACTTACAGCGCCGATCAGTGACAGATGCCCGACGAGAATCTGGTGCAGCGTATCCGCCTCGAGCTGCGCCTCCAGATCAGGATGCAGCCGCTGGTACCCAAAGCGCACCTGCACCGGCCGCTGCCTGCCATGGATCCATATCTCACCAGGTGGCCCGCTGAGCGCCAGCCGCACCAACAGCCGTGCGCGGACAAGCTGCGCCACCGCCTGTGGCCTCTCTTCCTCCAGCCGGCCAAATAGATCAGCGGCGACGCCATAGAGCTGTTCGGGCGTGGCGAATAGCGCCATTAGCCGAAGATCACCGACCGTCGCTGCGCCAGCCGCTCGTATAACATCTCTTGGATAATGTTGCGCACCTGGTCGGTAAGCTGCGAGACTAGCACCAGGTTCTCGGCAGCATCTGGACCGTACTGCTCGACCGGAATCGGGCTGCCAAAGTCGATGTACCACTTCGACGGCAGCGGCACGAGGCCCAGCAGCCCCAGCCATGGCCAGGTCGGCGAGATGGGGAAATAGGGGAAACCCGTCAGCCGCGACAGCGTAGGCGATTTGTACAGCGAGATGTAGGTTTCCTCGGCGCCAACGACGGCCGTCGGGATCATTGGCGCCTCGCTGTTCAAGGCCATTTTGACAAAACCACCGCGCCCAAAGCGAGCCAGCCGGTAGCGCTCTTTGTACAGTTTGCCACCCCCCTTGTAGCCTTCCGGATAGACCGCAACCAGCTCCTCCTGGCTGAGCAGCGCCGAGCCGTTGTCGACTGACGCTAGCGTCTGGCCCATCTTCTCCAGGAGCGGCGCCAAAAACGGAAGGGTAGGGAACCAGTCGGCGTAAAGGTTGCGCACCAGCCGCTGTGACGGGTGTTCGAGCATCACCGCCGCGCCGATCATGGCGCCGTCGAACGGCAGCTGCCCCGAGTGATTGGCGACAATCAGGGCACGCTCATAGTCGGGGATATGCTCCAGCCCACTCGCCTCCACCCGCCAGTAGTACTTGTATAGGAATGTGAAAAAAGGGCGCACGAACTCCAGCAGCTCCCAATCCAGGCCCCAGGGATCGGTATCATACTCGCCGCGGAGACGGCGCCGCACAAAGTCGGCCTGGTACTTGAGCGAGTAGCTGACCATGAACCAGAGTCCTTTCCAGGCCTCGGGATCGAACAAATCCTTGTTGAGCAGCCCGCCCAGCCGCTGTAGCTGTTCCAGGGGTACGTCCAGCGAAAGCGTGCGCAGCCGCTCAACCAGCGAGCTCTGGTAATGATTCCAGTAATGGATCAGGAACCAGACGCCGCGCCAGGTTTCCATGTCATCGCGGCGCACCGCCTCGCGCAGCCGGTACAGCACGTCTACGCGCATCGCCGGCGGCAAGGCGTCAAGGTTGCGCCGCGCCAGGTCGATCAGCCCGCGCGGCGAGAACGGCGGCGGTGTGTACGCGGGCGTTTTCTCTTCCAAGTCTGCGATCAGCGCATCCAGGGCATCGACCAATTCGCGGCGCTCCGCAGCCGTGTCACCATCATGCACTGTGCCGCTGGCCACAGCGCCATTTGTTGCCGCTACTTCTTCTTGCAGCGTCTGGTGTATGTGACAGTAGTCAGAGTCTGGCAGCGCCCGGTGTTTGCACTGTGTGCCGGCGCGGGTCATAGCGGTGCATTGTCTCTCGTCAGCCATTGGCACTTTCCCCCTTGGCCGCCACATTCCCCGCACCTTGCTCTCCGGCTGGCGCACTCTGTTCGCGTTGCCGGCGGCGCCGCTCAATCGTCGCTCGCAAACGGTCCCGATCATAATCGGCCGCTTCCGTTCCCAACCGGTACTGCTTGATCCGCCCGTGCACGGCAACCGCCTCAATGGCCTCATCGCCGCTGTATTGCGGGCTATAACCGAGCTCCTCGCGCATCGCCGTTAGATCCGCAACACAGCGATAGCGCAGGAAATCCGGGGCGAGCGGGCTGATCCGGCCGAGCCGTGTGCGATACGCTAGCGGGTGCAGCAGCGGCACAGGCACTTTGCCTGCCAGCCCGATAATTCGCAGCAGCGGTAGGGGAGGCTCCGCCGCGACGTTGAAACAGCCATCCGCCCCGGTCACCACCGCATGGACAAGCGCCTCGACAACGTCGTCCTCGTGCACAACCTGTAGCAGCGGATCGAACCCCAACAGCATGGGCGCCAGCGGCTGCCGCAAGTAACGGTTCAGGCGCGTTGGCGCGCTCGGCCCGACGATGTGGGCGAAGCGCAGCACGGTTAGGGCCATCTCCGGGGCCTGCCGCCGGTAGCCGTTGAGGAACGCTTCGATCTCATGGCGATAATGTATCGAAGCATCGTCACGGTTACCCAGCAGCGGGGCATCCTCCTTCAAGAAAGCCGTATTGTCCGGTCCTGCGCCATACACCAGCGTGCTGCTCTTCCACACCAGTTGGCGCACGCCGCTTTCTGCAGCCGCGCCAATTACCTTCATCGTGCCCATCACATTATAGTCAAACGCCGCTTCGTTGAGACGTCTGCTCTCCTGGAATGCCAGATGGCAGACCGTGTCCACCCCCTCGCTTTGCAGCAGCTCGGCCAGCAGCGGGTTGCGCACGTCAGCGTGGACAAAGTCGAGCCCGGCTATCGCTTCCGACGGCGCCTCGCCGTCCAGGCCAATCACCTGAAACCCTGGCTCGTCCAACAGGCGCTGCGCTACCCGGCTGCCCCAGTAGCCCGAGACCCCCGTGACGAGAACGACACGCTGCTCATCCATACCCCTACTTCTCCTCATTCCGTGCGCGGACATCACGCCGCAGCAAGAGATAGGTGATCACCGCCGTTGCCAACCCCGCCAGGGGCCCGATCCACTGGTCAAGGTCGACCCGGCCTTGCGTTAGCGGAGCCACCGGCTCGCCGCCCGCGGCGATCGTCGCGTTTGCCTCCTGCCGCAACTGCTCCAGTTTCTCCGGGTGCCGTCGCAGCTCGTCGGCCAGCGCCCGTTTGTGCGCGATGTCTTCGTCCGTCAGGAATTCGCCGTGGCTGCGCAGCCCAGAAAGGCGCAGCCCATGCTTGTTGAACAGGCGGTAGATCTCCTTGACCTTCTCCACGCTGATATTCCGCCCCAGGGTGAAATCCTCAAAGCGGCCTTCCATCGCCAGCAGTGCCGTCTCCGCCAGGCAGGCATAGGCCACGCCCGGCGGCAGGCCAATATCATAGCCATAGTCTGGCTCCCCCGGCAGCAGGATTTCGCCCGACTCGATCACCAGCACGTCCGGTCGCAGTGCCGCCTCTTCGGCCGTAACGTCCGGCGGCCTGGCGATATCGCAAATCACCGCACCCGGCTTGCAGCGGCTAATGTCGATAATCCGCTGGCCAACGGCCGACGTCGTCGTCACGATCAGGTCGGCCTCTTCCACGTAATCGTCGGCCGACGTGCTGACGATTACGCGGGCGCCCGGCGTCTCCTCCTCGATCGTCCGTTTGAGGGCGATCAGCTTCTCCGGGCGCGGCGCGACTAGAATTACGGTCGGCCCAGCCTGCGCCAGCAGGCGCGAACAGACAGCGCCGATCGAGCCTGTTGCCCCGATAATCATCGCGGTACGCTGCGGTGCCGCAGACAGGTCATGCCCCATTTTCACCGCCGCTTCTTTCGCCGTTTCCAGGGTCGCCGCCACCGTCAGGCTATTGCCCGATGTGACGGCGATTTCCGCCTTCTGCGCCACCGTGATGCCGGCATCGCCGACTACGCTGGTGAACGCCCCTAACCCCATCAGCCGTGCCCCCCAGCGCTCGGCGATCCGCGAGGCGACAATCAGGCGCCGGTAGACGAACGCGGGATCATGCCGCATCAGTTGGCGCGGCGTGCCGCCCAGCGAGAGGAGGAGGCCCTCCACCCGCTGCCCCGTCGTGGCACTGCGGACACCCGTCACCCGGCTGATGTACAGGGGCGGGATATACGCCGCCGCCCGTTCTACTACCACGTCCGGTAGAAATCGTGTCCACCGGAACCAGGGGTGGGCATGTACGAACTTCAGGCTGAGCGGGTGGATCACAAAGGCGAAGCGGTTAATCGCCGCCTCTTCCGGCTGCAGATAGCGGATCCCGGGCTGCCACGCCAGCTTTGCCATCAGATTGAGGTAGGTATTTTCCGTGAGCGGCGCATCGGGCGTCTCGCGTAATGCGGCGAGACAGGCCTCGAAGGTGGCAGCGTCCAGTCGCGAGAGCTCGGCGC
>JAVVFG010000361.1:0-4198 GCA_032260445.1 Anaerolineae bacterium | reverse complement strand
CCGGACAAATACATCGGCGACCTCGAAACATGGGACCGCGCCGAAGCTACCCTGCGTCGCGTGCTCGAGCGTCGCTTTGGCGCCGGCAACTACCACGTCCACGAGGGCGACGGCGCCTTCTACGGCCCCAAAATCGACATCCTCATGCACGACGCCCTCGAGCGGGACTGGCAAATGGGCACTATCCAGCTCGACTTCCAGCTGCCGCGCCGCTTCAACCTCAGCTACGTTGACCACAATGGGCAGCCGCAGACACCTGTCGTCATCCACCGCGTCATCTACGGCTCGATGGAGCGCTTCATCGGCCTGCTCATCGAGCACTACGCAGGCGCTTTTCCCCTGTGGATTAGCCCCGTCCAGGCCGCCATCATCCCCATCACCGACCGGCATATCCCCTACGCCGAAGCCGTGAACCGCCAGCTCAAGGCGGCCGGCCTGCGCAGTGAGGTCGACGGCCGCAGCGAGCGTATGGCGGCAAAGATCCGCGACTGGCAGCTGCAGAAAGTGCCCTACATGCTCGTCGCCGGCGACCGCGAGGCAACGGCGGGCACCGTCGCCGTCCGCACTCGAGCCGGCGCCGACCTAGGCCCCCAGGACGTCGGCGCCTTCATCGCCCGCTGCCAGGATGAGGTCGCCGCCAAAGCATAAACACCGACGAGCGGCGCCTTCCCAAAAGCGCCGCTCGTCACCCGCTCCCTATGTAGCGCGCGTTTTCTAGTTGCGCCCCGCACCCAGACATCCGATATTGTGAAATACCGGATGTCTCACCCGGCGCAGCCTTGTGTACGCCGCCTAGCGCGCCAGCTGTGGCCGTGCCGGTTCTCCCGCGCCCATGAAGCGCACCCAGCCGAAGCCGAGCGCTAGAATCAGGTAGATCGCCACAGTCGACCAGCCGAGCGCATTGGCCACGCCGTCTAGCTGCGCAAGCAAGCTAGCGACGAAGGCGATCGTATCCCCGGCGAAAAAGGCGAGGGCGATGGCCTGCCGCTCCGGCGAGGGCCCGGCGTTACGCACCAGCCAGCTGACCACAGCAAACATCAGGAACGCGGAGCCCAGCAGACGGGCGATGAACAGCCCGGCCGCATCCAGGGTCACGTCGTACAGCGCCAGCGTCTGCGCTGGAACCAGCACGAATGCCAGTCCAAAGACGAGGGCGACGACGGCCGTTACGACGAACACGTAACTTGCCTTCATGAGAGGACCTCCTTTCCCACTTCAACCGACCATAACGGGCCTGCCGGAGCAGGCGACACGAAACCAGGTGGTGACAATCCGTGGTAGCGATGTAGGCTGAGAGGATGATTAGCGTTATCTTAGCAGATTTCGGTAGCCGCTGGCAATAGAAAGGAGAAGGTGCGAGCCACGACTTCGCGTAACTCGCACCTTGCACCTAAGTTTCTACGGGCCACAATCATCGTGCGCCGCGCCAAAGATGCCGTAGCTAGACCATTCGATTGCCATGCGGTCATAGGTACGCTCGGGGAACAGACTCCAACCGTACGCGCCAGCGTATCCCTTGTCACACCAGGCGTCCAGCCGGCCGAGCGGCCCCAGATCCCGCCCCCCAGTCAGGTAATCGGCCTCTCCTCCTGCGTAGAACTCGCCGATCACCAGCGGCTTGTCTAGGCTATAGCGTGCCTGCACCTCGGCATAGCCCGTACATAGTGCGCACCAGTCGCCGCCATAGCCCTCATGGCTGCCGTCGAGGTTGTTCATGTAGTCGTACCAGCTAGTGCTGTAGAAGTCGAGACCCAGCCCGGTCCACAGCGACAGCCCATCGAGCATCGCGCTGTTCAGTGTTACCAGCTGGTCCGACTCTGCATGCACCGCTGCCGCAAAGTCACGCACGTAATCCTGCGCCACCTGCTGCGGAAAGCCGTCATTCCAGATCGCCCACTCCGGCTCCACGAATGCTGACCAGGCCATGATGCGCGGCTCGCCGTGGTAGCGGCGGAACAAAGGCCGTAGCGTGTCAATCAGGTCGGCGCGGTACGTCGTCATCCACGACAGCGGTACCTGGTTCGGCCGGATCAGCACCGGGAACGTGTAATAGAGGTCGAACTCCTCCGCGAGTAACAGCGCCGCGTCGATGTCGCGGTACACCTCTGGCTTAATTCCTGCCGGCCGGCCGCTGCTATCACGCAAAATCTGCTCCGGGCCGGAGGCATCGCTGCCGCTGTTGCCAGAAAACAGCCACCAGGTGACCGCGTGCACCCCGGCTTGGGGCAACTGCGCAAAGCGTTGCACCACCGCGCTGTCGCGATCCAGCGTCCCGTCTCCGTTGAGTATCTCGCTCGCCACGCCCCACTGCCCGCCGAAATCCTCTTCCCAGACCAGCCAGGGCACGTTGACCCCATGCACGTACCAGTCGCCGCCATCCCAGCTGATGTGGCTGTTATCTCCGCTTACGGTGCCCGCGCCACCAGCACCACCGCCTGTGACCAGGGGTAGGTGTAGCTCAAAGCCGTTGGTGGCGTACCCGGGTTTGGCCGCCTCACCGCGCACCATCAGGTACGCTCCCGTAGCCAACAAAGCCAACCATAGGACAAACAGGCGCCGTCCCACGCCACACGTCGTCTTATCCATTTTCCAGACCTCTTTCCCGAAAACTTTCAGACTGTCGACACGAGGTGGACCGTGGCCTTGCGGCTACCAGCTACCCAGCCGCTCGCCAGGCCATCCTTTGGTCTCTGTCATCGCGACCCGCTCCGCGCCGGACCGCGCGGCGCGAGCCGGCGCGCAGACTAACATCCGGCAGGTGTCACTTCAAGGGATTCTAACAGTCTGATCAGGCAGCGTAGTACGGTGGTCACCCCCTCGCTGGTGCAGCCTTGCTCCCCGCCTCAAATTGTGCTAGCGCGCTCCGGCAGCTAGTAAACCTGGGGCACGAACGTCTGCTCCTCAAACGGCATCCGTACGTACATCCCGTCGTCGTCTCGCGGCGGCAGCTCGACCGGCCCCGGCATCCTGTCCTCGTAGGGGATCATACTCAAGAGATGGCTGATCATGTTGAGCCGCGCCTTCTTCTTATCGTCGGAGTCCACGACCCACCAGGGCGAGACCTTGGTGTCCGTATACTCGAACATCCGGTCCTTCGCCTTCGAGTATTCCAGCCAGCGGCGGCGCGCTTCGAGGTCCATCGGGCTTAGCTTCCAGCGGCGGCGCGGATCATTTACCCGCGCCTGGAAGCGGCGCTCCTGCTCCTCGTCGCTCACCGAGAACCAGTACTTGATCAGCGTAATACCGTCACGGACGAGCAGCCGCTCAAACTGCGGGCAGGCGTGCATGAACTGCCAGTACTCCTCCTCCGTGCAGAAGCCCATCACCCGCTCCACGAGCGCGCGGTTGTACCACGAGCGGTCAAACAATACGATTTCGCCCGCGGCCGGCAAATGAGCCACGTAGCGCTGAAAATACCACTGGGTCTGCTCCCGCTCGGTCGGCTTGTCCAGGGCCACCACCCGCACGACCCGGTGGCTCATGCGCTCGGTGATCCGCTTAATCGCCCCGCCCTTCCCGGCGGCGTCGCGCCCTTCGAAAAGTACTACTAGCCGCAATCCGGTATCCCGCGCCCAATACTGCAACTTGACCAGCTCTTCCTGCAGTCGCAGCAGCTCTGCCTCGTAGAACTTCTTCTTGAGCTTACCGTTTTTCTTGTAACCGCTCTTGGTCTTCGCCTCTGTGGTGACGTCCGTATCGGGAGGCGGCTCCTCGACCGTTGGCGACACCGTCTCCATCTCAACCACCTCCTCCCTGCCGTCTGCCGGTACGTCTTCCTCGACTGCCGGTTCCATCTCGCCGTCGTCCATGTCTCGTTGTGTCTCCTGGTCCACCCTCGTCGTCTCGGTCAGCGGCCCTCCCCCGGCTACAGAATAGCACAGAGCATTCACCGCTGTCCATCGTACTGCGCCTGCCGTGCCACGCTTGCCGCCACTGGGCCAAAGGTATAATCTTGTAGCGCTATGCCGGCAGGGCGAGCGTCCACCCCACTGGCCCGACCGGCAGCCGGGCAGGTTATTGAGCTGCCCCTACAGACACGACCAGACGAGCGGTGTGCGCCCATCGCTCCCGAAGGAGACACACTGTGCCTGACATGCCCAAAGCCTACGACCCCGCCGCCACCGAAGAACGGCTCTACCAGTGGTGGGAAGAAAACGGCTGGTTCCGTCCGGAAGCCCGCCCGCCCGACGCCGAGCCC
>JAVVFG010000360.1:0-4234 GCA_032260445.1 Anaerolineae bacterium | reverse complement strand
TAATCGTCGCTGGCACCTGCTGCGCCACGGCATCGACGGTATCCAGCGGCACCATCGGCTGGTTAAAGGTTACGCTGACAAACGGCGCTAGCTCCACCTCCCCTTCCGGGGCAAAACGCAGTACCTCCAGCGGCCCGCCGGCCTCGGCATCCACCTCGACAGGCGGCGGTGTCAGGGTCACCGGCGGCGGGAAAGGCTCCTCAATTGTCTCGCCTGGCCGCGGCGCCGGCAGTGAGGTCGGCGGTAGGTTGAATTCCTGCACGTCGCCCGGCTCGGCCTCTAGCGTTGGTAGGCGAGCAATAATCGGCGCGACTTCGTCCGGGGAAAGAGGTGTGCCCGCCGCCAGCGGTACTGGTGTTACGACATCGGGCTGGGCTTCTCCCTCGCTCAGGCGCAGGCGCAGGCGCGAGGCGAACTGTCCCGCAGCCGCGACCACGTCGCCGCCGGCGCTCACTGCGTCCCCACCTGTAACACCACTGTCAATCACGACGGGATGGTTGCCATCGCCGCCCTCGCCAAACCAATAACGGTAAACCCATACACCGCCAGCGACCACACCCGCGACAGCGAGCACTGCCACGACCAGCAACAACGTTCGACGCTTCATGGGACCTCTCTCCTGACACCGAGCCTCCGGCGCAGCCCTCCTGCCACGGCGGAGCGGACACAACTATTCTACCTTTATAGACGTGCCCTCGCCGCAAATAGTTCCAGCCGGTGCCCGATTACCGGTAACACCTCCTCGCCGGCAAGTGCGCGAGGCGCCGGCGCCCATTTTTCGCCATGCTTACGTATTTCTAACGTTATTTTATACAATGAATACAAAGCCACAACCAAGCTGGCTTGAGATCCATTGTTGCCTGTACATCGGCATAGAACAGACTTCTGATACGTTGGCACAATGCCGGAGGTTGTAATGACTGTCAGTAATCTCGTTCGTCTCTACCCGCTATCACCGGTCCAACCCGCGTCCCGTCCCGCACCCACTGTTCCTACCACGCCTGCGACACGCGCCTTCTACCGGGCGCTGCAGGAAGGTGCTGATCTACCTACACAGGAAGCTGCTCGCCGCTGGAGCCAGGCTATTCTGCGTACATTAGGGGAACTGCTCGACCGGCCGGCGCGGCGCGCGTTAGCCTTTGCACTGCCCCCTGAGCTCGCCACCGCCCTGCTTGAGGCCCCCGGCCCGCTCCACTTCCGCCCCCGGCGCCTACCCCAGGATTGGTTTTTGCGCACGGCCGCCTTACGCAGCGGCGCCAGCGATGCGACGGAAGCCATCCAGCCGGTGCACACCGTCTTCCAGCTGCTTAAGGGGATGGTCAAGCGCGAGACCGGGGAGCGCATTGTGAGCGCCCTGCCTGCAGAAGTGGCGACTATCTGGCACGGCGCACAACATCTCGTCAGCTGAATACGAAAGGGCCGCTCTACAAAAGTGCCCGGTACTCCAACCCATACGTCTGCCGCTATGCGAGATCGGTCGCCGCCCCACCGGGCGGCACTACTTCAATGTGCACAGCGCCTGCCGGATCTCGCCGAGATGGTAAGCGGTGTGCACGATCGGGATGAGCGCGCCAACAATATGCGCTTCGCTCGGCCACTCCAGCGTATCCGCAATCAGTGCCTTAGTCCGATTGTAGCTCGCGCGCAGGTCAGCTTTTAAGGCTTCCCATTCCTCGGCCGTCACGGCACTCGTCTCGCGCCAGATCTGGCCCCAATCCACCGGCTCGTACTTCTGCGTCCGCACGCTCTTTTCGAGCACGTCGAGGCAAAAGCTGACGTGTTTGACCTGGGCGGCCACCGTGGCGCACTTGCCTCCGACCGGCACCGACGCCTCCTCGGCCGAAATCGTCGCCAGCGTCTCGAACATCGACGTCCCTTTCTCGAGGAATATGCCGTGGGGGTCGTCGAAAGTTTCGTCAAGGAGCATGTAGAGCGCGCCCGTGAAGTGCTCCACCTGGATCGTAGTAGCCATGAGGACCTCCTGATAACCTGGGTTGGTGCTCATCATAGAGCTTTTATTCTGAGAACATAAGGCTCATCTTGGCGCTGTTTAGGCTGTCTCCGTCACTTTCTGCAGGGCGCGCGGCGCATCCACGTCGTAATCGCGCGTTGCCGCCAGGTGCATAGCCAGGAGCTGTCCTGGCACGATTGCCGTCAGCGGCGAGAGCCACTCGGGGACAGACTGCGGCAGCGCCAGCGGGATACGCGCCTGCCCCAGAATCGCCTCGTCATCGCTGATGGCGATCAGTTCGGCGCCGCGCCCGCGCACCGTGCCGGCAAACTCCCGCAGCTGCGGCGTCATCGCGCCCTGCGGCGCCAGCAGGACCACCGGGAAGCCCGTTTCCAGCAGCGCCAGTGGCCCATGGAGAAAGTCGGCGCTGCTGTACGGCTCGACGACCGTGTAGGTCAGCTCCTTCAGCTTCAGCGCCATCTCAAAAGCCGTCGCGTAGTTAAAGCCCCGCCCGATGACCACACAGCGTTCCATGTAGCGGTACCGCGGCGCCACCGCGGCAATGGCCGCCTCCATCTCCAACGTCGTGGCGACCGCATCCGGAATCGCCCTAAGCGCCGTTAACGCCTCTTCGTCCTGGCGCAAATGCGCGCTGAGCAGGGCCACCGCAGCCAGCTCGGCCGTGTAGCTTTTCGTCGCCGCCACCGACTTCTCCACGCCGGCATACAGAGGCACGATGTGTTCCGCCTCCTGCGCCAGCTCACCCTCCGGCGCATTGGTCAGCGCCGCCGTCAGCGCGCCCTGCCGCCGCGCCTCGCGCAGAACGGCGATCAGGTCGGGACTGCGCCCGCTCTGGCTGATCCCCAGCACCAACGATTGCGCCAGCCGTGGTGGCTGCTGGTAAACGGTAAAGAGACTCGGCGCCGCCAGCCCAACCGGCATCCCGTTACGTGCACCGAGCACGTACTTGGCGTAGCGCCCGGCGTTGTCGCTCGTGCCGCGCGCGGCGATGATCACGAAGCGAATCTCGCGCTCGCGCACCGTCGCCGCCAGCGCGCGCGTCGCCGCGTCAGCTTCTGTCAGGAAACGACGCAAAACGTCCGGCTGTTCGTGAATTTCCCGGTAAAGATGGCTCTGTGACAACATTGTCGACTCCTTCTGTGCCAGCTAGCGCATCTATTATCCTTGATTTCGCCGCGTGTTCATACAGCTTCCCTTTATCCCCCGCTTATCTATAGAAGGCGCAATCTAGCCGACCGTGACGCGCAGCGAGCGGACCTGTCCGTCACGACTGAAGATCTGTTGGCTGGTCACCATGTCCAGAGCGCCGCCCGCAATAATCCGAGACCGGCCGTCTACGTAGCTCACTATGATCTGTGCCGGCTGCCCGCGCGTGTAGATAACGGGCGTCTGGCAAAAGGTGAAGCCGAGCGAGCCGGCCGGTAGCGCTATGGTTTGCTCCTGACCAGAGATGTCGACGTAATCGAAACTGCCAGGAGCGTCCAGGAACTCGTCATCCCGTAGCAACGTTGGCGCAAAACGGAGCGCGCCGTCCTGGACCAATGCCCCGAGTTCGCCCCACCGCGCCAGGATCTCCTCTTTTACCTGGCCGGTCATCCCGGGCTGGCGCGCCCCTCCTCCCTTGGGCGTGTGGGAGTAAGGGTCTGTGGGAAAAGCGCCATACAGCTGCGGAGATTTGTTGAAGCCCAGACCGGCGCGAATGTCGTAATAGGCTTCGGCCAGCCCGGACGTAATCGCCGGGTCAGCGTCGCCGTCGAGTGCCGCCCGGTAACATTCTTGGACCGCTAGCAGGAGCTTCGACACCATGTGCCAGTAGATGCTGCCCAACCCCTCGTAGGCAAAGAAAGTACCTGACCGGCCGGTAAAGGCACAATGGTTAAAGGTCGCCTCAAACAGCTCAAGGATCGTCTCTCGTTCGGCCGTCACCATTTCGGCATAGGCTGGTTCCTCAGCCAACGCGTCCAGCACCTGCGTCACATCACGGCCGTTGCGGAATTGCCCGTTGAAATGGTAATCACCGGCGTCATCCCGCAGCAAGAGCCGAGGGTCCCCGTTGGCGGTCATCGCGGCCACCAGCGCCGAACCGGCAACAGCCGTGGCGGCAACAGTGTTCTTCTGCTCGAAGCCGGGCAGACTCCGGTCGGGATAGAGCATGTAGCTGTGCTGGTCGGCGCGGTAGAGATCGCTATGGCGCAGGCTCTGCAGAAGGGCCAGCGCCTCCCCGGGGGCCAACATTCCCGAGGAGAGGATTGCGACCTGTCC
>JAVVFG010000359.1:0-4245 GCA_032260445.1 Anaerolineae bacterium | reverse complement strand
CTCAGCTTTCAGCGGCGCGACATCACGGTTGGCGCCTGGCCCTGGCAGCGGGCGCGACCTGCTTAAGCGAAGGGGCCCAGCGCCGCCGGGTTACCCCTGCTTTCCCGGCCGCCTGTAACTCGACAAATCCGCCTCTACCCGCGGTTGCGGCGGCTGGTAGGCAGCGGTGCCGAAACGCGTGAGCAGCACAGCCCCAACCGCGACGACGACGACGATCAGGAAGAGCACGTCGCCCACGATAGGCACCAGCCGCAGCAGCCACAGTCCCATCAACAAGATCACGACGCCGGCAAACGTCGCGCGCTGCGGCCTCCAGCCCCACCACGCCGCGAAACGCTGCCCCAGCGCCCAGCCCAACGCCGCCTGCGCGTAGCTGCTGACCAGCAGCATCAACACAATGCCCAATGTCGTTACCGGTAGCAGCACCACCGTGAAAGCCATCAAGACGAGCAGCGCGGGCGTAACCGCGGCAGCTAGGAGCCCAACCGCACCGCCGACGAGTGGGTGTCGCGTGGCGGCTTCCGCCACCCGCGCCAACAGCATGGGTCGCCGCCCAGCGATCCAGGCTGTAGCTAACCCCAGCAGCACAGCCGAGAATAGCGCCCGCAGCAAATCATCGAAGCCCGTCTCGTCTTCTGGCGCCAACGCATCCGGGCCAATGCCGGCGATCCGTTCCGTCTGTCTTCCCTGGACCACACCCGGCGCCACGGTGACTTCCAGCCCGTTGGCGAAGTCAAGGCTGCCGGCGACGCGCGCGCTTTCCGCGAACGAGGCTTGCCCGCCGAGAATGACCACATCCCCGCCAACCGACCCCTGGCTCTCCAGCGTGCCGCCGAGCATATAGAGCGCGCCCGCCACGCGTGCGCCCTCTGCCAGCTGCAGTCGCCCATCGATCATCAGCACGTCGCCCGGCAAGGTGGTCCCAGCGCCGTATTCGTATGTCCCACCCCAAACGAAGGTCAGCGCCGCCCCCTCCGCCTCTTCGCCGGCACAACCGCTCAGTAACAGCGCCAGCAGCAACAAGAACAGCCCGATTTGTCTCAGCCCAGATATGTTCATTGGCACTTACCGTTATTGCTTGCTGTTACGATGCTGCTCTGCAGAAGCGCGGCCCTGGTCGCGTCGTGGCGCGACCAGCGCTAACAGCATGCCCGCGAAGAAGAGCAGCGCGAAGGCATTGACGATGCGCAGATGCATGAGCAGGGACAGACCCGCTTCCTGCCACCACATTGCCAGCGCCGTGCTGATAAACGTTGCCGTCCAACCAGATAACGCCACGCCCAACGCGGCGTTGCGCCCGATCGTCTCTGGCGTGGACAGATCCGCCCAGACGGCGAAGTTGACCACCGTGTACAGGCTGACGGCTGTGGCATACAGGAGTGGCATCGCCAGTGACGCGTTCCCTTCGCTGCCGAGCATCAGCTCCATGCTATACATTAGGTGCGCCATCGCAAAGAGCCCGAAGATCCAGTAAAAGAGCGATCGCTCGCCGAGCGCGCTGTAAAAGACGCCGCCGATCAGCGCCGTGACGATGTGCGTGATACCGATAGTCAGCCGCGGTGCGGCCTCGGCAGCCTGCCACGCCCCTTCCATGAACGACGGCGTCTCGATAATGCGCAGGAAACCGAGGCTATCGATAAAGAAGACGCCAAACATGAACCCGAGGAAGAGCGGCAGGCGCCGCCCGCCCTGGCTGAAGCGACCAATGGCAAAGCGCGGATGGAAACGATTTCCCGCCAGCTCATCAATAAAGGACAGCGGTACCCACGCTATCACGCCAAAGGCAACCACACCTGGCACCATCACCAGCAACATCACCGTGCGCAGCGCCTCGATTTCCCAAGTCGTCGTGATCGTCGCCGCCGCGAAGTAGGCCAGCGCCGTGATCACCGCCGCCACGTAACCGCGGTCGCGCACCGCGATGAGGTCAAGCATCAGGCTGAAGGTGACCGGCACGCCGATGCCCAGGGTAACAGCGCACCCGGCGATCCACAGCGCAAATTGCAGCGGGTTGTGCACGGCCGTTGCCAGTGCGGTCAGCACGGTTTGGGTGGCGACAACACCCCAGGCGATTTGCAGCCGCTGCCGCAGCGGGCGCCGGCCATTGCGGCTACCCGTCCCCAGGGCGATGACACACGTGAGCAGCGCCAGTCCCGCCATATACACCGCCACCCCTGCCCGGCTCAGCCCCACGTAGCGCATGCCCAGATCCACGAGACCAAGCTGCACAAACGTCACGTTGTACAGGTAGCCAACGGCCATCATGCCCGTAAACAGCAGATAGCCAAGTAAGACCGGCCAGTTGCCCGCCCGCGCGTAACGATACAGTTCCATGTGCAGCCTCCCCTCCCACGTTAGCCGAGAATGGAGTCAGCCCCAACCGGCAGGCGGGCAGGATGGGGCCTGGTCAGGTGGCTGGCATTGTGCCGTCTTACTGCATCAAGCCGGCTTCGATGAGCCTGTCATGCACGTCGTTAAAGGTCGCTGCCTGCCCAGCCGTGATCGTCTCGCTGTTTACGAGCTGGTTCAGCATCGCCTGTTGCATGGCGTCCATGCTGCCGGCCGCGCGGGAAACGCCCGAGGCCATCAGGCCGTCGATGGCTGCGTGCACTTCCATAAATGTATCGGCTTCAGCCTGGGTAACGATCTCTTGCACGACGGCGGTCTCCAGCATCGTCGCCAGCTGTTCTTGTTCCGCAGCCGGATCGAACATGGCGCCGCCCATCATCGAACGCGGCATGACAGTACCGGCGCCGAGGGCGCGCACGTAGTTAATCACGTCCCAGCGCTGCTGTTCGTCAAGGACACCTTTCCACGCGGGCATCGCCGAGTTGAATGGCTCGATAGCACCGCCTTCGCTGATGCGCCAGAAGAGATAATTGTCACCCATCATCTGCGCCGTATGGGCAATGGCCACAGGCGCCGGATCCAGATTGGCCGCAGTCGGCCCATCGCCCATGCCACCATCGCCGTGACACGTCGCGCAGTAGGTCGTGTACAGTTCGCCGCCCCGCTCCAGTGAATCTTCGGTCGCTTCCACGGGATTGGTCAGGCTGGCATATTCGGACGGCACGGTCACCCGGTACCGTTCCATCATGCCGCTGTCACGCCCCATCCCCATTCCCGGCATCATCCCGCCCGGCTCTGCCTCGCTCACTGCTTCGCCCGCCGGCCCCACGCCCTCTGCGCCCGGCTCATTTTCGTTATTCAAAGCGCATCCCGTGACCGCCAGGATCAGGACAATCGCTAGCGCCCCTGCCACGCTGTGCCTGGTCAACCCCCGCAGAAATCGCCCCGCGCCGGCTACGATGTGCTCTCTCATCTTGTTCGCTCCTTGTCTCGGCCTTTTACATTGATTGTGTCGATTGCAAGACCAGTCCCCCATTCAAATAGCATACCATAGAAGCGGCGGGGAGTGAACGGTCACGCGGCCCGCCTAATCTGCCAGTTGTTTGAGCACCTTCGCCCGCTCACGGGCGCTGATCCGGCCCTCGGTTTCCAGCGTTGCCAGCAGCTGCCGCATGGTCATCACGGCGTGCACCGTATAGCCCTGCGCCTGCAGCGCGGCACGCCCCCCTTGTTCGCGATCGATGAGAACGACGGCATCGCGTACCTGCAGGCTCGCCGCTTTCAGGGAGGCGATGGCTTGCAGGATGCTGTCGCCGGAGGTGATCAGATCCTCGACGACCAGGGCGGTCTGGCCCACCTCCCACACGCCCTCGACTTGCTTGCCGGTTCCGTAGCCTTTGGCCGTCTTGCGCGGGTAGATGAGGGGGATGCTGGTCTCCAGGGAGATGGCCGTGCCGATAGGCAGGGCGGCGTAGGGGTAGGCGGCGAGGATGTCGAAGTGGAGGTTATCCAGGAGGGCAATGTAGGCCTGGGCGACCTGGCGCAGGGCGTCGGGGAAGCTGACGAGGAGGCGGAGATCGATGTAGATAGGGGAGACAACACCAGAGTGGAGCGTGAAGCGACCGAGGCGGACGGCGCCAATTTCATAGAGCGTAACGGCTAATTGCGCCAGCTTTTCAGGGGTCATTTCCTGCCTCGTTTCCCGTTTTTTTCACGCTCGGCACGGATCTCTTTGGGCGTAGATTTCTGCCAATATCTTGGCACAAAGCGCGCGGCGCATCAAATGCGCGACGCATCAGATACGCGGCAAGCAGATCTGCGCGAGGGTGGCGCGGCGCACGGCGCGCGGGAATGATCATTGACCTTCGGGATCGCTTTCCCTATACTGAGAGCATC
>JAVVFG010000358.1:0-4273 GCA_032260445.1 Anaerolineae bacterium | reverse complement strand
TACGCGATAACGATCTCGCCGCCGAACTCCTTGGGGTAAACCTGTTTGGGTACAAGCTTCGTGCTTTCTTCATCGCCGCCGCCCTTGGTGGTGTCGCCGGCGCGATGCGCGCGCACTACCAGCGTGAAATTGGCACTGAATTGGGCTACGGACTGGACGAATCAATCATCCTGTTGGGCATGCTGGTCATCGGCGGCCTTGGGTCAAATCTCGGACCCTTTCTCGGCGCTACGACGGTCATTCTGCTTGAGGATCTCGCCAATGTCGTTGGCCGGCAGCTAGCTGCTGCCTTTCCTGATCAGGCTGCGAGTCTACTGACTTCATTTCGCCCGATCTTGTTCGGCCTTGTCCTCATGCTGTTTCTCATCTTCGAACCACGAGGTCTTGCCCATCGCTGGCAACTATTCAAGGCTAGCTGGCGGTTGCGCCCATTTTCGCGCTGATCACGTTAAGAAAGGAGGTGCCATCGAGAAGATCTCCCATATTGAGCGACGGTTATCCTTCGGGTGGATCCGCTGCGGCGGGATTAGTTTGAGAAAGTTCTGTAACCGGAACGTTCTGAGATCAGAAAAGGAGAGGTGGAGATGAAGATGAAGAATTCGCTGTTGGGTCTATTGATCATTCTATTGCTGGCGTTGGCGCTCGTGGCTTGCGGCGGGCAGAACACAACAAATGAAGCACCAACGACAGCGGTTGACGAGGTGGCTGAGCCGGTCGAGGAGCCAGTGGAAGAGCCCACTGAAGAACCGACAGAAGAGCCGGTCGAGGAGCCGACCGAGGAACCGGCGGAAGAAGCTGCCGAGGAACCGACCGAAGAGCCCGTGGATGAACCGACTGAGGAGGCGGCTGAAGAACCGGCGGAAGAGGAAGCTGCCGGCGAAATCCGCACCGTCTTCGACGGCTGTGATGAGAGCTACGAAGGGGAAAGCATCGTCTTCTACCAGCAAGCCGGCCTAACTGGCCCGTTGGCGACCATCCTCGGCCCTTCATTCGTCAACGGGACGCGCGATGCCGTGGCAGCGATCAATGAGAATGGCGGCATCTGTGGCGCAACTATCGAGATCGACCTAAAGGACACGCAGTATGATCCCGAGCAGGAGCTAGCAGCATACGAGGAGAATCGCGCGGCGACGCCACCGCCGATGTTCGTTCTGACCTATGCCAGCCCAGCGACCGTGATCCTGAAGGAACGCGTCAACGAAGATCACATCGTCAACATCGCCGCCGGTCTGAATTCAGAAGCATTCTATGTGCCCCGCGACGGTTGGACGGTGGGCACATCGCCAATTTACGCTGACCAGTTCGCCGGTTTCCTGCAGTGGGCTTCCGATAACTGGGCAGAGATCAAGCCGGAGGGTGCGGGCGACGACATCGTCGTCGGCGTCGTCGGTTGGGAAGGCAGCTTCGGCGCCGGGGCGATCACGGCGGAAACCGAAGCGTTCGCGGAGGAAATCGGCGTGGAGCTGCTCCCGCTGGAGACACAGCCAGTTAGCCCCACGGCCGACGTGACGGGCCAGTTGCAGAACCTGGTTCTGGGTGGCGCGAATGTGATCTACATCCAGTCGCTGGGTTTCGGCCCGGCCCAGGTCATTGGCACCCTGCGCGCGCTCGACCTGTGGGATTCAGTCGTCGTCGGCGCTGTCAACTGGGCAATGAACACCGACGTGCTGACCCTGCTCGGCGATGCGACGCTGGCAGAGGGCTACTACGGCGTCTTCCCTTACCTGTGGTGGAACGATACGGATGCGCCGGGCGTTCAGGCCGCGCTAGAGGCGTTCGAGGCTGGCGGTTATCCCGAGTCGGACAAGGCTGTCGGCTACCTTCTGAGCTACGGCTCGATCTTTGGGATTGCCGAGGTGATCGAAAAAGCGATGATCGAGAATGGCTTTGACGGCCTCACCGGCGATGCTTTCTTTGATGCCTTCAAGGAAATGGGTACCGTGAGCGCCTCAGGATTGTTTGAGTTCGACGTACGCGGCGAAACCCGTGCGCCGCGTGTGGCGCAAATCCGGCAGGCACAAAGCGTCGATGGCACCATCGACTTCGTCACGGTTGAGGACTTCTTCGAGCTACCCGACATGAAACCACCGGCCGAGTAGCAGTGTCAGGACCGTAGTCGAACGGGTGGCGCACGCCTTATCGTGCGCCACCTGTCTTACATCCCGGGTGAACGATGCTTGAACTAAATAACATCGAGGTCATCTATAGCGACGTTATTCTCGTCCTGCGCGGCGTATCCTTGCAGGTTGAGGAGGGCCAGATCGTGGCGCTGCTTGGTGCCAACGGTGCCGGCAAATCGACGACGTTGAAGGCGATATCCGGGCTCCTGCGGACGCAGCAGGGTGAGGTCACGCGCGGCAGCGTTAGCTTCGATGGGATAGAAATACACAACCTGCTGCCTGACGAGATCGTACGGCGCGGTATTGTCCAGGTACTCGAAGGGCGGCCCCTCTTTGAACATCTCACGGTTGAGGAGAACTTGCGCAGCGGCTCGCTGTTCCGGAGCGATGGAACGGCAGCCATCCGCGAGGATCTGGATATCGTCTATGAACTCTTCCCCCATTTGAAGGAAAGGCGGCGTAAGACGAGCGGCTATCTCTCGGGTGGCGAGCAGCAAATGGTCGTCATAGGCCGGGCAATCATGGCCCGCCCTCGCTTGATGCTCCTGGACGAACCCTCACTGGGGCTGGCGCCGATGCTCGTGCACGAGATCTTCGAGACGATCCGGCGCTTCAACCGGGAGCGCGGCGTGTCGATGTTGTTAGTCGAACAGAACGCGAACGTCGCTCTCAATACAGCCGATTATGCCTACGTCATGGAGACGGGCAGGATCGTGCTCGACGGACCGGCCGAGCAGCTTGCGCAGAATGCGGACATCAAAGAGTTCTACCTCGGTCTGACGCAAGTAGGGGAGCGTAAGAGCTATCGCGACGTCAAGCATTACCGGCGGCGCAAACGCTGGCTTGGATAAGGACGGACAATGGACACAATGGACGAGAAACTGCGTGCTGTGATTGCCGGCGCTTATGAGCGTGCGCCTGCCGTACGCGAGCGCTTCGACGACGCCGGCCTGCTGCCGGCCGATATCCAGACCGTGGCCGACCTGCAGAAACTGCCGGTATTCGCCAAGGACGACCTCGTCGCCCGGCAGCAGGCCGATCCGCCGTTTGGCGGTATGCTGGGCGTGCCGCGCGACGAGGTGCGCCACATCTTCCTCTCGCCTGGCCCGATCTACGAGGTTGATGGCGGGGACGACGACACCATCCTGCGCATGATGCATCTGGCGCTGCGCCAGAGTGGTTTTGGCCCCGGCGACACGGTGCTCAACACGCTGTCGTATCACCTCGTTCCCGCCGGGCTGCACCTCGACCAGGCGCTGGTGGAAATGGGCTGCACGGTTATTCCGGGGGGGGTGGGCAACAGCGACCTGCAGCTAAAGCTCCTCGAGGATCTGCAGGCTACTGGTTACGCCGGCACGCCCAGCTTCCTCATGTCGCTGATCCAGAAGAGCGAGGATCAGGGCAAGCCATTCCGGCACCATTTCCGTCTCGAAAAAGCGTTTGTCACCGCCGAGCCGCTACCGCCGAGTCTGCGGCAGCGCCTGACCGGAGACTACGGTATCCAGATCGGGAACGCTTATGGCACGGCTGAACTCGGCGTCCTGGCACTCAGTACGGGGCCCGGGCTGGCGCTGCAGTTGCTGCCGGAGCCAATCGTCGAGCTCGTCGACCCGGAGACGGGTCAGGTCGTCGCCGCCGGCGCGCCTGGCGAGGTCGTCGTCACCCTCCTCAACCCTGCTTACCCCCTCCTGCGACTAGGCACCGGCGACATGGCCATTAATGGCGACCCTGCGCCGGGAAGTAGCCGGCAAGAGGAGCGCACGATCATTCTAGTGGGGCGCAGTGGCGAAGCGGTGAAAGTCCGCGGCATGTTCGTTCATCCCAACCAGCTGCGGTTCGCCGTTGGCCAGGTAGTCCAGGCCGCTGCTGTTCAAGGTGTTGTGACGCGCGCCGGTGACCGCGACGTCTTCACCGTCCGTGTCGCTTTGCAAGAGGATAGCGACACCGGCGAGTTGGCAGCGCGCCTCAAGGAAGCTGTGCGCCAGGTGTGTCGCGTTTCAGTTGACGACGTCCGCTTCATTGGACCGGATGAGATTGGGGCGGAAGAGCGCGGCATGCTTGACGAGCGCACGTGGGCATAAACGCGAGCAACTAATAAAAAAAAGGGCCCCGGCGTACCGGGGCCCCCTTCGATATTCTGTTACGACCAGCGC
>JAVVFG010000357.1:0-4283 GCA_032260445.1 Anaerolineae bacterium | reverse complement strand
GCTCAGGCCGTATCCGTTGTGCCGTGCGGGGAGTACGGGACCTGCGGGCGCCAGGCACGACCGGGCAGAATATCGGGATCGATGGCCATGAGCCGGTAAAGCTCACTAATGTCGCGGGTGGTAATCACGCCAAGGAGCTGGTCGCCGTCCATTACCGGCAGGGAATCGAGGCGGCTCGTTTGCAGTCGCTGCTGTACGTCGAAGAGCTCGTCGCGCGGCGATACGGGCTCAACGTCACGGACCATGACATCGCCGACTGGTGTGGAAGGTCCTCGCTCATCGAGGGCCTCTACCAGCGCCTGGTAGGGCAGAATGCCGACCAGGCGGCCCGTTTGCAGGATGGGGAAAGAGGATTGCAGGGTGCGCAGGGTGAGCACGACGGCCTGGTGCAGGGTGTCCGACGGGCGCAAGGTGTTGACCTGGCGCGAAAAGGCCTGCTCGACGGTGACGCCGCGCAGCATGGTACGGAGCTGTACGAGCTGTCCCTCCTGCCCGGCGCCCATGTAGATGAAGAAGGCGATGAGGATGAGGAAGAAGTTGCCGCTGGTGAAGCCGTAGAGGCCGAGCACCCAGGCCAGCCCCTGCCCGACGCGAACAGCCCAGCGCGTCGCGGTCAGATAATCCATCCGCGCGGCCAACAGCGCACGCAGGATGCGGCCCCCGTCCATGGGGAAGGCCGGCAGGAGATTGAACACGCCGAGGAAAAGGTTGTAGGCAAAGATATAGGAGAAGAGGAGCGGGAGGGTGATACTGCTGAGATCGGTAAACTCGGCTGCGCCGACAAATTCAACGCCCGGTAGCACGAGCAGCGCCCCCAAGAACACCGCGAGCACGAAGTTTACGGCCGGCCCGGCAATGGCAATCACGAATTCCTGCCACGGCGACTCGGGGATGTGATCGAGCTGGGCGACGCCCCCGATCGGCAGCAAAACAATCTGCTTTACCGGAACGTCGTACCGTTGTGCGGCGACGCTGTGACCGAGCTCATGCAGGGTGACGATGACGAAGAGAAACAAGATGACAATGACGCCAAACAGCGCGCCTGTCCAGCCTGCGTCGTTGAGAAAGCCAAACTGCAGGGCAGCCCAGATCAAGATCAGCGGGAAGGTGATGTGTACGCGGATGGCGATGCCGCGGATGGAAAATAGGCGTAGTGAGCTGTCCAATGTAATTCTCCTTATGCCCCACCTGCAGAGAACATGGTCTCTCTGCAAGGCAGACGGTCGCTATGCTCAGAGTACAATGGCAGCGTTAGTTTGGCATAATAAGAGAGCCGTGAGCGGCAGAGTGGCCACCGCGTGGCTAAGGGGTGCCGTCGGACTGCTTCTTCACGAACGGCAGGAAAGCCGCTGCTTCGTGGCGGCTGCTGACGTCGAGCTTTTTGAGAATGTTGTGAACGTGGTTCTTCACTGTGCCCACCTCAATAAACAGGCGGTCGGCAATTTCCTGGTTACTGCAATCCTCCCCGATCAGCTCCAGCACTTCCTGTTCCCGGGGCGTCAGCTCAGAATAGGCCTGCGGGTCGATATCTGTCTGCTCGGAAATCCGTGCGAGCTCGCTGATATGGCTCATCATCGCGGCGGCGATATCGGGGCCGATGATTGCCCTGCCATCATAAGCGGCGCGGATGTGATCGAGAAGCCGCTCGGTGGAGACTTCCTGGAGGACATAGCCAGAGGCACCGGCGGCGACGTATTGGAGGATGGCATTTTTCGAGTTAGGTAGGCCGATGACCAGCACTTTTGTTGGCTGGTCGTGTCGGGCAATCGCCTCTGTCATCGTCAGCGCGCCGTTGTCCGGCAGGGTTGCCGCGACGAGGACAATTTCACAATCTTGTTCCTGTAGCTGTTGCAGCGCCTCCTCGACATCTGTTGCCTGGCCGACAACGCGAATATCGCTTTCTTCTTCGAGGACACTGGCGATAATACTGCTGATGAGACGAGTCTGGTGAACGACGAGAACCCGGATCATTTCCCCTACCTTCTCTTCTGTCCCGAGATTGCGTGTACTGGCGGAAGCTGTTGATATGGCCTTGATTATAGAGAGGAGACCGCAGCTTGTCGAGAGTACAACCTGTGTGAAACATAACTGAAATGTACCCGGCGCCTATACCCTGATACATTGTAATCGGGATAACCCTCGAGTAGTCTTATGCGTGAGAAGGTGCACAGGAACCGTCTCGCCGTGGGTGATTGTGCCTGGGCCCCGCGGCACAGCTCTTTCCCATTAAGGAGAGAAACATTTCATGACAGCAGATCATTTCTTTCAAGAGTCCGGCAATTACCAGGCTAGTGCGAACGGATCCGCCCGGGAGATTTCGATCATCCCGTTACCGCTGAAAGGAGAAGAAGCACGGCCGGAAAGGAAAAACGTGGAGCTTCAGGGAAAAGTCGCCCTCATCGTCGGCGGGGCGACAGATAAAACACAGTCGCTAGCCGTCGCCTTTGCTGAGCGGGGCATCGATTTGGCGCTCGTCTATTTCAACCAGGATCACGCCCGCGCGGCGCAGATCAAGAAGGAAGTGGAGAAACGCGAGCAGCAATGTATGCTGATTCCTGGTCACGAAGAGAAAGATGGCGCAGATATGTACTTCGCCGAGGCGGTTGTCTTGCAGCTTCTGGAACGGTTCGGCCGGCTCGATATTTTCATTAACCTTTCGACGCACGCGTTTCCGCTGGGCGAGCTGCTGGGAAACGGCGAAGAGCAACTCGAAGCGCTTCGTTCACGCATCTTTCCCCAGTTCAACATGATGAAGGCAGCGCTGGAGCAAATAGCGGGTTAAGCAGGCGACAAATAGCTGGAGACCGGCTTCGCAGCGCGCCTACGCGTCGCGCGTCCAGCGCGCTTCGTGTTCGTAATCGGCGCTGGTGGGGCGTAGGGCATAGTAGTGGGCGAAGCGTCTGCCACCAATGGCCCCGGCGACGGCGCCAGCGACAGCAGTGAAGAGGGCGACTGGCAGCAGATCGACAAGGGCGCCCGCGGCGACTGTGCCCGTGTTAAGCCAGGTGTAGAGGGCAAAAAAGAGCACGATGAGCAGGAAGCCGCTCAACGCCCCGGCGCGGGCGCCGGCAAGGGTTAGCCGTTGTGGCACCCGGGTCGCGCCCATGATCGCGCCGGCGATCATTCCCCCAAGGGCCCCGGCGACTACCCCTAGCACAAAGCCATAAATGCCCGCCAACCAGAAGATGTTAAAGAGAACAAGGCCTGGAATCGTCAGATCGGTGAACAAGACCAGGCTCGCCGCCAGGAGGCCGACGAGGATACCGGCGACGAGGCCACCGTATGCGCCGCTGCGCAGCCCCAGGCGCATCCCGATCCACAGGTCGAGATGGCGGTCTGCCGCTTGTCCCTCTCGTTTCATACCCATTCGTCGTTTTCCTCTTCGCGGTCTGGCTCGGGGAACGAGCCGCGCAAATTGATCCAGGCGAGCTCCAGGGCGGCGGCGCGAAAAGTCTCGTCGTCAAGGTACGCTGGCCAGCGTCCGGCCTCCGGCTCTGCTTTGCCGCGCACACTCTCGACTAGGCCATCGCCGAACGGGTTGCCACCGGCGAGCGACTCGAGACCGTCGCCTAGCCGGTCGCGCAGCTCGTCATGCAGCGCCCGTCTAGCTGCCTTTTTGGCTGCCTCGCGCGCTGTCGCGAGATCCCCAAAGAGCGACCGGCCGAGCTTGCGCAAGCGTTCCTCGGCTCCGGCCGACCGCAGGCGGGAGAGCACCTCCTCGCCACTGACCCAGGTATCGTAGCTGTCGCCGTCCGGGTGCTGGTAGCGCACCTGGAAGCGGTCGGCGAAATCGTGCCGCATCTTGCAGCGGCGGGCGAAGGCTGCAAACGAGCTCATGTTCCTTATTGTAAGGCCCTCGGGGTAGCGCTGCCAGCCGTGTGATACAATATCGCCTCACGGCACGAAGGGACCAACAGACAAGGACATGGTTGATGGCAACGACGTGGCAGGTATGGGTAGAAGCGGCACGACCGAGAACGCTGGCCTTGGCGCTGGCGACCGCCGGGCTGGGGCTGGCGCTGGCCTGGGGCGACGGTTATCGCAATTGGCCCGTTGTTCTCCTGACTCTGCTCACGGCGACGTTGCTGCAGATTTTGTCAAACCTGGCCAATGACTACGGTGATTCCCTGCACGGCGCCGACAGCAGTGTCCGCGCCGGGCCGCAGCGCGCGGTCCAGAGCGGGCGCGTCACGCGTGCGGCGATGCGCCGCGCCGTCATCCTCGTGGTCGTCCTGTCGATGCTCAGTGGGCTGGCGCTGGTGTTGCTCGCTTTTGGCGCCGCG
>JAVVFG010000356.1:0-4307 GCA_032260445.1 Anaerolineae bacterium | reverse complement strand
CGGCTCGCCGTCACCCGGCCGAACGGGCGCGTATCAAACCCCGTCCCCATGTCGTGGAAGGTGAGGAAGATCTCGTAGCGGTCGCGTACCGCGAACCAGGTGTAAAATAAGTAAACGACAAGGGCAACGATCGGCGCTGTGAAGCCGAGCTCAGCCTGCCGTACCCTGGACCCCGCTGCATGCGGCGGCCCCGTCAATTGCGGATGTAACCAGCCGGCCATTCGATCACCTGAAACCCTGGCGTTGTAGCCCGTGAAATGTCGTGGCAGACTCAAGTATAGAGCCGAGCAAAGCCAGGGGTCAATGCGCCGCGCCCCCTACGAAGTTGCGGTCAGGCCATATCCGCCTCAACGCAAGATACGGGAGATCACCTATGGATGAAACAGTGACGCTGCGCGAGCGCATCGGGCAATTTCTCGGCTTTGAACGGGTCGAGACGCCTGTAGACTATGACGTGCAGGAGTCTGTCCCTTTTTCCGGCTACATCCGCCACCGTATTACCTACACCGCTGCCGATGGTGATGTGGTTCCGGCCTACCTGCTGCTCCCCGAGGGAGAAGGTCCCTACCCCGCGGTCATCGTGCACCACCAACATGCTTCGCAGCGACACCTGGGCAAGAGCGAGGTCGTGGGCATCGCCGGCGATCCGCTGCAGGCATTTGCCCCCGCGCTGGCGCAGCGCGGCTTTGCCGTCCTCGCCCCAGATTCGGTCTGTTTTGAAGACCGCCGCAAAAACGCCACTGGCACTCAGGTACACGAAGACGATCATCTGCAGCATTTCGTCGAGATGGGCAACCGTCTTGTGCTCGGTGATACCTTGATGCGCAAAGTGCTCGCCGATGCCTCGCGCGGCCTGGCCCTCCTGGCTCACCACCCGCGCGTCGATGCCCGGCGGATCGGCGCGCTCGGCCATTCCTACGGCGGCAATACCGTCCTGTTCCAGGCAGCACTGGAACCGCGCATCGCCTTTGCCGCCGCGAGCGGCGCCCTCTGTTCCTACGCGTACAAGCGCCAGCACGGCATCCCCCTCGAGATGGCGCTGATCATCCCCGGCTTCGCCGCGCACTGGGATCTGCACCATCTGCTTGTCGCCACGGCGCCGCGCCCGCTGCTAATCGTCTCCGCCGACGGCGACAAATACTCACAAGATGCCGGCGAGGTCATCGCCCGCGCGCGGCCCCATGAGCACATCACCCATTACCACACCAGCGGCGGGCATGCCCTGACGCCAGACCGGCTCGAGCAGATCCTGACCTTCATGGTCGCCGAGGCCGCGCGCCTGCGGGATGGTTAGCTCCTCGACCCGGCAGATGGATGCTTGAATTCGCTTAGCGCATTTGCTATACTGCGGCTAGCGGTTTAGCCACCGTGTGCACCGAGAGCCTACTTCAACACGAACGACACGTTCTGCCCTAACGTCGTCGCCACGAACCGCTCAGCCCATTCAATTCAACCCGTGCTTGCCGCTGCCGGCCTGAAGGCCCGGTGTCCCCGCCGCTAGCGGGCGGCCAACGCACGATCGCCTCGCCGGACAACACTGCTCTTCACGCAACGTTCATCCGCGCTTGCGCGTCTGCCATCATTCCTCGCGTCACAGCCAGCTCATCATCTTCAATGACTTTGCTACTGATGAGGAGGTGATGCCTGTGTAGCCTGAGCCATGTCCCCACTGCACAGTTGCTAAGACGTTCGTATTTCCTACTGAAACGAGGAGGCCAAGATGCGTAAAGTACCGTTCCTCTACATCGGCGCCATCGCCGTGGCGCTGCTACTGTCGTTCGCGCTCTCCAACCCCGCCGCCAGCGAAACAGCCGCCCAGCGGCAAGACAATGTGGCCCCGAACTTCAACGTCGATCCCTTCTGGCCGAAGCCGCTGCCCAATGACTGGCTCCTGGGCCAGGTCGCCGGCATCGACGTCGATACCCAGGATGTGATCTGGATCGTGCAGCGGCCGGGTAGCCTGACTAACGATGAGCGCGGCCTGGAGCTCGGCCGCTCGATGTGTTGTCTGCCTGCCCCGCCCGTCATCTCCTTTGACACCGATGGCAACCTCTTGGACGCCTGGGGCGGGCCGGCAGCCTGCACGCCGGAGCCGGGCGTCAACCCGGTCGTCGGCGGCGACTGCTACGAATGGCCGGTCAACGAGCACGGCATCTATGTCGACGATATGGGCAATGTCTGGCTCGCCGGCAACGGGGGCAATGATCACCAGGTGCTGAAGTTCAGCCAGGATGGCACCTTCCTCCTGCAGATCGGGCGGGCGGGCGTAACCGGTGGCGATGCGGACCCGATGCATCTGGGCCGCCCGGCCGAGATGGCCGTGGACATCGAGGCCAACGAGGTCTATATCGCCGATGGCTATGCGAATCACCGCGTTATCGTCTTTGACGCTACCACCGGTGAGTTTAAACGCATGTGGGGCGCCTATGGATTGCCGCCCGACGATCAGGGCGATAACGGGTTCGGCAACCCCGTCCACTGTGCCGTGATCACCGACGAGGGCCTCGTCTACGTCTGCGACCGTGTCAAGAACCGCGTCCAGATCTTCGAGAAGGACGGCACCTTCGTGCGCGAGTTCTACATCCGCCAGGAGACGTTGGGCAACGGCTCGACCTGGGATCTCGCCTTCTCCGCCGATAAACGGCAGAGCTACGTCTATGACGCCGACGGCGAAAACAACGTCGTCTGGACGCTGCGCCGCGAAACGGACGAGATCCTGGGCTACTTCGGCCGCTCAGGACGCCAGGCCGGCCAGTTCCACTGGGTGCATAACCTGGATACCGACTCCAAAGGCAACCTCTACACCGCCGAGGTCGACACCGGCAAACGAGCGCAGAAGTTCGTCGCCACCGGTTTCCGTCCCACCGACTGATGCCGGCTGAGTGACGCTTAACGATTGGCGCCGGCCAGCGCACGCCGCCTGGCCGGCGCCGGGCGATAAAGACAAGGAGGAAACGCATGCGACGAGCACTGTACGCCATTGCCGTTGTGGCCCTGCTGGCCCACCTGCTGGTTGCCGCGCGCCCGGCCGGCGCCCATGACATGCCCGAGGAAGTGGTCATCCAGACCTTTGTCAAGCCCAGCGAGGAGAAGCTCGACGTCCTGCTACGCATCCCGCTGGTGCTCTTCCTGAACCTAGATCTTCCCAAGCGCGGGCCCGGCTACCTCGACCTGGCAGGGATTGAACCCCATCTGGAACGGGCGGCCGTTGCCGTGAGTAAGGAGATCGTCTTTTTTGAGGAGGACCGGCTCCTCGTCCCCGCGGTCCGGGCGAGCCGCCTCGCCATTCCCGCGGATACCAGCTTCGAGCGCTACGAGACGGCGCTGGCCCATCTGCAGGGAGAGCCGTTGCCAGCCACGGCCGATCTCTTTTGGAACCAGGGCTTTTTTGACGTGCACCTCCAATACCCCATCGTCTCGCCGCAGAGCGACTTTGCCCTGCAGCTGCGCATGGCGCCCGAGGTACAGAAGCGCGCCCATCTGATCATCCGCTTCCTGTCGCCCGCGGGCCCGATACGCGCCTACGACGTCGCCGGCAGCAGCGAGCCTATTCATCTCGATCCGCGCTGGCATCAGGCCGCCTGGACCTTCACCAAAACCGGCTTCGTGCACGTCCTCGACGGCATCGACCACCTGCTCTTCCTCCTCTGCCTGGTGATCCCTTTCCGCCACGGGCGGCTGCGGCCGCTGGTAGCTATTGTCACCTCCTTCACCATCGCCCACTCCATCACCCTCATCGGCGCCGCCTACAACCTGACCCCGAGCGGGCAATGGTTCCTGCCGCTGGTCGAGACGCTGATCGCCGCCTCCATCGTCTACATGGCGCTGGAGAACATCGTGGCCGGCACGGCACCAGCGGCAGAGGCGGGCGGCACGCTGCAGCGCCGCTGGCTGATTACCGGCGCCTTCGGGCTCGTGCACGGCGTCGGCTTCTCGGCTGGGCTACAGCAGTCGTTCCAACTGGCCGGCGACCATCTCCTCCTGTCGCTCCTCTCCTTTAACGTTGGCGTCGAGCTGGCGCAGATGGTCGCCCTCGTCGCCGCCGTGGTCACCTTACGCGTCGTCGCCCGCCACGTCGCACAGGAGCGGGTGCTGGCGCTGCTCCTCTCCGCGCTGCTCGCCCATACCGGCTGGCACTGGATGCTAGAACGGGGCCAGCAGCTCCAGTTTGTCGCCTGGCCCGCCCTTGACGCCGCGCTGGTAACAACGCTGGCCCGCTTGCTCCTCGTCTTGTTGCTCGCCGCGGGTGCCGTGCGCCTGCTCATGAAGGGGCGCGAGCGCCTGCCCACCATCGGCAAGCTGCGCAC
>JAVVFG010000355.1:0-4335 GCA_032260445.1 Anaerolineae bacterium | reverse complement strand
AACATCGCTCTCTGCCTCTTCCTCTGGTGGCTCCTCGAGGTAGGGAGCCATCGCCGGGGAAGATAGACCAAGGGCACGCGCTAGCCCGACCAACGGGCGGATCTCCTGCGTCTCGTTCCGTCCTGAGAGGATGGTGTCGACGGTGAGGGTCAGCAACCAGCGGTCGGGTTCTGGCTCGCCGAGACTGTAGAGGCGACGGCGGGCGGCGTCGAGGTCGCCGTCCACGGCATAGGCCTGGGCGATCATCACGGCATAGTCGCGTTTATAGTCGTCGCGCAGGATGGCGGGGTCAGTGTTAGTAAATTCAGGAGGCCAGACGACCCAGCCGAGATAGAGGCCGGCGCTTACGCCGAGCAGCAAGCCGGCGCCGAGCCACAAGAGAACGCGCTTCCAGGTACCCATAGCGCCCAAGTGTGATCCATACACCCAGGGCTGTCAAGGGTACTATGGACCGGGGACGAGGAAACAAAAACGACCACCAGCAGGTGGTCGTGGATTTGCCCGGCATGCGGGCGCGTCTTATAATGCGCCCGGGCTGAAGAAGGAGTGCCGGGGCATGTAAAATGCCGGGGCATCTGATAATGATGCCGAAGGTGGGAATCGAACCCACACTCCCGAAGGAACACGATTTTGAGTCGTGCGCGTCTGCCTGTTCCGCCACTTCGGCCCAGCGACGCCGAGTATAGAGTAAGCCACCCACCGTGTCAACTGCCGGCTGCCGGTTCTTATGCAACTACAAGCCGGGGGTTATCCCCCTCGCAGCAAGACGTCGATGATCGACGAGGAAACCCTGATCGCGCGGGCGCAGAAGGGAGATATCGGCGCCTATAACCGGCTGGTTCTCCATTATCAGGACATCGTCTACAACGTCGCCTACCGGATCATGAGAGATCCAGCGTCGGCCGACGACGCAACGCAGGAAGCATTTATCTCCGCGTATAAGGCGATTAAGCGATTTCGTGGTGGCAGCTTCAAGTCGTGGCTGCTGCGGATTGTGACCAACAGTTGCTATGACGAGCTGCGCCGCCGCAAGCGGCGCCCGCAAGCGTCACTCGACGAAATCACGGAAGAGATCGAGTCACCCAGCTTCATGGCCGATAACAGCGATACGCCCGAAGAGATGCGGCAGCGGGTGGAACTGGTGGACGCGGTGAAACGTTGTCTGGACGAGCTTCCGGACGAGCAACGCGTTGCCGCGGTATTGTGTGACGTCGAGGGGCACGAGTACCAGGAGATCGCCGATATTATGTCAACTTCCCTGGGCACGGTGAAGTCGCGCATCAGCCGCGCACGGAGCAAACTAAGGGAATGTTTACAAGGATTTGGGGAACTATTGCCCGTCGAGTATCGTCTTAATACGTAGAGACAAGGGCAAGAGGACGGCGGCGCCGCACAGTGCTGGCGCCGCTTTGCAAAGTGATGCTGGAAATTCTGCGAAACCTGACACGGACTGCCGAGGAGAAAAGGCAGGAAGCGCTAAACGCCTACCTTGACGGTGAGCTGCGCGGGACGGCACGCGAGCGGTTTGAAGCCGAGCTCGCCGCCGACCCGTCGCTGCGCGCCGAGGTGGCGCAGCTGCGCGCGATCAAGGAGCAGGTCGGGCGGCTGCCGCGGGCACGGGCACCGCGCAACTACACGCTTGATCCGGCCGTTTATGGCTCGCCGGCTTCCGCGCCTGGGTTAACCCTCTATCCGGCGTTGCGGCTGGCGACGGTGCTTACCGCGTTTTTCTTCATGCTGGCGGTGGGGCTCGAGTTCTTCACAGGGCAACGGCCGGCGATGAAAACGGCAACGGACAGTGTCGCCGTCGTCGAGACAGTCGAGGAAGAAGCCGTCGAGGAGGTGCGGGAGGTGAGCGGGGAGCGAATCGAGGCACCACAAGAGGCAGCGGTTGAGGAGGAGGGGGAAGCGGCGCGCACCTTCAACGACGAAGACGCGGCTGCAGACGCGGCGGAGGTTGAGCTGTTTGGCAGCGCCTCCCTGACGCCGACAGAAACGCTCACGGAAGAGCCAGCCGCGCTGGCGCTGCCGGTGCCAGAAGCGGCGGAGGTAGAGGAAGCAGCGGAAGCGGCTTTGGCAGAGGAGGAAGCGGCCGGCGAAGAACCGGCGCTGCAAGCCACGGGAACCCTTGAAGAGCCGGCGATAGCTGAAGTAGCGACGGCGCCGCTGCCACCAGCGCCAACAACGGAGCCGGAACGCGAGGCAAGCCGCGGGGGAATCGGGATGAGCCCGTTGCGGATCGCACAGATTGTCCTCGGGCTCGCCCTGATCATTTCGCTGGGGGCGACGCTCCTGTTTCGCCGGCAGCGTGTCTGAACCATGCCTGATCCCGCACCGGCGGCCTACGTCTATTGCCCGCATTGTGGGACGCCCCTGGAAACGCGTCAGGTAACCGATAAGCCGCGCCGTGCCTGCCCTGCCTGCGGCTTTATTTACTTCACTGATCCCAAGGTGGGCGTAGGGGCGCTGGTCATCGACGAGGGTAAGATCCTGTTGGTGCGGCGGCGGATGATGCCAGAGGTGGGGAAGTGGAGCATTCCGGCGGGCTATCTGGACCGGGGCGAGGACCCACGCGAAGTTGCCGCGCGCGAAACCTGCGAAGAGACAGGGCTAGAGGTAAGCATTGAAGGCCTGGTGGACGTGTATTATAACGCCTGCGCCGGAAGTGTTGGCGCTTCGATTTTCATTCTGTACCGGGCAGAGTTGATCGGTGGAGAGCTGGAGCCGGGGGATGACGCCGATGCGGCGGCCTTCTTCGGACCGGACGAACTGCCCGAGCTCGCTTTTGCCAGTACACGCGATGCAATCCGCTGGCTGTATAAAGAGGACGTTGACTGACGGCGCAGTGAGTCTTTCCGGCAGCCAGCCGCGGACGACAGCGCCCGCAAGAAGAGGGCCGGCAGGGCGTCGCTGGGTTTGACGGCTATCCCCCCACCCCATACAATCGGCGGGACTTAGCTAATGCCAGGAGAGGGTTATGAAGTCATGGATATTTTTGCCAAAATAGCGTGTGACCCACGCATGGAGCGGGCGCGTGCTGCCCGGGAGAGCGGGCTGTACCCCTATTTTGTGCCACTTGATGGCACAGAAGGCACGGAAGTCACCGTCGAAGGGCGGACGGTGATTATGATCGGGTCGAACAACTACCTGGGCCTAACAACCCATCCCAAAGTAAGAGAGGCTGCGAAGCAGGCTATTGACGAATATGGAACAAGCTGCACCGGGTCGCGCTATCTCAACGGCACGCTGCGGCTGCACCGCGAGGTGGAAAAGCGGTTGGCGGCGTTTGTCGGCAAGGAAGCGGCCGTCATCTTTAGTACCGGTATGCAGGCAAACCTCGGGGCGATGTCGGCGCTGATCGGCCCAGAAGATTACGTGATTCTGGACAAGGAAAACCACGCAAGCATTGTCGATGGCGTGCGGCTCGGCCTGGGAACGATGAAGCGGTTCCGGCACAACGATATGCGCCACCTCGAGCGGGTGTTGCGCAGTATTCCGGAGGCGGCAGGCAAGCTCGTGGTCGTCGACGGCGTCTTTAGTATGAGTGGCGATATTGCCCCGCTGGACGAGATCGTACCCCTGTGCCAGAAGTATGGCGCGCGGCTGTATGTCGACGACGCCCATTCATTGGGCGTGCTCGGCGGTGGGCGCGGCACGGCCATTCACTTTAACCTCAACGATCAGGTAGACCTGGTGATGGGCACGTTCAGCAAGTCGTTCGCCAGCATCGGCGGCTTCGTCGCCGGCGACGCGGCGGTGATCGACTACATCCAGCACCACGCGCGCAGCCTGATCTTCAGCGCCAGCCTGCCGGCGCCTAACTTGATGGCAGTGATGGCAGCGCTGGAGATCATGGAAAACGAGCCAGAACACGTGGAACAGCTGTGGGAGAACGGTAATTATATGCTGCGCGAGCTGCAACAGTTGGGCTTCAACGTCGGCAGCACGCAGACCCCGATCATCCCGATTATCATCGGATACGACGAGCCGACTTTCCTCACCTGGAAGATGCTGTTCGAGCGCGGGCTGTACACCAACCCGGTGGTCACGCCCGCGGTGCCATCAGGGCAGTCGCTGCTGCGCACGAGCTACATGGCAACGCATACGCGCGAGCAGCTTGACCGTGCGCTTGAGATCCTGGCAACGACGGGGCGGCAGTTGGGCCTGATCCCTGGCTAGCCGGCGCCAGTACGACAAGGGCCACGCGCATGGACAACATTCCACCGTACCTCCAACCTGACGTCTCTCCCGTGGCCCGGTCGGAAGCGATCGTGCGTGCCGGGGCCGCGCGTTTTACTGTGCTTGCACCAGGGTTGGTGCGGCTGGAGTACGACG
>JAVVFG010000354.1:0-4336 GCA_032260445.1 Anaerolineae bacterium | reverse complement strand
GTTGTGGGCGGCGGGTTGATTGCCGACGCGCAAACTGCGGGTGAAAGTGAGCGAGAGGAACTGGCAATCGTGGAGGCAGTGGCATCATGACCGGGCTGGCATCTGGATTCGTGTTGGGATTTCTGCTGGCGACCGCGTACGGCGCCGGTTTCCACCTGTTTCTGGGCGGGCCGGCGCGCCGCGTAGTGCTCTACGTCGTCACGGCCTGGCTGGGTTTTGCGCTCGGCCACCTCTTGGGAGATTTCCTGAATATCGATATACTTAAGTTAGGCGCCATTTACCTCTTCAGCGCCAGTGTGGGCGCCTGGATCGCGCTGATTACCAGCTGGTGGTTAACACAAGACAGCTCTGAGGAACGACTATGAGTATTAATGCCCCGGTCAAGCCAAGCACTGACCCCACCATGCACGCGGTAGAAGGGCGCGATAATGGCGGCCCGATCAAGACGCGTTATATCGTCATCGGCGCCGTGGTTGGCTTGCTTCTGTTCGCAGCCCTGATCTGGTTCATTGTGTGGGCGGCAGGCAACTACCCGGGGGCAGTCGAGGCGGTCCGCGACATCGCGATTATTGCGCTGGCCCTGCAGTCGTGCCTCTTTGCGACGATCCTGGTCATTATGCTGGTGATGATCACGCGCCTGGTCAACATGCTCGAGTTTGAGATCAAGCCCATTCTAGAGAAGACGAATGAAACAGTTGGCATGGTGCGGGGGACCACGACATTTGTGGGCGAGAATGTGGTCAAACCCGTGACGAAAGCCACCGCATATGCGGTCGGTGTACGGAAAGGGCTGAGGGTCCTCTTTGGTGATCCGCGCCGCAACCTGGACGATTAACACGTTTTGTACGAGTGCAGAGGAGGATAGAGATGAGCGAAGGAAACAGCAGCGAGACCGGAGCTTTCCTGGCTGGTTTTGTTATTGGTGGTCTAGTCGGGGCAGCAGCGGCACTGATCATGGCGCCGCGTTCGGGCGAGGCGACACGAGCGGAGATTGCCGCGCGCGGTGAAGCGCTGCGGCGGACGGGTGAGGAACGGCTGCAGGAGTATCGTACGCAGGCCGTGCAGGTCGCCGAAGAAGCGCGCCACCGGATGGAGGCGACGACGGACCAGGTACAGGAACAGGCACGCATTGTACTCGACGAAGGGAAAGGACGGGTCGATGACGTGCGCGCAAATGTCGCCGAAGCGTTAGAGCACGGCAAGGAAAGGGTGACAGATTCCCTGGAAACGGCGCAGCACAAAGTAGAGAGCGCGACCGGTACCTTGCGCCGTGAGGCGAAAGAGAAGGCTGAGTCAGCCCAAGAAGCGATTGAGGAGGCGACAGCGACCGCCGAAGAGATCGGCGAGAAGGCTGGCGAGAAGGTCGAGGAGGCGGAGCAAGCCGTAGTCGAGGCGGCAGAAGAGGCAGCCGAGACAACCGAAGAGATGGCAGAGGACGCTGCCGAGACCGTCGAAGATGTCGCCGACGATGCCGAGGACTGGGTTGAAGGCCAATCGTAACGGGACAGCGACTAGAGATGATCAGCAAAGGCGTCCTCCACGAGGGCGCCTTTTTTACGCCCGGATGTTGGCACGCGCTGCGGGTTAATGAGGACTTAGGTATGTTGCCAGCAACGCTGGCTTTTAGAATAATGAAGCTGTATGACAAAGTCAGCCCCAGTGACCCTATCTGAATTACTGCAGGTCCTGCCTGAAGAGACGCCACAGGAGCTCAGGCGGCAGATCCAGCAGGCTTACACCTTTCTTGCCAACTCCTACGGTGGGCAACGGCGCACCTCGGGTGAGTCGTGTCTGCAGCACAATCTGGCGGTGGCGCACATCATCGCCCGGTTAGGCGTCAACGACCACACCATCGTCGCCGCGCTACTCCACGATGCCCTGGAGGCCGATGAAGGGCTGAGCATCGAAACGTTATACAACCGCTTTGGTCCGCGTACGGGAGGGCTGCTCGTCGCCTTCGAGAACTTGCGGGCCTATGCTGCGGAGCGCAATCATAAGCAATACGCGCAGCAAGGGGACGCGAGCAAGCTGGAGAAGATCCGGCGTGCCATCTTGAGCATGATCGAACAGGATGTACGCGTCATCCTACTGCAGCTTGCCGATAGCCTGCAGGAGCTACGGAAAGCGGCGACGCTCCCACCGGAGATGCGGCAGGAACTGGCGTCGGAAGCGCGCCAGATCTACGCGCCGCTGGCGAACCGGCTCGGCGTCTGGCAGCTCAAGTGGGAGCTGGAGGATCTCGCCTTCCGTTATCTGGAACCGGAACATTACCGCGAGATCGCCACACAACTGGACGCGCGCCGCGCACAACGTGCCGAGCGGATTGAAGCGGCGGCCAAGAAGCTGCAAACATGCATCGTCAATATCGGTCTCAAGGCGACCGTCACGGGCCGGCCCAAGCACATCTACTCTATCTACCGCAAGATGCAGCGCAAGGGGGTCAGCCTGGGCCAGATTTATGACGTGCATGCGCTGAGGGTGATCATCCACGACGCCGGACCAAGCGCGAACGGGAAGAACCGCCGTAAGCGGGCCGAAGAAGCGCACGGTCTGTGCTACCAGGTGCTGGGGGCGGTGCACAGTCTGTGGCAGCCGATCCCTCAGGAGTTTGACGACTATATCGCCGCGCCGAAGTCGAATGGCTACATGTCGCTACACACGGCGGTGATGGACGAGAACGGCGAGACGCTCGAAGTCCAGATTCGCACCGAGGAGATGGACAAGGAAGCGGAGCTGGGTATTGCCGCCCACTGGGCGTATAAGGAAGACAGCGGCAGTATCACGGCGTATGACGTCAAACGTATTCACTGGTTCCGCCAGCTCTTGCAGACGTTGCGCGACACCGGCGACGCCGCAGCGGACACCGACCTGCTGGAGCAGGAGTTCCTGGAAGAGCGGATTTACGTCTTTACGCCACGCGGCGACGTCATCGATCTGCCGGCTGGTTCGACACCGGTCGACTTCGCCTACCAGATCCACACGGAAGTAGGCCATCGTTGCCGGGGCGCCAAGGTCAACACGAAGATGGTCAGCCTGGATTACCAGCTACAGTCGGGCGACCGGGTGCAGATCATCACCGCCAGCCGCGGCGGGCCGAGCCGCGACTGGATGAACGAGAATCTGGGTTACACGCGCAGTGCGCGGACGCGCAGCAAGATCCGCTCCTGGTTCCGCGAGCAGGAACGGGAGAAGAATATTGAGCAGGGACGGGCGATTGTCGAGCGCGAGCTCAAGCGGCTGGGCCTGAGCGACGTCTATTCGGTGGCGGACATTGCCCACGCGCTGCGCTACGATGATGTTGACCAGTTACTGGCGAAAGTGGGCTTTGGCGACATCCAGTCGAGCCAGCTCGGCGGCGCGATTGCCACGCTGCAGCAGAAGCTGAAGCCAGACGACGAGTTACGCCCTCTGCTCGGGCAGGAAGCGCGCGAAGAGTCGCACGGGCTGACGGTACGAGGGATGGGTGGTCTCGCCACGAAGTTCGGCGGCTGCTGCAACCCGATCCCGCCGGAGCCGATCAAAGGCTACATCACGCGTGGCAGGGGGATCACGGTGCACAGCGCCAGTTGCAGGACGCTGGAGCACATCACAGAGGTGGAACGGCTCATCGACGTGGAGTGGGGCGGCGAAGAGGAAACGTACCCAATCCCGATCATCGTGCGCGCCTACCACCGGCCGGGTCTTGTCGAAGACATCACGAACGTGCTTAAGGGGCGGAAGATCAGCGCGCCGAAGACGAAAAAGACGACGTCGAACAGCATTACCACGGTCTATATGGTCGCGGAGATTAGCGATCTGGCGCAGCTGGAGTGGCTACTGGAGCGTCTGGATAAGGTGCCGAACGTCTTCGACGTACAAAGGCAGCGCTGGGTGTGAAGCCGCTGGTGCTATGGTGCCGCTGGCATGAGGCGCGGCTGCGGCTGCGCGGGCGCGATGCGCAGGCCGTGTGGGGTGAGCTGGCCTTCGCCAACCGGATAGAGCGTTTCCGTTATGAGCTTGAGTCGCAACGGCTGACCATTGGGGAGGATGAGACAGCGCGACGTGTGCAACTCGACGATATGGGTGTGGAGCAGGGCTAACGACGTCGCCGCTCATCAAGAGGGCTTGCGCGCGCTATCGCCATACTGCTCGAAAATGCGGCGGTAGGCGGCGTGTTCGCGCATCAGCTCTTCGTGTTGGCCGGCGGCGAAGACGCGCCCCTTCCGCATCAGCAGCACCTTGTCCGCCCAGCGGATCTGCGAAAGGCGATGGGTAATCAGGATCGTCGTCTGCCGCTCGGCGACACGGGCAATGGCCTGCTGGATCTTATCCTCGGTCGCGCTATCGACGGCGCTGG
>JAVVFG010000353.1:0-4394 GCA_032260445.1 Anaerolineae bacterium | reverse complement strand
CGGCCGGGGCGCTGTCGCGGCGGGGCGGCTCTTAACATCGTGGCTGCGCCGGTCGGCTAAGCTTTATTGACAGCGTTGGCGATGCGGTTACACTGGATCGCAAGCTGGAGGTGGATGATGCAGGCGATTCTGGTAGCAGAGGATCCGGAAGAGCGGGAAATTCTCACCTTTGTGTTACGGCACGGGGGGCTGGCGGTGGCGAACGCGCCGGCGTTGGAGCGGGTGGCAGCGCGCTGGCTGCAGCGCCCGGCCGACCTCATCGTCGTTGCCGTGGATAGGGAGAGCGAAGCAGACATGACGGCGATCCGGGCGGTGCGCGGCGTTACACAGGTGCCATTGCTGCTGGTGTGCGAGCCGCGGGGGGAAGCGGAGACGTGCGTGCTGCTGCAGGCAGGGGTGGACCTGGTGTTGACCCGGCCAGTCGGGCCGCGGCTGCTGGCACAATACGCGCGAACGTTACTGCGGCGGGCACACGCCGTGCCGGCCTTCCGCACGCCGCCGCTCGATCTCGGACGCGTGAGGCTGGATCCCGCCGCGCGCACCGTCGCGGTCACCGGCCACGAGCCGCAGCGCCTGACCCAGCTCGAGTACCGGCTTCTCTATGTGCTGATGAGCAACCGCGAGCACGTGGTGCCGGTCGAGGTGATCGTCGAGCGTGTCTGGGGCTACAACGGCGAGGGGAACCGGGACCTGGTGCGCGGGCTGGTGAGCCGGCTGCGGCGTAAGATCGAACTGGATCCGGACATACCACGGGTCATCGAAACCGTTCCCGGTACCGGTTACCGCTTCTCCCTGGCGGAGGCCAGCGAACTAGCCTAGCCGCCGCGGCGATCGGGCAAACGACGGCATTCGACAGATTTCATAGCGCGCGGCGGACTTTGTCACGGATTTTGAACGTTTCTTGCATCGATTTTCTACGACGCATCCGTATACTGGGCGGCGTATTGTCAGGAATACGGAGATCCTGAACAAGGAGAAACATGATGTCCGAATTGGAACTGTACCTGCTCTTTGGTGGCCCATTCGACGATGACGACGACGATATTGATGACGACGACGATTGGGATGACGACGACGACGATTGGGATGACGACGACGAGGACGATTGGGATGACGACGACGAGGATCTGTAGCCGTTAGCCGCGGCCCGCGCGTCGCGGTTGATGTCGTAAACGATAAAAAAACGCCCGGCTTTGAGGCCGGGCGTTTTTATTGCGGGAGGTCGAGGAGCGAGCTAGCGACGGCGCAGAAAGGCCGGGATATCGATGTTGTTGGGTGAAAACTTCGGCTGCTCGTCCTCGTCCTCCTCGCGGGGTGCCGGTGGGCGCGGGGGGACCTGCCGTGAGGGGAGGGGCCGTTCACTGGCGCTAGGTGCACTCTGCTGGCCATACTGCTGCTGCAACATCTGGCGGCGCGAGGGGGTTGTCCGCTCGAAGCCGGTGGCGATGACGGTGATGCGCACCCGGTCCTCCATCGACTCGTCGATGACGGCGCCGAAGATCATGTTAGCGTCCGGATGGGCGGTCTCGCGGATGATGGCCGCAGCCTGGTTCACCTCGTAGAGGCTCATGTTGGGGCCGCCGGTGATGTTGAAGAGAATACCCTGCGCGCCGTCAATGGTGACATCCAGGAGACGCGAGCTGATCGCCTGTTCGGCGGCAATACGGGCCCGGTCGTCACCCTCGCCCACCCCTACAGCCATGAGCGCCGCGCCACCCTGGGACATAATGGCACGCACGTCGGCAAAATCGAGGTTAATCAGACCGGGGACGGTGATCAGCTCGCTGATCCCCTGGATGCCTTGGCGGAGAACGTCGTCGGCCATACGAAACGACTCGTTGAGGCTGACGCGCTTGTCGGTTAGCTCTAGGAGGCGGTCGTTGGGAATGATGATAAGGGTATCGACATGCTCTTTGAGCCGGTCGAGTCCCTGCTCGGCGACCTTACTGCGCTGCGTGCCTTCAAACATAAAGGGGCGAGTAACGACGCCGATGGTCAGCGCCCCATGTTCCTGGGCAACGCGGGCGACGATGGGCGCCGCACCGGTGCCGGTGCCGCCGCCCATGCCGGCAGTGACAAAGACCATATCCGAGCCTTTGAGCACCTCGAAGAGATCGTCGGTGGACTCGTCGGCTGCCTTTTCGCCCAGCTCCGGATTGCCACCGGCGCCGAGACCACGCGTCGACTTTTCGCCGATGTGTACGCGCGTGGGCGCCTCGGATAAGAGCAGGGCCTGGGAATCGGTGTTGACGGCGACGAAGTCAACACCGCTGACGCCGGCTTCAATCATGCGGTTAACGGCGTTGCTGCCACCACCGCCGACGCCGACGACGCGGATTTTGGCGAAATTCTCGATCTCTGGTGCTCTTTGCATCTGCATACCCTCTTTTTTGTTGATCCGCTGCGCGAGTCCGGTCGTTAGAGCAACGTCGCTTTGTTGCCGGGGCGGGGATCGTAACGGCTGGCGAACTGCTCCAGCGTCCCCGATTCGACCAGCCATTTGTTGCCGAACTTGATGGCCGGTAGTTTACCCTGGCGAATGAGGCGACGCACAGACTCCGGATGGATATTGAGGCGCCTGCTCACCTCATCTACGCCTGCATAGTTCTCGAGCAAATCTTCTTTGGTCATACGCCTGCCAGCACCGGCAGCCAGTGAATGGAGTAAGCGCGCCTGTGCACCGCGGGTGCGGGATAATACAACAATTCGCCTGTTCAGACAATACAGGAAAACGCTCACTATGTCAAGTCATTGCGCGAGAAGTAGGAAACAAGTCACGGTTCGCGGCGTCAGCCAGCGGAGACGGAGCGTCGCAACAAGTGGAGCGCAAGCTGCTCATGCGGCGACAGCCATTCCTTTTCTTCGGCCGAAGGCCGTGCCTCGGCGCACCAGGCAAAGAAGGTGCCGGCACGGTAGCAGTCCGGAACGCAAGGATGGACGTAGTAGTCACGGCAGACGGCCGGTGTGTTGCCAAGCTGGGCGGCAACTTCTTTGTAGAGCTGCACGAGGTTGCGCTCGACTTCGTTGTCGTCGCGCCCTTCCCCGATCTCCTGGAGGACGCGGACAGCGTGGACGGTGCCGCCCCAGGTACGGAAATCTTTGGCGGTGAACGGTTCGCCGGTGGCTTCACGGACGTAATCGTTGACATCGCCGGAGGTGACATCGCGTAGATTGTCGTCATCGTCGATGTACTGGAGGATCTCCTGCCCGGGCAGATCCTGCAGCGCACGGAGGACGCGGGCGGCACGTGGATCGCGGATGCTGACCTCCTGCATCTTGCCGCTCTTGCCACGGAAGCGGAGCTGGAGCTGGCTACCGTTGACCTCGACGTGCTCCTGGCGCAGGGTCGTGAGGCCAAAGGAGTCGTTATTCTGGGCGTACTCGTCATTGCCGACACGGATGAGCGTCTCCTGGAGCAGGCGGACGGCGGCGGCGAGCACGCGCTCGCGCGGCGCACCATGGCGGCGAAGATCGTGGTCGATACGCTGGCGCAAGCGCGGCAAGGCTTCGCCAAAGAGCACCATACGGTTGAACTTCGTTTCGTTGCGTAACGCTTCCCAGCGCGGGTGATAAATGTAGACCTTGCGCCCTTTATCGTCGCGGCCGGTCACCTGGATGTGGCCGTTCTCATGCGGGCAGATCCAGACGTCGGTCCAGGCCGGAGGGATGACCAGCGCTTCGAAGCGGGCGCGCTGTTCCGGACCGGTAATGCGCTTGCCCTCAGGGTCAAAGTAGGTGAAACCACGGCCCCAGCGCTTGCGGACGATGCCCGGCTGCTCATCGCTGACGTAACGCAGGCGCGCCGCACGGGCGGCGGCAGGCGGGTCTTCACTGAGCCGGAGGAGCTGGTTGGTATCGCTGACCATAGGCGTATTATGGTAGCGAGTCCGGCCGGCCTCAATAGGCAGGGATATAGCGCCAGACACAAACAGGGATACAGAGTCACGCGAGCGTGCGCAGGGAAACGGGCAGGCAGCTACGGCTCGAGGACGAGCTTGCCGGCGACGTCGCCGGATTCGAGGCGGCGCAAAGCGGTGACGCCGTCCGCGAGCGGGTAGACGGTATCGATGAGCGGCTGCAAACGACCGGCAAAGACGAAACCCATGACTGCCTCGTAGTCACGCTGCGTGCCCATGGTGCTGCCGATAATCGACAGGTGTTTACCGAAGAGCAGGCGGTTGTCGAGCTCAAAGCGCGGGCCGCTGGTGTTGCCGACGGTGAGGAGGCGCCCACCTTTCTTGAGGGAGCGCAGCGAGGTATGGTAGGTGGCGGCGCCGACGTTGTCGACGACGACGTCAACGCCCTGGCGCCCGGTCGCCTGGTAAACGGCCCGGCCCCAGTCCTCTTCATGGCGATTGATGAGCACGTCGGCGCCGAGTTCCTTCAGCGTCTCG
>JAVVFG010000352.1:0-4413 GCA_032260445.1 Anaerolineae bacterium | reverse complement strand
GCCAGGGGCATGTTCTGATGACGCGGACGTCGCACCGCTGGCAGAGTAAGCCCGGCCGTTTCGACGCCCTGCACGCGCTGGAGCTCTTTCCATCGGACAATGCGCTGGGCATCCCCTGCCTGGCCCATGTGCCGGTGGAGCGAGTGCCACGGTGGCTGGCGCCCTACCGCACCCGCATTCGGGCCAACGAGCCGCCGGATGACGGCGCGGTGCACTTCTTCATGGACGATTACCGCTTTGAAACCGTATGGAGCCGGCCGCGCAAGGCGCTGGAGGCGCTGGCGCCGTATACGACGGTCTTGAGTCCGGACTTCAGCCTGTACCGCGATTGGCCGTTGATGCTGCAGATGTGGAATGTGTACCGGAACCGGTGGTGCGGCGCTTTCTGGCAGAGCCAGGGGTTTACGGTGATCCCGACGGTGAGCTGGAGTACGGCGGAGAGCTACGACTTCTGTTTCCTGGGCCTGCCGCGGCGGAGCGTGGTGGCGGTGTCGGCGGTGGGCGTGCGGCTGGATGACGCCCATCCTGCGGATGGGATGCTGGAGGGCTACCTGTTCCGGGAAGGATTCCGGGAGATGGTGGTGCGGCTGGCGCCCGCCGTGGTGCTGGCCTATGGGCGGCTGCCGGCCGGTTGTGGCGAGCTGGTGGAGGTGGTGGAATACCCGACGCGGTGGGAGGGGATCCGGCAGGCGCGCAAGCGGAGGCACGGGTGAGCGGGTGCCAATATGAGCGACTCGGGATATTAGGCGGTGACCGGCGTCAGCCGATAAATACGGCCCAATCTGGAAGCGGATGCGATATCTCCGCGCCGCAGCGCCTGCCGGACATCATCCAGTTTATTAGCGTCCTCAAGAGAGAGGTAAGGAGACCAACCCTCGTCGGTGATTACGAGCTCCACGTCCACTTCGGCAACGTAGTGACCCTCTCGAAGCAGTCTCTGCAATGGTTTCTTCATGGCGGTGTCCCGTTTTGCCACTGTCGAATACAGAAGCTCATCGCACCCGGATCTTTTCTTGGACCCACTCGCGGATCAGGTCAGCATCGCCGACCCCGTGAGCTTGAGCCATCTTTCTCACGGCTTCCGCTTCTTCGGGAGCGAGGTGCACGGTTACCGTTTGCCCGCGCTCGAAAACGGGATCGTGAACTTCCTCAAGCTGATCCTCGAAATCGGTCAGGTCATGCGTGTCCCAAAAATGGGCCAGCTCTTCAATGGAATCTGTCTGCGGAAGCTGTTGATCACCCATCGTTTCTGTCACTGTTGATTACAGTGTTTATTTTTTCCAAGGCCGCCAAGGTCAATAACAGGATAGCCGGCGCAATCGTGAAGACGGAACGCTGTAGCCAGCGAACATCGGCCGGTTTCAGTTCCTTTCCGCCGGTAATATACCAGATGTTCTCCTTCCGAGGCATCGTACAGTCGTCCTTCGTATTCCAATACCACAGCCGCGCTGCGGCGGGCAAACCACTCGCGGTCAGCTCGCGTCGCCCAGGACTTTTCGCATTCTCGAGGCAAGGGCCGCCATCTCCTCGTCTGACAGATCCAGGATGCCATTGTCGGTGCGCAGGGCCTCCGTCTGCTGCTGCAGAAAGGGCACGCCGGGTGGCAGCGGGGCGACGTGCCAGTGGACGTGGCGGTTGCCCTCCTGGCTGCCCAGGGACAGAAGGTAAACGCGCTCGGTGGGCACAAGCTGCCGCACTGCTTCGGCGACGCGGTAGATCAGGGCCTGCAGCTGCAGGTATTCCGCCGGCGAGAAGTCGCCCGTTACCTGTTCACGGTGTGTGCGGGGAGCGACGAGCGTGTACCCGTGGAGGGTCGGGTATTTGTTGAGAAAGACGACGGCGTGTTCATCCTGGTAGACGAGATGGTGAGCATAGTCGGGGTTTCCGGCGAGCATCTCGCAGATGAAGCAGGGGCCGGTTGTGATTTGTTCGATGTACGCCTGTTCGTCAAAGGCTCTGGTTCGTGACATGTGGTCTCCGGAAATCGTTTCAGGAATCTCGATCAAGGGTAACTCACGCCGGCCGGAGCTGCTCTTTGCTTTGACTACGATTTTGCTGTGTTTCGCCACTTAACAGAGGAAAAGAGAGGGACATGATGGGTGGACGTGGTAGTAGCAGCCCTGGCAGCAGGCACGGTGTCCTGACACACAAACAACTTGAGGCTCTGCCTTATAACGTGGTCAGCTATGACGATGCGTTGGGCGGCGCCGTCTATCCCTTCCTGGAAGCGACCGGGCGGGCGTGGAGGCTGCTGACCCGGCCGGTGGGCGAAGAGGCGGCCTATCACGCTGTCCACACTCTCGGCCGGGACCGCCCTACCCTGCGCTGGGTGAACGGGGAGCAGGTGAACGACCTCTATGTGGACGGCATGGACACAGAGCAGTTTTTGGCGGCTACGGGGTTGCGGTTGGACCTGCACAAGGGCGCATTTGTGCTCTCGAAGCGTCTCTCGCGGCTGATGCGGCCGCACTTTGTCAGCGGCTTCTTCGCACCGGATGAGGTGCGCATCGCCTACATGGAGCAGGATGAGCGCGAGGCCAAAATCTGGGACGGCGCGGGGCTGATCAGCCGGCGGATGCTAGTCGCGTTGCTTAGAAGGATGGCCCTTTCCGATGGCCTATCGTCCCAAAAACGCGATGCACTACTATGCGAATTGAAGCGCGCCGGCCGGGTGGAGTTCACGGTGATGACGCCGGCCGGGCAGGACAAGGGCCACGCCATCGTCGCCGAGGATCTGCGCGACGACCAGGGGAACCCGGTCGATTTCCTCCTCCCCCGCGACACGAAGCGCGAGGTGCGTCTGGAGAACGCCCCAACATCCGTTGGGGGGCAGACCTTTGTGGGTCTGAGCTTTGTCCACGGCCGCAACCAGATGCGGCTGGATATCCAGAGCCTGATCAACCTCCACCCGTTTTTCGAGGGGACGCAGCTGCTGGGCTGGCTTCGTGACGAGGGGCAGCTCTTCGTGCGCTCGATTGAGGACGGCACGGCCGGCGCGGCGATGGCGCGCATCGACGGCGAGGGGCGCATCGCGCGCATGACGCTGGCCGAGCTGCAGAGCTGGCCGCTGCGCGAGTACCTGGCCAGCGGCGGCCACCCGCTGTGGTTCCGCAGCCACGTGAAGAGCCTTATGAACCAGCACCTCGAGCGGCTGAGCCACACGACGCTGGAGAAGATGCGCCTGCCCATTCCCGGCGGGCGCCATTACGTGATGCCGGCCGCGGCCGGGCGGCGGGCCGGGATTCAGGGGCTGACAGTAGGCCGGGGGGAGATCCGCATCGACCCGCGCTACGGGACAGCCTGGGTCAACGACGAGGACTGGCTGGCGCTGGAAGAGTCGTCCAGCGGCGCCGGCATTGCCGCGATTCTGGGCGGCGCCGACCACGACGACGCGCTCTGGCTCTACCCGTTCACCGACCACGACGGCGCGCGCAAAGTGCTGGCCTGGCGCAGCCCGAACCAGGCGGGCGAGTACGTGGTGCTCAGGCCGACGGTAGATTCGGCGATTCCCGCCTGGAAGACGGTAGACGAGAAGGACGAGACCTTCCCGGCCGGGGACAGCCGCCGCCTGCCGGCGCGCATTGACCGTGTGGATACTGATTACCTGAACCTCGTCGCGCCGGCTACGGCCGGTGGGCTAGGTGAAGGTGAGGTATACAGCGTTGAGGTCATGGAGGCTGCCATTGACCGGGCGCTTGCTAACCGCGGCGCCCTCGGCATGACCTGCAACAGCCTGATGGTCAACAAGGCCGTCTTCGGCCGGCTGCCGGAAAAGCCCCCTGCCCCGCTGGAGGAAATCATCGACGGCGCGGTAAAGACGGGCGCCGATCTGTCGCGCGTTGTCGCCTGGAACTATGAGAACTCGCGGCAGATCCTGGAGGCGCGGATGCCGGTGCCGGCGTTGCTGCACGGCCGGCTGAGCGCGGACTACGCGGACCGGGAGAGCCGGCCCCCCTCCCCCATTGCCAGCCGCGACCACTGGCTGGACAGGCTGGAGGCGGGCGTGCGCGGCCACATCCGGGAGATGGAGATGCAGCGGGACGAGCTGGTCGCGCGGGCCAGGCCGCCGGAGGTGCTGTTTGCCAGCGTCGCGAGCGAGCCGGAGGCGGTCGCCCTGGGAGCCAGGCTGAACCAGACCTATGCCTGGGCGCTGAAACGCTCGCCGGCCGCGGAGCGGCTGGACGTGGCGCGGCGGGTGGTAGAAGATTACCTGGCGCACTTCCCGCCCGGCCGGCGCGAGGCCGTCTTACGCGGGGCGCTGGTGAGCGCTTACCTGGGCGACCGGCCGGTATCGGATGGCGCGGTGTGGCTGGCAGGGACCAAAGGCGAAGGCGGGCTGCGCGAGGCGGGGGTCGGCCACTTGACGGCCGGAGCGCTGCGGGATATTGGGCTGCTGGATGAGGTAGCTGAGAC
>JAVVFG010000351.1:0-4415 GCA_032260445.1 Anaerolineae bacterium | reverse complement strand
AGAAGGCGCCAAGACGGTCGAGGGCGCCGGGGGCCGCGAGGTCGCGGGCGAGAAAGGCGCTGTCGATGGTGTCGGGAAGCGCAGCGCCCGCGGCCTGGAGAAGACCTTCGCTGAAGTCGACGCCGACGTAACGGCCGGTGAAGCCGTGGCCGGCAAGGAAACGGGCGAAGCGGCCCTCGCCGCAACCGACGTCGAGCACACTGTCGCAGGGCTCGGGAAGGTAGGGTAGGAGCCGGGTAAAGCCGGGTTGGGGGCGCTGGCGGGTCTGGGCAAAGGGCGCCGCCAGCTGCTCGTAAAAGCGACGGTTGAGGGCCAGTAGATGGCGGGCTGTCTCTTCGTCCACGGAGGTCAGCGGCCGGCGGGCGCCGCGTGGTGGATCATGCGTCGTCACCGTCAAGGTCGTCGTTGAGCTCCTGCTCGGCGGCGACCAAGTCGATCACATCCTGTTCAACCGCCTGGCGGGGCTGCTCCCAGGGGCGGCCGAGCTTTTCGCGCTTGGCGCGGACCTGGCGCTCGACGGCCTCCAGGGCGCCGTTGAGGGCGTCGGAGGGGACGTGGTCTTCCTCGCGGCCGACGACGTTTTCGGGCCGGACGCGGGCGACGACAGTGGCTTCGTAGAGGGAGGTCTCGCCGGCGGCGATTTTGTGGATGGTAACGGCGGCGCCGGTGATGTCATCGTGTTCGCCGCGCAGGGCACGGAGGCGGCTGTCTGCTTCGGCATACAGGGCGTCTTCGGCGCGCTTATCGGTGAGGTCGGTGTTCAGCTCAAGGGTGAAATCGAGTTCGTTCATTCAGTCGGTCTCCTCATGTCTGCGCTATGGTCATGCTGCCACTATAAGGGACGTCTATCTGTAGACCGTTAGCGCGGGCCGGCCGGCGGGCGCGGGGTGGCAGCCGGGCGGATGTGGCGCCGGTTGGTGACGAACCAGCGTTGGCCGGCGCTCTGAACCCAAAGACCGGGGTGTTGAGCAGCGAGCACTTGGCCGGGGCGCCAGTGGTTGGCAAGCAGGATTTCGACGTGATCGCCAGGCTGGTAGAGGTCGGAGAGGCGCGAGACCATCGCTAGAAGCCAAAACGGGCCAGGGTGCGCTCGACGCTGTCGACATAGGTGCCGCCAAAGAGGCGGACGTGGACGAGCAGCGGGTAAAGGTTGTAGAGGTCGCGCCGCTCTTCGAAGAAGCCGGGCGGAAGCGGGCGGATCTCCTGGTAACGACGGAAGAAGGGTTTGGCAAAGGTGCCGAAGAGGGTCGTGAAAGCCAGCTCTATCTCCGGGTCGGCGTAGTAGATGGCGGGATCGAGGAAGCCGGTGATGCGACCGCCCTGGGCGAGGACGTTGGTGGTCCAGACATCGCCGTGAATGAGGGAGGGCTGCTCGGGCTCGTGCAACCAGCGGTGGAGGTGGGAGGCGAGGCTTTCGACGCGGTGGCGTAGCCCGGCCGGGAGGCGACCGGCGCGCTCGGCTTCATGCGCCATGTAGCGCAGGCGGTGCTCGGCGAAGAAGTCGAGCCAGGAGTCTGTCCAGGGGTTGGGCTGGTGCAGGCCGCCGATGAGGGTGTCGCGCTCGAGGCCGAATTGGGGCGCGGTGACGGCATGGAGGGCGGCAAGTAGCTCGGCGGCGTGTTCCTGAGCCGAAACGCCGAAGCGGCTGTCGCCGGGGAGATGGCTGAGGATGAGTAGGTGCGGCTGATCATGGAGGACGGCGGGCACCGGCAGCTGGCTGTGTGCGGCGAGGTAGCGCAGCATGTAGGCTTCGAGGTCGAGGCGCGCGCTCTCTTCGTCTGCCGCCTTGACGACGACGCGGCGGTCGTCATCGAGGTAGGCGAGATAGACCTGGCCGATGCAGCCGCCATGGAGGGAATCGAGGTGGCGGACGCCGGCCCCTAAGTGGTACTTTAGCTGCTGGGCGAGCATGCGGTCTCCGTTCGACAAGGCGAGTACGTTATGTTATACTGCATCCTGTCCATTGTGGGTATGCGTGTGCGGAATATAATATCGCTTCATTATCTTCAGCACGACGCAAATTCCAAGTCAAGGCAGGTGACGTAGATACTGACGGCTTTTCTAGTCAGGCTGATAATTGAGTAAAAGCTTCATGAGCCCAGCCGGGACCGTGTCCCCTGGGTTTGCTTCGTTTCCCTTTTGCCATATACGTTCGCGCCAGGGGAGAGCACAGCGAAGGCGAGCGTTCGCGCAAAGGTCACCGACAAAAGCGGTCACGACAAAACGGTTTGTCCTGCAGCCGAGCGGCAGATGCTGCCGGGCGGGAGGCCGTGAAGTCCCGATGCTTTCACCCCACGATGAATAAGGAGGTGAAATAGTTGCCGAAAGTTGAAATACGACAGGGCGAAAGCCAGGAGCAGTTACTGCGCCGCTTTCGCAAGAGCGTTGTCAAAAGCCAAGTGCTCAGCTCAGCGCGCCGTAAGCGCTGGCACATCTCGAAAAGCGAGCTGAGGCGGATCAAGATGAAGAAGGCGCAGCGCCGCGCGCGGCGTCGCGAACGGGCAAGCTGAGTGAGACGGTTAGCGCAAAGGAGAGACCGATGGCTGAACAGACTCATCAGTACGATGCAGGATCCTGGATCGTCCACCGCTATCACGGCGTGGGCGAGATAGAGTGTATCGAGGAGAAGAAACTCGGGGGTGATTCGAGGGCCTACTACAAGGTGGTCACCGACGACAGCACCCTGTGGGTGCCGCTCGCCGAGGCAGATGAGAGCCTGTTCAGGCCATTGGCTTCTCACGAAGAGCTTGAGCAAGTCGTACAGATATTACAGCGGCCGCCCCGGGAGATGGCAACAAATCATCTCAGCCGGCGCTCGCGTATTAACAACGTGCGCTCCGAGAATTCGCTGATCGAGGTCGCGCGCCTGCTGCGTGACCTGTGGGGCCGGCGTGCCGAGCGCCAGCTCAATAACACGGAAGAACGGGCGCTGCGGCGCCTCACAAACCGACTGGTCAGCGAGTGGAGCGTGGCGCGAGACGTGGACAAGGCGACAGCCGAAGACCAAATGCGTGAATTGCTCGACAAAGGGTTGCGCGACGAGGCTGAATTCGCCTAATCGTGGCACCGACCGCAGCCGGTCTGCCGGACCGGCGGGTTTTTATCCGCCATTGTTGTTGTAGAGTTTGGAGATTATGATCACGGACATTTCAGAGAATAGTCAAGTTGACCCTGTAGAGGAAGCGGCGATCGCCGCGGACACGGACCAGGATGTGGCGTCGATGGACGCGGGCGCTTCCTTTGCCGATATGTTGGACGACTATGAGTATAGCATGCCACAGCGCGGCCATATCGTGCGCGGCACGATCATCCGCGTTGAAGAGGATGCCATCTTCCTAGACGTCGGTGCGAAACGAGACGCCATCGTGACGCGTAACGACCTGGATCGCCTAGAACCGGCGATGGTTGAGAGCCTGGAGCGGGGCATGGAGCTGCCGGTCTACGTTCTGAAGTCGCCGGAAGGTGACGATGAGCTGCTCGTGTCGATCAACAAGGGGCTAGAGCAGGAAGACTGGGAGCGGGCCGAACGGCTGATCGGGACGGAAGAGACGGTCGATCTGGAGATCGTCGGCTATAACAAGGGCGGGCTGCTCGTGCAGTTCGGCCAGTTGCAGGGCTTCGTTCCGAACTCGCACGTGCCGGATCTGCGCTATGGTGGCGGGCAAACCGCCGTCGAATCGCGTAAGGCGCGCAAGGTTGGCGAGACGCTGCTGTTGAAGGTGCTAGAAGTGGACCAGCCGCGACGGCGGTTAATCCTCTCGGCGAAAGCGGCGCACAAGGAACAACGGCAGCGCACGCTGGAAGAGCTAGAGCCAGGCAGTGTCGTCGAGGGGCGGGTGGCGAATATCGTCAAATACGGCGCCTTTGTCGACCTCGGCGGGGGCGTGAGCGGCCTGCTGCACGTCTCGGAAATGGCGTGGCACCGGGTCGATCACCCGTCGGCAGTGCTGAACGTGGGCGAAGTCATCGAGGTGGAAATTCAGGACGTGGACGTGGCGCGCGAGCGCGTCAGTCTGAGCCGGAAGGCGGTGCTGCCGAATCCGTGGGACTCGGTCGAGCAGCGCTACAACATCGGCGATCTGGTCGAGGGCCGGGTCACGAACGTCGAGGATTTCGGCGCCTTTGTCGAGGTTCAGGACGGCGTCGTCGGGTTGGTACACGTCAGCGAAATCGACGTGTATGGGCCGGCGACGATTACGGACATCGTGCACGACGGGGATCTGGTGCTGGTACGGATTATCGATATGGAGCCGGCTGAAGAGCGGCTCAGCCTGAGCCTGCGCCGGGTGACGCCAGAAGAGCAGATTAGCTGGATGCAGCGGCAGCGCGAGGCGGAAGCTGAAGCGGCAGCGGCAGAGGAACCGGCGGAAGAAGCCGAAGCTGTCGTGGAGATGGAGGGCGAAGAGCCTGAGGTT
>JAVVFG010000350.1:0-4418 GCA_032260445.1 Anaerolineae bacterium | reverse complement strand
GCTAGGCGGCTGCGGGCCGGCTGCTGTTGAAGATGTCGCGGTACATCTTCCACTGCCCGTCGTCTTGCTTCCAGACCACGATATACTTGCCCTCGTCGATAACCTGCCCGCCTTCGCCCTGCATCGTATAGGTCGAGACTTCAATGGCGGTGTCGCCGAGGTCTTCCACCTCGACGATGTCCAAAGTCGCGTCTTTGACGCCCATGTCCATGATGGCCTGCCAGAAGCCCTGAAGGGCCTCATGGCCGCGGACGAAGTCGCTGTTGGGCGGCATCACCTGCCCGTCCTCTGTATAGAGGGTGGCCATCCCGGCGGCATCGCCCGCCTTGAACGTAGCCATAAACTTATCATTCGCCGTGGCGATGATATCCCGAACGTTTTCTGTTACTGGCGCTGTCATTGTCGTAAACCTCCGTTGCCTGGTCTGCCAGGCTGGTAAGCCCCTAGTACAGGGGCGTTGCGGTAAGGGTGCAGGCTTTGCCATGCGGCTCAAACACAGCCTTCACCTTAAACTGATCGGCGATCCAGCGGGGGTAGACCCGCTGGCAGGCGACGTGACAAAGGTCATCGGTGCCCGGATAGTCCAGGATCTTGCAGGCGGGGATGTCGTACACGGTGCGCTGCTCGCTCAATTCGGCAACCGTGAAGGGCGTCAGCCACTGGAACTTATAGGCAAACTGCTCCGCGGTCATCTTGAAGGCCCGGCCCGGCATGAATGCTCTGATCAGTGCCAGCATCCACAGTGCCAGGCTGGCATTGTCCTCGATTAGCGCGTTCGCCTCCGCCTGCCCGAACTGCTCCACACCCTCCTCGCCCAGCTTCTCGCGGACGAAGCCGTAGGCAGTCCGGCCGGTATGCATTAAGTTGGCGTACGCCGCCTCGTACTGCTCAGCCGACGATGCGCCGTCCGGGGAGGCGACGGTGCCTTCCTGCCAGCGGTTCTCCATTTCCTGGACAGCCGCGGGCCCGAGATGGTCATGCACAAAGGCGCGGGCAGCGCGGCGCACCATCGCCAGGTTCTGCTCCGCCAGCTCGAATTTCTCGCGTGGGGGCATCTCTTTGACGGTTATCATTTCACACCTCCATTATCCTGGGGCGGGAACGGCCCCGATCTGCTGCAACATGCCGAGAAAGTCGCCGACCGCCCAGTGCTCGGCGAGCTTGCCGTCACGCACGGTGAAAATGTCGATGTTGTTGATCTCGACCTGCTTTCCGGTAGCGGGGATGCCCATGAACGTCCCCTCGTGTGTACCGTGGAACGTCTTGAGCGTCACCACTTGATCGCCTTCGGCGATCTGCTGTTGGATGGTGAAGTGCATATCGGGGAAGGCAGCGAACATCATCGTGAACAGCCCGCGCGAGCCCTCCAGGGTGGGCGGGTCCGATAACCCGCTATGATCCACGAAATCCGGGCTGAAGAACGTGTCCAGCGCGTCGAGATCGTGTGCGTTCTGCATCTCCTCGACGAAGCGCCGTACCAGAGCCTTGTTTTCTTGCGGTGACATTACCGCTCCTCCTTGGGTATGTCGTAACGGTTGGTCCTCAACGCCTCTACTAACTTAACAGGCAGCTCTCAAAGAAGTGTCAAACAGGGCGTGGCTCGGCACGACACTGCTCGAGCAACGTCGCGGCTAGCTGTAAATCGTAGTTGTCAAAGCCTTCGTCGAACCGCTCGTATACCGTCGCCAGCACCTCCTGCGCTGCTTGCGGTCGCCCCTGAGCGTGCCATAAGCGCGCCAGGCTCGTGGCTGCCCGCAACTCAAGCATTTTGGCCTGCTGCTGGCGCGCCGTCTGCAACGCTTCGCAAAACGCGGCCTCGGCCATCTCGTCTTCTTCGCCCTGCGCCAACAGCAGTTCGCCGCGCAGTCTGCGAACTTCCGGCAGCCAGTAGCGATCCGCGCCGCTCGTGGTCAGGGCCAGAGCAGCAGCGATGGCTGCCATCCCCTCCTGCGGCCGCCGTAACTTCAGGCTGGCCTCTGCCTGTAACGTCAGCAGCAACGGAGCCAGGTGGGCGAAGCCCCTAGCACGCCATTGTTTTGTCGCCTCCTCCAATTGGGCGAGCGCGTCCGCCGACCCTCCTTGGGCGATGATGGCCCATGCGCGCAACGCCCGGGCAAGCGCCGTCCAACTCGGCAGGTAATGCACTTCTCCCAATTCAGTTCCCGCCTCGCCGTGGTGAAGACAAGCTGGTACATCGTGTCGCAGATAGGCGTGCAGCGCCAACTGGCAGCGAACATAGGCGATGCTGGAGGGATGGGTCATCCGTTGCATCATACTGGCCAACTCAGCGCTCTGCTCGTGTGCCAGGTCAGGATAGCCCAACAGCCATGAGGTGATGCTCAAATAGCCCAGACAGGGGGCGATGGGATCATGGCCGAAGTGGTAGGCGTGGCGCTCGTGCCGCTCGGGATCATAAAGCGAGACGCCGCGCTCCCAGTAGTCGCGCGCTGCTTCCAGCTCGCCACGCGATAGTAGATTGCCACCCATCTCGCGGTAGGCTTCCAGGAGCATATCGCCATCGTTAGCCTTTTGGGCGATCGCCAGGAGCTGCTCCGCGAGCTGCAGCGCCGTCTCTGTCTCCCCGCTCACCCCATCGTGACGTGCGAGCCCGACCAGCGAGGTGAACAGAGCCGGCGTTTCGCCGAGCTGGCGGCAGAGCAGGCGCGCCCGTTCATACACGCGCTTTGTTTCCGGGGCGGCGTACCCCTCGACGATGCCCACCGGGCCGGCGAGGGCGATCTGCAGCGCGACTTCCTGCTGCAAACGTTCGGCTGTCTCCGGTAGGCTGGCCAGGATCTCCAGACCGCGGCGGTAGTAGGCAATGGCGTCCTCGCTGGCGGAATGACGGACCGCCTGCTGCCCCGCCTGATACAAATAGGTAACGGCCTTCGCGCACAGCGACTTGTCGAGGAGGCACGCCTGTTGGAAATGGTGGGCAACTTCGCCGACCCTCGTTTCGAGCTGGTCTGCGTATAGCCTTTCCATCGCCGCGCCCACCTGCGCATGCCAATGGTAACGACGGTGGCGCGGCAAGCCTTGGTAAACGACTTCCTGGATCAGATGATGGGTGAAGGCAAAGTCACTATCAGCGCGGTCGACAAGCTCCTCGACGAGCCGTTGGCGCAGCAGGTTGTCCAGCGCTTCCAACATGGCCTCTTCTCCCGCACCCCAAATAGCGTGCAGTAAGTCGAAGCTGAACTCGCGCCCGAGCACGGCGGCCAGGCGCAGTGCTTCCTGGGCTTTGTCATCCAGGCGCTGTACGCGCGCCTGGATGACCGCGCTCACGCTGCTGGGCAGTGGCAGCTCGCGCACGCTGATGTGGTCGAAATCTCCTTGCCACACGCCTCCCTCAAGACGGACCAGCCCAACTTCAAAGAGGGCCTGCACCATTTCCATGAGAAAAAAGGGATTCCCCTCGGTCTCCCTGAATAATCGCGTCGCTAACGGCATGATCGCGGCTCCGGCGCCCGACATCTCCGCAAGCATCGTTTCCACGCCCTTGAGCGAGAGGGGTGACAGTCGTAGTGGCCGGACAAGCCCCTCGCGGGCCAAGCGTCGTTGCAGGGCGTGCAGCGGATGTTCGCTGCCGACTGCTTCCGGCCGGACTGTGCCCACGAACATCACGGGACGCTCGTGCAGCGTATGCGCAAGATGGTGCAGCAGTTGCAGCGTCGATGCGCCGGCCCAGTGCAGATCCTCGAGCACAAGCAGGAGAGCCTCGTGCGCAGACAGCTCCGCGAGGAGATAGCTCACGGCTCCAAAGAGGCGCGCTTGCTGTGGATCTGTGTCCGGAGCGGCGGGTAGATCTATTTCGGGGGCATCCAATGGTACAACGGTACGAAGCGTTGCCGGGGCATCGCTGCCAGCCTGGTACTCCGGCACGAGCCGCGCCAGTTCGCGACGGGCCCAGCGAGGAAGTACAACGGGCCCGCCGGCGATTGCGCCCGGCCGAGCGGCACGCAGTACCTCGGCAAAAGGCTGATAAGGCTGAGCGCGCTCGAATTCATAACAACGGCCCCGCAGCACGCGGGCGCCGCGCCAGCGCAGCGTGTTGGCGAACTCCTCGACCAGGCGGGTCTTGCCCACCCCGACCTCTCCACTGACCAGGGTGAGGCTACCGCGCCCTGACCGCGTAGCATGCCAGGCATCGACCAAGTGACGCAGTTCTTGCTCCCGGCCGATCAGCCTGACCGGCGTCGTCACGTCGAGCGGATTGCGCCCGACAGGGGCGGGGGACAGCGTCCGCAGTGGTAAGATCCCGTCCGGCACTGTGTCGCCAGCACCCGCTTTCAGGATTGCCTGGTAGAGCTTGGTTGTTTCCGCCATCGGCTCCACGCCGAGCTCGGCCAGAACGATCTCCTGGCAGCGCTGATACTGGGCAAGCGCGGCGTTGCGCTGCCCGACGGCAGCGTAAGCGC
>JAVVFG010000349.1:0-4453 GCA_032260445.1 Anaerolineae bacterium | reverse complement strand
TGCGAGCGACCGTGACGCGGCGGAGGGGAGAGCGTGCCTGGGCGACGGCGCATCCCGGCCCCGCTTCTTATGGCAAAGCACCGTCCGCACCGCCGTCGTTCGATGCGTTTCCACCTGAAGCGCGGCACCTGATCCAAGTGGTCATGTGGGGGATGGAGAAGATGCTTTCCAAACAGAACAGCGACGACGCCGGGACAGGCGACCCCACGACGTTACGTGGGCTGGCGGCCTCGCCGGGCCAATATACGGGACCGGCGCGGATCATCATGAACGAAGCGGAGTTCGGCAAGCTGCAACCCGGGGACGTACTGATCTGTCCTACGACCCAGCCACCCTGGTCGGTCCTGTTTCCGACGATCGGTGCGCTTGTGACCGACAGCGGCGGCATCCTCTCGCATCCGGCGATCGTCGCCCGCGAGTATCGTCTTCCGGCTGTGGTTGCCGCCGGCAACGCGACAAGCTTTTTCAAAGATGGACAGATTGTTACCGTGAATGGCAATGATGGCATCGTCAGGATCTGACGGAGCTATCGGGAGGAATGTGACAATGACTACTTCAAGCCTCATCCGTTGGAGCGGCCTGGCCGCCATGGCGGCCGGCGTACTGAACGTGCTCGGCAGCATCTTCGAGCCCCTGGCGTGGCTGGATATCGTGATGGCGGTGGTGACCGTATTCGCCTTGATCGGCATCTACGCCGTTCAGGCTAAGGCGAGCGGCCGGCTGGGATTCGCCGGCTATGTAGTGGCCACGGCGGGCTACGTGTTCATGGCTGGCACGGCGACCACGATCGGCGGCGTGCCGAGCTACCTCGTAGGTGCCAGCCTTGGCGGCATAGGATTGGTGTTGCTGGCGCTTGGTACTTTGTCAGCCCGCGTGTTCCCGCGCTGGGTGGCCGGGATGTGGCTAGCCGCCGTGGTCATCGGGCTCCCCAGCCTGTTAGAACCCTCGCTGGCGAACCTGCTCGGCATCCTGGGCGCCACGGCCGTCGGCCTCGGCCTGTCAGGAGCGGGCTATGTACTTTGGAGCAGCAACGCCTCACTGCCTGGCGCAGGCATAAGTGCAGGGCCAGCGTAGTGAGTCTAGATCAGAGAATCGAGGAGGATTCCCATGGCTACGATTGCCACAGAACGCACATCCGATGAGGTCAGGTCCGGCTCTCAATCTCTGCCGACAGCTACTATCAAATCTTATTTGGAACTATCGGAGAAACCACTCATGACCGAACCAATTATTGTCGCGAAACAGATCAGCAAGACTTACCGCACCGGCGAAGTCGAAGTCCATGCCGTACGCGGCGTGGACCTCACGATCCACCCGGGCGAGATGGTCGCGATCATGGGACCGTCCGGTTGCGGCAAGACGACGTTGCTCAACTGCCTTTCAGGACTTGACCAGATCGATCGCGGCGAGGTGCTGATCGCCGGCACGGCACTGCATCAGATGAAGGATAAAGTCCGCACGACCTATCGCGCGCAGCGGATGGGCTTTGTTTTTCAGACCTTCAATCTCCTGCCGGTGCTCAGCGCGGTCGAGAACGTAGAAATGCCACTGCTGGTGAGCGGTGTGCGCCCGCAGGTGGCGCGACAGCGTTCGCTTGCTGCGCTGGACAGCGTTGGTCTTTCACACCGTGCTCAGCACCGCCCGGCGGAACTCTCCGGCGGGGAGCGCCAGCGCGTCACCATTGCCCGTTCCCTGATCAACAAGCCCGCTATTGTCTGGGCCGACGAACCGACCGGCAACCTGGACAGCCAGACGGCGGACGATGTCCTCAGCCTGATGCAACGCCTCAACCGTGAGCAGGGACACACGTTCGTCATCGTCACTCACGACGCCAAAATCGGCGACCTCTGCGATCGCGTCGTGACCATGCGCGACGGCGAGATCGTGGACGATGGCAATGGACACAAGGGCGAGATCCGCGCGGAGGTACAAGCCCGCGAGCTGGCAGTCGATCGGGCGAACGGATCGGAAGGTGAACGGGTAAGCGTCGTAGACGATAGCAAGCTCTCTAGCTCGCGATCAGTTCCAGTTTGATGGAGAAACAAACATGCTAGCGCTCGATTTCCTCCCCCCCTGGCTCAATACCTTTTCCTTCGTCATGCTCGTGGCGCTGGGCATTGTGCTGCTCTTCGTGGCCCTCCTATCGCTGCGCAATCCGCTGATCGGCCGGTTGGGCGTGCGTAACATTCCGCGGCGGCCAGCGCAGACGGCATTGATCGTCACCGGCCTCACCTTGAGCACGGTGATCATCGCCAGCGCGCTCGCCACTGGCGACACCCTCGACTATTCCATCCAGCGCCATGCCGTCGACGCCTACGGCGAGATTGACGAGATCGTCGCGGCCCCGCTGCTCGCCGCGCTGGTGGGCCTGGCTGACGACGACGATCCCTTTGCCACGGCCGCCGCAGGCCCAGAAGGCGCAGAGGAGGCCGGCGCGGTCGCAACCTCCCTGCTGGCGGACACCCCGTACGAGAAGGTCTTCACGATTTTGCGCGACGGGCTGCCGGGCATCCCCACCGGGCGTTACCAGCGGCTGCAGGCCGAGGCCCTGGAGGAAGAGCTGATTGACGGCGTGGCGCCGGCCATCGTCTTTCCCACGATCATCCGCAACACGCGTAGCGGGCAGGGCGAGCCGCTCGGCTTCATCTTCGCCGTGGATCACGCCTACGATCAGCAGTTTGGGCTGCACAACGTCGAGGGCGAGCCGGTGGAAATGGAAGCGCTCAACCCGGGTGTGGGCAACATCTTCCGAGCGGCTGCCGATCTCTTCCGCCTGGCGGGGCGGGCGGCCGCCGACACGGGGGCGACGCTGGATCTCAACACTACCGCGGTCGCCGTCGCCGCCGCCGGCTCGCTGGCGTCAGGCGAGTTCACCACAGCGGAGGCGAATGCTTTCCTCACGGAACTGGTGGGCGAAGATGCGCCCCAGTTGCCGGAGGGGAGCATGGCGCAGCTTCAGGGGCTGCTGCCGGCTGCCAAGCAACCGATTCCCGCCCTGGAAGCGCTCAACCTGCCTGACGCCACAAATCTGCTCGGTGCGCTCAACCTGAACACCCTGCGCGCCGAAGTCGACCGCCTCCTCGGGGTGGTGGGATTACAACTGCGCCAGGGCGACGTTTATCTGAGCCGTCTGGGTGCGGAGCGGCTGGATGCGCGTACTGGGGACCTGCTGGAGATCTACCTTGGCCCCATTCCGGTGCCCTACCGCGTCGCCGGTATCGTGCAAGAGGCCGGTCCACTGGCGACCCTTTCGCCCGTGGTGATGATGGATCTGGCCGAGGCGCAGCGGCTGCTCGCGCCCGTCATGCCCGACCGCGTCAACGTGGTGCTGGTCTCCAATAAAGGGGACGCCGTCGAGGGTATGCAACATGCCACGGCGGTGAGCGAGCGCCTGCGTATCCTGGCCCTGGAAGAAGGGGCGGTCGAACAGGTTGCCGCCGTCCTCAGCCGTCCCGCCGTGCTGACCACGCTGAAGCGGCAGGTGGCTAACGAGAGCGATATGTTACCCGGCGACGTCGAAGACGCGCTTGTCTCCATCTTCGGCGACGCTTATAGCAATGTGGCTGCCAGCACGATGCCGAACAGGGCACAACTGGCCACATTGCCGGAGGTGTTGGGCCGCGGCGAACGCGGCGAACGCGACCGCGATGCGTTGCGCGCCATCCTGAGCAACCTGGGCAATCGCACCTGGCTGCTGGATTTGCCCCTGGGCGCCAGCGGCGCGGCGGAACTGCGCGCCGCGATCGACGACATGACCCAGATGGAAGTGCTCGATCCCCTCAGTAAGCAGAGCGTTGTCTCCCTGTCCGGCGTGGCCGGGACGCTCTTCAGCACGATCTTCACCATCTTTGGCATCTTTTCGATCATGGCGGCGATCCTGCTTATCTTCATGATTTTTGTGATGCTCGCGGCGGAGCGACGCAGTGAGATGGGCATGGCGCGCGGCATCGGCATGCAGCGCAGCCGCCTGGTGCAAATGTTCGTCACCGAGGGCATGCTCTACGACCTAGCGGCAGCATTGAGCGGCGTGGTGTTCGGTCTGGGCATCAGCTATTTGATGATCGGTTTCCTGAGCGGACTCTTCAACGACGTCAGCAGCCAATTCGGCGCACGCGAGCTGTTCTTCCAGTTCCGCTACAACGTGAGCACAGCCTCGATTATCATCGCCGCCTGCGCGGGCGTGCTCTTCACGTTTGTGATCGTCTCGTTGTCGTCCTACCGCGTCAGCCGTCTCAATATCGTCGCCGCGATCCACAACCTGCCCGACGGCGACAACCGCGCCCTGCGCAATCGCTGGCAGCAGATCCTTTACGCTGGCCTGGGCCCGGCGCTGCTGGCGAGCGGCGCCACCGTGATCTGGCAGTACAACAGGCAGGGGCTGACCGCGATCCAGGTGGGTGTCACGCTGGCGCTGTTCGGCGCCAACGCCACGCTGAGCCGGCTGCTGGTAACG